>JBOHIG010000230.1:0-54513 GCA_050725815.1 Xanthobacteraceae bacterium
GCCGAAGCGTCCCGCGTCCGGCTCGTGCAGGCGGATGGTGTTGCCCCAGGGGCAGGTGGCCTGGACGTAGTCGTTGTGCTCGGCGAAGTCGAATTTGGTGTCGGCCAGCCGCGGCTTGACGTTGGCAAGCCGCGTCAGCAGTGCCTCGCGGCCTTCGATGACGATGCCGGTCTTGCCGCGCAGCACCTGCGGGTTGCCGGTCGGCAGGTGGAACTGGGAGCGACCGACATTGATCCACATGTTGTTGTCGGAGACGTTGAGATAGGGATCGCGGGTCAATCCGAGGCCCGCGACATAGAACAGCGTCGCCAGCCGCTGGTCGGAGATGCACACATTGACGTGCTCGAGATGCACGATGTTGCCGAGGTCCTCGGCGGCGCGGTCGTAGGTCTTGTCCATGATTGGCGTTCCGGTGTTATTCCGGTGCACTATAGCAAATGTGACAATAGGTAGGGGAGAAGCATGAGCGACGAACTTCTGGTCCGGCAGGACGGGCCGATCCTGAGGCTGACGATCAACCGGCCGGACCACGGCAATGCCGCCAGCGATGCGATGGCGGAGGAGCTGACCGGCATCCTCAACAAGGCCGGCGAGACCTCGCGGCTGGTGGTGCTGCGCGGGGCGGGGAAGGATTTCTGCGTCGGCCGCGCCAGCATGGGCGTGCGCCCGGCGGTCGATCCGGAGGCGCTGGTGCGCCGGCGGCAGTCCGACGTGATCTTCAACACCTACAATGCCTTCCGCAACGCGACGGTCCCGATCATCGCGGTGGTGACCGGACGTGCACACGGCTTCGGCTGCGCCATCGCCGGCGTTGCCGACATCACCATCGCGGCCGAGAGCGCGACCTTTCAGATTCCGGAGATGGCGCACCGCATCCTGCCGACCATGGTGTTGTCGGCGCTGATGGACCGGGTGCCGCGCAAGGAGCTCACCTATCTCGTGTATTCGACGGCGGTGATCAGCGCGTTGCGCGCACGCGAGTGCGGGCTGGTGAGCGAGGTCGTGGCCGACGGCAAGCTCGACGAGTTCGTCGAGGCGCTGTGCAAGACCATCCTCGCCGCGCCCAACCCGGCGACCGAAGGCTGCAAGGAGTTCCTGCGCCGCGCCTTCACCATGGACGTGCCGAGCGCCATCGACTACGCGCGCAACGTCCATGCGACGGTGAATTCGTCGAGCGAGATGCGGAAGTAGGGTTTTGAACCCTCTCGCCGTCAGCCTGAGGTGCCCGAGCGAAGCGAGGGCCTCGAAGGCCGACGGCTCGGGCCGCCTATCCTTCGAGGGCCGCCCTAGCGGGTCGAAGACGCGCGTCAACGCGCTTATGGCGGCCGCCTCAGGATGACGGCGAGAATCAAGTCTCAATCGACGGCTAGCTTCCGAACCCCGGCGCCACCTCGGCCATGAAGCGCGCCATCTCGTCCATCACCTGAGCGTGCGGCTTCAGGCCGAGGTTGAAGTAAAGTATCACTTCATCGAAGCCGGCCGCTTCCACCTTCGTCTTCAAAGTCTCGGCGATCTGTGCGGAATTGCCGATCAGGACGGCGCTGTCGGTGAAGTCCTCGGGCTTCATGCTCAGGTATCGGTTAACAATCTTCTCGAAGTAGCGGTAGTTCTCCGGCGCGGTCTTCGGATCGCCGGGAAACGCCGACGAGGTGCATTCCTGGTGATAGCGAAGCTGCCGCTCGCGCGCGGCGCGCTCCTCGCCCGGCGTGTCGGCGAAGTGGATGAAGTAGCTGGTGATCAGCCGTCCCGGCGTTCGGCCTATGGCCGCGCAAGCCTCGCGATAAAGCTCGGCGGTTGCCGCCAGGCTGCCGTGCATCGCGCTCGCCTGTCCGGCCGCAACCACAAGGCCGAGCCCGCGTCGCGCCGCCAGCTCCATCGACGGCTTGGAGAACGACGCGACATAGATCGGGATCGGCTGCTGCCGTGGTACCGGCGTAATGGAGATATTCTCGAAGGCGTAGTGCTTGCCTTTGTGGGTGAGGGGGCCCGGCTCGTTCCAGAGCCGGTGCACGATCTCGACGCCCTCGGCGAAGATCGCGGCATTGTTGTCGAAATCGGCGCCCAACGGCTCGTATTCGCGGCGATCGTAGCCGCGTCCGGTGGCGAAATCGACCCGCCCGCCGCTGAGGAGGTCAAGCGTCGCCCATTGCTCCGCCACCAGCACCGGGTTGTGCAGCGGCAGCACGTTGACCGCTGGCGCGAGCCGCACGCGCTTGGTCTGCGCTGCGATATAGGCGAGCAGCACCTCGGGCGAGGAGTTCACGCCCAGCGTCGAGAAGTGGTGCTCGCCGATCCAGACCGAATGCATGCCGAGCGCCTCGGCGTGGACCGCCTGCGCCAGGATGTCGGAGATGCACTGGTTCGGGGTACGGTCGTTGTCGCGGTAATTATTGTCGCTGAGGGTGAAATAACCAAACTTCATTTTTTCTCTTTCAGCGAATCACCGAGCGCCCATTCGCCGTTCGGCAGCCGCGTCAGCACGCCGCGCTCGCGCAGCACGTCGAGCTCGAGCGCAATTTCGCGCCCGTCGTTGCTGCCCATTGCAGCGGCCAGCTCGCCGAAATACATCGCGCCAGACTCGAGCGCGGACTGCACGCTGTTGAAACGGGCCGCCGCCCGCCCGGGCGCTGGCGCGACCGCGCGCCGGTAGTCGATGGTGGCGGGCTGGCCGACCGGCGCGGTGCAATCGAAGCCGGCCTTGGCAACCATGCCGTGGTCGTCCGCCATCGGGTCGGCATAGAAGCCCGGCATGTTCGCCGCCACCACGATATCGCGGCTGGCGTCGAAGCGCGTCGCCATCGCCCATTCCACTTCCGCGTCGGAGAACACGTCGACGTCCTCGTCCACGACGAAGACGTGCTTGACGGTCGGCAGCGCGAACAGCGCGGCGATCGCGAGCCGCGCGTGTCCGGGCGCGCCGCGCTTGAGCGCGAGACGCACATGCTGGCGGCCGTTGCTCGCGAGCGCGAAGTTGATTGCGACCGGCTCGATGCGCGCGGTGCGCAGCACCCGCCAGGCGTTCACCTCGGCGTTGAGCGAGGCGAGGTTGGCGGAATCCATGCGGCCGACGAAGCGCCCGGCATGCAGCACGGTCTGGAACATCGCGTCGCGCCGCATGGTGACGGCGGTGGCGTGAAACACCGGGTCGATGTGCATCGGCCCGTAATAGCCGTAGAATTCCCCGTAAGGGCCTTCCATCTCGCGATAGCCGAGCTCGTCGAAATAGCCCTCGATCACCGCCTCGGCGTCGGCCGGCACCATCACGTCGTTGGTCACGCACTTGACCATCGGTACCGGCTCGCCACGGACAGTGCCGAGCAGCGCGAACTCGTCGACCGGCTGCTTTTGGGTGGCGGCGAGATAGTCGAGCGGGTGCGAGGCGATGACATAGCTCACCGGCAGCTTCTCGCCGCGCTTGAGACAGGCGAGGTACATCGTCTTGAGATCGGACATGTCGGTGAGGTTGGCGCGGAAGGTATCGCGGCTGCGCAGCATCAGCCGCCGGCAGCCGCAATTGCGCTTGCCGGTCACCGGATCGACCGCATAGTCAATCGACGCCGAGATATAGACGCCGCCGTCGAATTCATGCTGGAGATGGAACGGCAGCCGGGTGAGATCGACGTCGTCGCCTTTGCGCGCCACCTGATGCACCGGCGCTGACTCGGACGCGATCTCGACGATCGGCTGCGGATTGCCGAGCCGGCGCAGATATTCGAGCCCGGCTTGGCGCTCGTCGACGCCGAGCGCCGCCGCCAGCCGGCGCCGGCTGCCGCCCGCGGCAGCGACGATCTCGAAATGGTCGGGACCGACGTCGCGGAACACGATCGCCTTCGGCGTGGCGGCGATCGCGGCGGCGAGATCGGCAAGTGCGACCGGCGCGCCGTAGACTTCCGCCTCGCCGATCTCGATAAGATGCTCGGCGAACCGCCGCAGGCGGTACTTGTCGAGGTCGAGCCCGGCGGACGGCTTGCTCATGGTCTGAAGCATGGTCGAATTCTAGAGCGGATGTGCGCCTCGCACTACCGGCTCATGGCGATCGCGTGCTTGATGACCTCTGGCGTCACTTTCATCGAGGCCGCCACGCGCTTTTGCAGTTCGGCGCCCGACATCGGGCCGAATTCCAGGTTGCGCTTGTCCACCTCCGCCTTGAAGGCGGGATCTTTGACCATGGCGTCGAACGCTTTGCGCAACAGCGCCACCCGGTCGGCGGGGACGCCGGGCGGCAACATCAGCGCGCGGCCAATATCGGCGGTGCCGGCGAACATCGCCAGCACCTGCTTGTCGAGCGGTGTCTTTCCGAATTCGGTCATCGCCGGCACGTTCGGGAACGACGGATGGCGCTCAGGCGTGTATTGCACCAGCACCGTGACCTGCTTGTCGCGCAGCCAGTCGCGGTTCGCGAACATGAGCTGCTCGAGCGTTGTGTGCGCGCCTTCGGTCTCGCCGCGCTGCATCGCCAGCACCGTGCCGGTGATGCCGCGATGGCCTTTGTGCATCTTGAACTTGGTGCCCGCGATGCGGTTCATCAGCAGCGGAAACGAATCCGAAGACGAACCGGCGCTGGTCGCGGCCAACGTCGTCTCGCGCTTCATGGCGTCCGCAAGCGACTTGGTTGGCGAGATGTGCCAGACCACGGTCGCCTCGCCGCCCGACGTGAAGCGGCCGAGCCAAGTGAACTGGCGGATGTCGAACTTGGCGCTGGCGTCGCCGAGCGCCTGCGACACCGGCAATTGCTGGCCGATCATGCCGATGGTGAGGCCGTCGCGCGAAGCCTGCTGGAATAGATAGTTCGCGGCCTTGGCGCTGCCGACGCCGGGCATGTTCTGCGCGACGATCTTCGGGCTTCCCGGAAGATATTTGGGCAGCAGCGTGGCAGCGACACGGGCGTAGATATCGTAGGCGCCGCCCGGATTGTAGCCAATGACGAGGTGTAGCTGCTTGCCCTTGTAGAACCCTTCGGCGGACTCGCTGTGCGCGGGCGCCACGAGCGAGACAGCCGCGGCCGCCGCGAGCAGAATTGCAGCGATAGAGTTTTTCTTTGCCATCGTGTCCCCCGGCCAAGCCTGTCTTAGGCTGCGAATGCGATACGGCCACGCCGCTCAAGCATATTCTGGCGGATCGCTCTCCGCCGCTCAACGGTGTTGCCGACGCAGATTGTCTCAGTGCGGGACGTCATGGCGTCGCATCGGGCATCGCGGATTCGCCTAAAGGCCGACATTCGGGCCACACCGGCCGGCAACCACGCGGAGGTTGTGGACGGGCGGAGGCGGAACCTTCAGCATATCGGGCGCGTTCTCGCGCCATGGACCGCTTCGACTCCCCTCGCGCCGACATTGCACTATTGTTCTATCTTGCTCTTGTGATCGCCTTCATGGGGCTGTTCGCGGCGGCGATATTCTGGCTGACACGGCCAACCGTCCTGCCCAATGCCGGCTATGCCGCATACAAGCCGCCGGTCCAGGCGTTTCGATTCCAGGAGGCAGCGGCGATGACTTCGGCAGAGGACATGGAAGGCCGCGCTTTGGCGGTCGCAGAGCGCGAGAACGCAAAGCAGGGTATCGATGCGTTGATGGCGTTCGCCCGGGTAGGCCGGACTACTGTTGCGGATCGGCGGCCTCCCAGTCATGACGTCAAGCCAACGCCGAGGGCGTCCAAGAAGAGGCGCGTGGCGAAGGCGCCGAGGCCGCAGCGGGTTGCGGGTGACGCTTGGCAGCCGCCGTGGGCGCGCCCACGCGTTCACGCTCAAGCCCAAATCCAGCACCGCGGCGCGCGGCCGCAGGGCCTGTTCTTCTTTTTTCAGTGAAGATCGTAAGCGGAGCGAGAGCGCGGTCGCTTCAGCTTTAGTCGCAATCGCACTCCATCTTGCTCTTTGAGGACGATCATTTTCGAAAAGTGGCTCCAGTCTTCGGCGGCGTCTAAAGCAGAAAGTCGCTGGCGCTGCTAAAGGACGCCCATCTCGGCGCGGACCTTGCCGCGCAGCGCGTCGATGGAGATCAGGCCACTCTCGGTTTCGACGTGCCAGAACGCCCAGCCGTTGCAGGCTTCGAGCCCCTGCGCCAGCGCGCCGATGCGGTGGATCGAGCCCACCGTCTCGCCCAGCGCCACCGCGCCGTCGGCGCGCACCAGCGCCTTGTGCCGACGCTTTGCATCGACAAGCTGTGCGCCCGCGGACACCAGCCCGCGCTCAAGCAGCGCCGCGAACGGAACGCGCGGCGCCTCGCGCGCTGTCATGAATGGCGCGAGTGTCGGCGCCTCGAGCGGCTTGGTCGCGGCAAGCCGCTTCTCCGCCGCCGCGGCGTAATCCTTCTCGCGCTCGACGCCGAAGAAGCGGCGGCCGAGCCGCTTCGCTACCGCGCCGGTGGTGCCGGTGCCGCAGAACGGGTCGAGCACCAGGTCGTCGGGACGCGACGACGAGAGGATCACGCGCGCCAGCAGCGCTTCCGGTTTCTGGGTCGGATGCAGCTTCTTGCCGTCGCCGTTCTTGAGCCGCTCCTCGCCGGTGCACAGCGGGATGGTCCAGTCGGAGCGGACCTGGATATCCTCGTTGCCCGCTTTCAGCGCCTCGTAGTTGAAGGTGTAGCCCTTGCCGCCGGCCTCACGCGCCGCCCAGATCAGCGTCTCGTGCGCGTTGGTGAAGCGCCGGCCGCGGAAATTCGGCATCGGGTTCGATTTCCGCCACACCACGTCGTTGAGAATCCAGAAGCCGAGGTCCTGCAGGATCGCGCCGACGCGGAAGATGTTGTGGTAGGAGCCGATCACCCACAGCGTCGCCGAGCGCTTCATCACGCGGCGGCAGGCGGTGAGCCAGGCGCGGGTGAAGTCGTCATAGGCGGCGAAGCTCGCAAACTTGTCCCAGTCGTCGTCGACCGCATCCACCCGCGAATCGTCGGGGCGCTTGAGATCGCCTTGCAATTGAAGGTTATAGGGCGGATCGGCGAAGACGAGATCGACGCTCTCGGCCGGCAGCTTCGCCATGGCGGCGACGCAATCGCCCACCACGATTCGACCGGACTTCGCGGACTCAAAACTGACGCGGGGCGCCCTGACGGACGCCCCGCGACGCGACACAACCATGACTCAGAACTCTGACTCAGGCGACGCGGCCGGTGACGCGGGACCTACAACCGACGACCCTCATCATGCAGGCGCAAGGTAAAAATCGACTTAATCGGGCGGCCGATGAGCTAGGCAAGAATTGCCCGGCAACTATACTGGCACTCCTGCGTTGATTGGCCGGGATGGTATCGGCGGGTGGGACGCTGGCGCCAAGCGACGATCGCCAAAGCAAGGAATCAAGGCCATGCGCTGGGAAGACCTGCCGGAAAGTCAGAACGTCGAGGATCGTCGCGGCGACGAAGGCGGCGGTGGTGGTGGCCGCGGCGGAATGTTCGGCGGCGTGCCGGGCGGCGCCGGCGGGCTCTCGATCGGTACCGTGGTGGTGCTCGGGTTGGTCGGCTATGCGCTCGGCATCGATCCGATGATGCTGATCGGCGGCGCCGAAATGATCCAGCGCCAGCAGCCGCGCACGGAGCAGGCGCAGCCGAATCGCACCGGCTCGAAGCCGCAAGACGAATCCGGGCGATTCGTCAGCCGCATCCTCGCCAGCACCGAGGCGACCTGGAAGGATGTGTTCGTCAAAAGTGGTGGCACCTACCGCGCGCCGGTCCTCGTGCTCTATTCGGGCCGCACCCGTGCCAATTGCGGCGGCCAGGCAATGGCGGCGATGGGACCGTTCTATTGTCCCGCCGACCGGCGCATCTATCTGGATACCTCTTTCTTCAAGATGATCGAGACCCGCTTCCGCGGCTGCGACGCCGGCAGCCAGTCCTGCCGTTTCGCGCAGGCCTATGTGATCGCGCACGAGGTCGGCCATCACGTGCAGAACCTGCTCGGCGTCCTGGGGCGTGCGCAAAGCGCGCAACAGAAGGTCGGAATGAGGTCGCCGCAGGCCAACCGCATCCAGGTTCGGGTCGAGCTGCAGGCCGATTGCTTCGCCGGCATCTGGGCCAACCGCAACGAGCAGCGGCTTCAGCCGGGCGACATCGAGGCGGCGCTGCGCACCGCCAGCGCCATCGGCGACGACACCTTGCAGCGGCGCTCGCAGGGCGCGGTTGTGCCCGACTCGTTCACCCACGGCACGTCCGAGCAGCGCCAGCGCTGGTTCAACACCGGCTACAAGGAAGGCACGGTCGCGAGCTGCAACACCTTCGCGGCGTCCGCGCAGCTATAGGCCGACGTTGCGGCGACTTTGACGGACGCGACAACGGAGGGCGTCAGATGCTCCATCGTTCGACTCCCGATCGCCGCAGCGTCATCACCGGCGGCGCCGCGATGGTCGGCGCGGCCATGCTGCCGGCAAGCGCCACAGCGCAGACGAACGGCCTCGCCCCGGCCGCGGACCTGCTCGCCGCCGCGCGCAAATTCCTCGCCAGCCTCGATCCGGCCAGACGAAAGACCGCGAGCTTCGCGCCGAACGCACCGCAATGGCGCAACTGGAATTATTTCGGCTCTGGCGACAACATCAAGCCCGGGCTGCGGCTCGAGCAGATGGATCCGGCGCAGAAGGAAACCGCGTGGAACGTTCTGGCGGTCCTGCTCTCGCCCGGCGGCATCGAGAAGACCAGAAACGTCATGACATTGCAGGACGTACTGGCCGCGCAAGGCAACATGCCACGGCAGCGTTCGTCGCAACGGTTCTCATTCGCAGTGTTCGGCACGCCGGCCGAAACCGGCGCATGGGCGTTCCGGCTGGAAGGCCATCATCTGCACCAGTCGATCTCCGTACGCGACAACCGCATCGTGTCGGTGACGCCGTCGTCGTTTTCGGTCAATCCGAATCGCGTGACCGCGGGTAAGCATGCCGGCCTCAACACGCTCAAGGCCGAGGAGGGGCTCGCGCGCAAGCTCTACGGCGACCTGTCGTCGAAGCTTGCAGGCAGGGCGCGCCTGTCGGGCACGCCGTTGAACAACATCCTTTCCTATGCCGGGCGCGAGCGCGCCAACGCGGGCAAGGTGGGGATCGCCGCCGCCGACCTGTTGCCAGCGCAGCGCGAACTGGTGTGGCGGCTCGTCGAGACCTACGCGGTCGACTATCTCGCGCCGCCGCTCGCATCGGCACAGCGCGAGCGCGTGCGCACGGGTGACCGCGAGGCGGTGCACTTCGCCTGGTACGGGGCGAACACGCCGGAGCGCGCCTTCGGCTACCGCGTGATCGGGGACGGCTTCGTGATCGAGCTCGGCTCCGTCGATCCGGCAGCCCAGCATCTGCACACCGTCTACAACGACCTCGGCAACGTGCTCGGCCGCACCGGCTGACACCGACACTATTCTGCCCCGAACATTCTGATACTGTCGCGGACGATGACACCGAGCGGCGGGGGCGCCATGGCCGGGATCGACGACACGCGACAGTTCGTACCGCTCAAGATTGCCATTCTCACCGTGTCCGACACGCGTGAGATCGCCGACGACAAGTCGGGCGCGACGCTTGTCGAGCGCATCAAGGCGGCCGGACATATCGTTGCCGAACGCAGCATCGTTACCGACGACATCGAGGCCATCCGCGCGCGCGTCAAGGAATGGATCGAGGCGCCCGCGATCGACGTGGTCGTCACCACCGGCGGAACCGGCTTCACCGGCCGTGACGTGACGCCCGAAGCGGTCGAGCCGCTGTTCGAGAAGCACATGGAAGGCTTCGCGGCGCTGTTCCTGATGGTCAGCTTCCGCAAGATCGGCACCTCCGCGATCCAGACTCGCGCCACCGCCGGCGTCGCCAATTCGACCTACATCTTCTGCCTGCCGGGCTCGCCCGGAGCGTGCCGTGACGCCTGGGACGAGATCCTGGTGCATCAGCTCGATTACCGCTACCGCCCATGCAACTTCGTCGAGATCATGCCGCGGCTGGACGAGCACATGCGAAGGCCGAAGGCGAAAGGGGCGACCGCTTAGGTCGGGCCGGTCGCGTATCCGAAATGAGCACGAAGGCCGATTTCCGCCGCATCGCCTTGTCGCTCGAAGGCACGACCGATGCCCCCCATTTTGATCGGATCGCGTTCAGGGTCGCGCGCATCTACGCGACGCTCGCGCCCGACGAGCGTACCGCCAATCTGAAATTCACGCCGGATGAGCAGGAGTTGAAGTGCCTTGTGGCGGCTGAGGCCTTTGCGCCGATTCCGAATGCGTGGGGCAGGCAAGGGTGGACGACCGCAACCCTGTCCAAGCTGACCGTATCCGAATTGCGCAACGCGATCGAGACGGCGTGGCGCCATGCATTGCCGAAGAAGAAGGCCACGCGACGGTCCGTGCGCAGCCGGTAGCAACTCGGATGTGTATCTTTCCGCTCGTCCCCCCGACCCGTCTTCGTCAAGGCTTCGACGGGCAATGCTCCATCTTTCCGAAGCGTTAGCAAAGGTGAGAAGCTGGGGAACAGAGCACAGATCAAAGAATCTCAGCAACGATTCTGAATTCCGCTTTCGCGGGAATGAACGGTTGTTCTGTGGCTTCACCGCGACTGCGCCATGGCGCATCTGAGCACGGTGACGCGTCGGCTGCCGAGACGGCGCAGCAGCTCGGCTTCCGGAGCGGCGGCGTTCGCATCGTGTCCACCGAGGCGGCCGTAAAATTCCTTCGCGATCAGCAATCCCTGCTCCGGCCTCGCGCGCGCGAAAATTGCAGCGGCAAGCGCGAGCATCTCGACGATGGCGGAGCGTCCGCGTCCGCCCGAGCGGAAAACCGCGGCGCGCTCATCGGCGGCGAGCTCGCATTCGCGAACGAAGCCCTCGATCTCCTCGATCCAGCTCGGCTCCGGGACGCAGCCCGGCCGTAGAAAGAGGAGCCAGGGGGCGCGCGCCAACGCGGCCGCTGACACGAGCCGCGCGCCCAGCGCGCCGGGTATTGCCTCGAAGCGGCAGCCGGCGACGTCTGCAACCTGCGCGGTTGCATCCTGAGAACCGGCATCAGCGACGATCACTTCGCGCACCACGCCCGCCACTGCACCCGGAACTAGCGCCGACAGCGTCGGCACCAGCAGCCGTTCCGATTCGCGGGTGGGGATGACCACGCTGAGCACGGGAACCGCTCTCCGCTATTCCGAGTTTACTACCATATCAGGTGCGCGGGCGCCCCTTGCCCACGAAATGCAGCCGGATAGCCGCGCTGCGCAAATGTTCTTGTTTTGTTCATGAAGATCGACTAGCTAGTCCCATGGCTCGTTCTTCCTCCGCGCTGCGACGCTCAACGGAGCTGCCCTCCGCTCCGGCGGGTTTTGCCCGCCGCGCCCCGGCCGTCGATCTCGGCACTCCCCTCGATGCCCAGGTCGCGGTCGGGGCGGAGCGCCGTCGCGGGCGCGGCGCGCAGTCGAATGGGTCCGGCCGTTACGAGCCGCAGGCGCGCGTCGTCTTTGACGACGGCTGGCAGGAACTGGAAGAGCTGCCCCCATTCAAGACCGAGGTGACTGTCGACGCCACGCGCAAGATCATCACCCGCAACGATTCGCCAGACATCTCGTTCGACCGCTCGATCAATCCCTATCGTGGCTGCGAGCACGGCTGCATCTACTGCTTCGCGCGGCCGACACATGCCTATCTCGGGCTTTCGCCGGGCCTCGATTTCGAATCGAAGCTGTTCGCGAAGCCGGACGCGCCGAAGCTGCTCGAACGCGAACTGGCGGATCCGAAATACACGCCGCGCACCATTGCGATCGGCACTAACACCGATCCCTACCAGCCGATCGAGAAACAATACCAAATCATGCGGCGCATTCTCGAAGTGCTCGACAAGTTCGGACATCCGGTCGGCATCGTCACCAAGTCGGCATTGGTGCTGCGCGACCTCGATATCCTCTCGCGTATGGCGAAACGCAAGCTCGCTAAGGTGGCGCTGTCGGTGACGACGCTCGACCCGAAGCTCGCGCGCGTGATGGAACCGCGGGCGGCGACGCCGGCGTTGCGGCTTGAGGCGCTGCGGCAACTCACCGAAGCCGGCGTGCCGGCTTCGGTGATGGTCGCGCCGGTGATCCCGGCGATCAACGACGCGGAGATCGAGCGCATCCTCGACTCGGCTGCGGCGCTCGGCGTCAAGGAGGCGGGCTATGTGCTGCTGCGCCTGCCGCTCGAAGTGCGCGACCTATTCCGCGAATGGCTGATGGCGAATTTCCCCGACCGCCACCGCCACGTCTTCAAGCTCGTGCGCGAGACCCGCGGCGGCAAGGACTATGACGCCAAATGGGGCGAGCGCCAGACCGGGAGCGGCCCGATCGCCTGGATGATCGGACGCCGCTTCGAGGCGGCCTGCGAGAAGCTCGGCCTCAACAAGACGCGAACCAAGCTGACCACCGATCTGTTCTCGCCGCCGCAAAGGGAAGCGGCACAACTGAGTTTGTTTTGAATATGAGGAACCGTTGTGAGGGCCGCCGGTTAGTGCGTCCTCTCTCCAGGAGAGGAAGGCCCTGAGTCTCGACGGAAAGGATGGGTGAGGGGCTTTGCGTTATCGGTTTGCGTACCCCTTACCCATCAGTATCTCGTGAAGGTTCCATCGTGCCTTACCACAATTGGGAAGGGCACATCGAAGAATAACTGTATTCGCGATTTGGAACGGAGTAGGTGAGTGATGACTGCCGAAGCAAAACCTTGTCTCACCGTCGTGACGCTCGGCGTTGCCGACATGGAAACGAGCATCCGCTTCTATGAAACGCTTGGCTTCGTCCGCCGCCTGCGTGCGACCGGCGAGGATGTGGCGTTCTTCGATGCCGGGGGCGCCGTGCTTGCGCTCTACCCCTGGGACAAGCTCGCGGAGGACGCCGCCATGTGGGACAAGCCGCGGCCGCAGACCTTCCGCGGTATGACGCTCGCCTGGAATCGCACCACGCCGCAGGAGGTCGACGCCGCGCTGGCACATGCGCTTGCCGCAGGCGCACGGCTGCTCAAGGAAGCGCACAAGACCTTCTATGGCGGCTATTCGGGCTACTGCACCGATCCCGATGGCCATCCATGGGAGGTGGTCTGCGCGCCCGGCATCGCGGTCGGCGCCGACGGCCGGGTGGCGTTGCCCGACTGATCCTCCGCCCGCGGAGCCTCTCGCCCGCAGCGGCGGACGCTATTCCGCCGCGATCGCCGCGGCTGTGGGCTGCTTATAGGCCTTGAGCCTCGGCATGATCTCCTTGGCCAGCAACGTGAGGCTGTCGCAGGTGTCCTTGTGATCGAGATGACCGCCCTGCGCCATCACCAGGAGATGGCCAAGCCCGCCGGTGTATTCGATGAAGTCCGTGATCTGCCGATAGCACTGGTCCGGCGTGCCGCAGACCATCAGCACCGCATCGATCAGGTCTTGCAAGCTGCCGGTGCGCATGTCGATGACGCGGCCTTCCTTGGTGAAGCTGCGCTCCGGCGACATGCCGCGCAGCAGTCGCACGTTGTCGTCGACCGACAGATAGCCCGGCGGATTCTTGAACGGCGGATGCACATTGCCGCCGGTGCGCAGATAGCCGGCGACGATGTCGCCACGGCGGCGCGCTTCTGCTTCGTCGCGCGCCGTCGCGAACAGCGCCAAATAGGCAAATCGGTCCGGCCCTGGCACCGCGCCGTTGTGGGTCGACGCGTAGCCTTCGCGATAGGCGTCGAACAGCGCTTTGGTTGCGTAGCCAGAGCCGAGGATCGCCATCACGTAGCCACGCTCGCCGAGCACGCGCGCATTGGTCTTGCTCGCGGTCGTGCTCCACACCGGCGGATGCGGCTGCTGCCACGGCCGCGGCCAGATGTTCACCTGCCGATAGTGGAAGTGCTCGCTCTCCCAATTGAACGGCGCGTCGTGGGAGGTCATCGCCTTGATGATGAAATCGTGCGCCTCCCAGAAGCGGTCCATCACGCCGACCGGATTGGCGTTGGAGGCCGCGAACTCATAGGGCACGCCCTTGACGAAGCCCATGTCGAGGCGGCCGCGCGAGATCACGTCGATGGTCGAAAGCTCCTCGGCGGCGCGCAGCGGGTCGGGCCGGTGGCCGATTGGGTATCCGAGGATCAAAATCCGTGCGCGCTTGGTCTGCCGCGCCAGCACAGAGAGGCTGACGACGGACGTGGCGTTCATGCAGGTCGCGGTCTGGTGATGCTCGTTGAGCATTAGGTCGAGGCCAAGCTCGTCGGCCAGCAGGTATTCGTCGTAATAGCGGTGGAACAGATCGGCCGCACGCTTGGGGTCGAGGGTGCGGTTGGGCAGATCGACGCGCAGATAGCCGTGCGGATCGTCCCAGGCATCGGGATAGGGATGCTCACAGAAATGGTACACGCGCATTCCGCTCATCCTTCGGCGAAGGCAATGACCCGCCGGGCGAACTCGTCGGGCTGCTCGATGTGGGGGAAGTGACCAGCGTTGGGCATGGCCTCGAAGCGCGCGCCGGGAATGGCGCCGCAATAGGCGCGGCCGTACTGCTCGGTGGTGATGCGGTCGGCGGCGCCACGCAGGAACAGCGTCGGAATGCGGATGCGATGCAGCCGGCCCCTGAGCTTGGGATCGTGCATGTAGGGCGACCAGGCATAGCGCGCGGTCGATTCGCGGTTGCGCGCGACCGCGCGCACCTCGTTGTCGGGCATGGCCTTGTAGTCGCGGGCGGCGATCGACGGATCGGAGTAAGCAAGCTCGTTGAACATCTTTTCGGTCACCGCGAAGATGTCGACGATGTCGCGAGTCTCGCGATCGCCGACCTTGATGCCGACGGCATTGGCGAGCACGAGCTTGGACAGCCGTTCGGTGGATTTCACCGCGATCGCAGCGGCGACCCAGCCGCCGAGCGAGACGCCGGCAAGCACGACCTCGCGCAGGTCAAGCTGCTCCATCAGGTCGAGATAGAAGTAGGCGAGGTCGTCGACTGTATCGAAGCCCTTCGGTAGCTCGGAATTGCCGAATCCTGGATGGCTCGGCGCCAGCACGCGGAAACGCGCGGCCAGCCGCTCGAACACCCGCGCTGCCGGATCAAGTCCGATGCCGGGGTGCAGGAACAGGAGCGGCCGCCCGGTGCCGCGCTCGAACATGTCGATGCGGATGTCGTTGACCTTGATCGGGGACACGGTATCGGCCGCCACTTTCAAACCCTCGCCATTCCGGACGATTTCCATCTAATCCTGTTGCTATATTATGGGAAATTCCGCGCGCCAATGGAAATCCTCAAGCCGCGCGGCGAGGAACGGTCTGGTATTCTACAGCAGGGGATTGTCTGTGCAGGAAATGACCAAACAAGGCTTCGAACTACGCGAGAACGTGGCCTACGCCAATCACGACGGGGTGGAACTGACCGGGGACCTTTATCTGCCCGCGGGCAACGGGCCGTTCCCGCTCATCGTCAACGTCCATGGCGGCTACTGGCGGCGCGGCTCGCGCGACACCTTCAAATATTGGGGCCCCTATCTGGCCGAGCGCGGCTATGCCGGTTTCACCATCAGCTACCGGCTGACGAAACGGGGCCAGAGCACGTTCCCGGGCGTTATTCACGACGTGCGCGCGGCGGTGCAGTTCATGCGGGGCAACGCCAAGGAAAACCGGATCGATGCCGACCGCTTCGCTCTCTGGGGCAATTCCGCGGGCGCCCACCTGGCTGCCATGGTTGGGCTTGCGGGCGACTCGCCGCTGTTCAAGGACGGCTATCCGCTGGATCCGCACAATGCGGTCAGCACCAGGGTCAAGGTCCTGATCGGCACCTACGGCATCTACGACCTGCTGGCGCAGTGGAAATACTCGCAACTCCAGAATCCAGGTGACAATCTCGTGGAGTCGCTGCTCGGCGCCTCGCCGATGCAAAACCGCAAGCTCTATTTCGACGCCTCGCCGATCAGCTACGCGACCCTCGACAACAACAAGACCGCGGCATTCATCATCTGGGGCACCGAGGACGACACGGTCGATTACAAGACGCAATCACTGGAGTTCCTCACGGCGCTCAAGCAGGCGGAATTCCAGGTGAGACCCTGCGTGGTGCATGGCGCGCCGCATTACTGGCTGAGCGACCCGATCGACGAGCCCGGCAGCCATTCCGGCTTCGTCGCGCCGCGGCTGATGCGGTTCCTGGCGGAGCGGCTGTGATGCGCGCCGTCCGTCGTACCGTCGTATCTGCCTGCCGTGCAGCAATCGTTGCCGGTCTGTTGCTAGGGGGCGGCGCGGCGCTCGCGCAGACCACTTCGAGCTACGGCGTGTTCTGCGCCAACGGTCGGATAGAGATCGACTCGCGATCGGAGGAGCAGATGCGCCGCCAGCGCAGCGCGTGCCAGTTCGCCCGCTTTTCCTTCCGAATGGACGCGGAAAGCTTCGCCCGCAAGAATTTCAAGCGCGTCGGCGCGCCCTGCAGCTGCCGGTGAGTTTGGCGATTGCGGCTCGGTTACTTGCCCTTCGCCAGGAAGTCCCTCAACTGGGACACCTGCTTCTGGTCACCGTCGAAATCCTTGGCGATCTGCTCGTAGAAATGGGCGGCGCCGGAATAAAGCTCGTGCGCAGCCGGATCTTCGCCGACGAAATTGGCGATCTCCTGCATTTCCGCGACCCATCGATAGGCCTTCGGGGGCATGATCGAGAGCGAGCGCTGCATGTAGGCGAGCATCTGTGGCTGGCTCGCCTTCAACTCGGCGTAGAGCGCGTCGGCCGAGCCGCCGCGCGTCGCCGCCAGCATCATCACCGCGCCGAGCGCCTGCGTGCCCTTGGTGATGCCGGCATAGGACATTTTCAGCGCCGAGGCTGCGCTCAGCGGTCCGCCGAGCACGCGCACATCGAGCCCATGGTTCTTGAGCACCGCGAAGCGCTGGGCGTGCGCGCCCGAGGTGTAAAAGCGCGGCCCGGGCCCCTCCTTGGGGGGCGGTGGCGAGCCGATGATGCCGGCGTCGACAAAGGGCGAGCCGGTCGGCGCGATCGCGGCGGCCACCCGCTCAAGGGTTGGCGGGCTGATGGCGTTGCAGTCCACATAGATCGGCTTGGCATTGCTGGCGGTCAGCGCCGGGGCGAACCGCTGTGCCAGCGATACCGCATCGCCCGGCGGCAGAATCGACAGGATGAAATCGGCGCGGGCGATCTCCTCGTCGGATGCGGCGACCATGCCGGCGTCCTTGGCGCGCGTCACTGTCTCCGCGCTGCGGCCGGTGAGCGAGGTCAGCACCTTCAGGCCGTACGCGGTCAGGCGCCCGCCGACGGCAGCGCCCATCATGCCCGGCGCGACGATCGCAACGACTGGATTCATAATTTGCTTCTCCGCAAAATGCGTTTCGCATGAATCCTGCGGGTATCCGCGCCCGCTGGCAAGGCATTTGCACGCTCCCTGCGGCATAAATTTCCGCGGGCTCGCTTGGCAAGACCGCAGGTTTCGGGTTTGCTGGCCTCCCTTCACTCAATGCACAGGTCAGTCATTTGCCCAACCGTCTCGACGAAGCCCGCTACGAGCTCGCTCTGGCGAGCCGCATGCTCGCGAATGAAAACGTGCTCGACGCCTTCGGTCATGTCAGCATGCGCCATCCGTCCGATCCAACGCGATACCTGTTGCCGCGCTCGCGCTCGCCGCAACTCGTAGAGCCGGGCGACGTCATCGAATACACGCTCGACTCCGAGCCGGTGCGACCGGTCAAGGAACGGCAATTCGCCGAGCGCGTCATTCACGGTTGCATCTACGAGGCGCGGTCCGACGTGATGGCGGTTTGCCACCATCACGCGCCGGCGGTGCTGCCGTTCTGCATCGCGGGTGTTCCGATCGTGCCGGTGTTCCATCTCGGCGCCGCCGGAGGCGAGAGCACGCCATTCTGGGACCAGCAGGACGAGTTCGGGGATACCAATCTTCTTGTTCGCCTGCCGGAGGAGGGGCATTCGCTCGCCCGTGCGCTCGGGCAGCATCCCGCGGTGCTGATGAACCGCCACGGCGCCACTGTCGTGGGCACCGACATCCGCGAGCTAGTGTCGCGCTCGATCTTCATGTGCCAGAACGCCATCTACCAGCTCCAGGCGCACTCGCTCGGCAAGGTCGACAAGCTCACGCCGGGCGAGGTGAAGATGGCGGGCTCGCTCAATGCGCTGCCCAACGTCTCGGGACGCACCTGGGAATACTGGACGATGAGGCTCGCCGATGACGGCCGGTTGCCGCGCCGGCGGGCGAAATCGGCAAGGAAGACGGCCAAGCGCGCCAAGCCGAAGAGGCGGCGCTGACTTACGCGCGTTCCCCCCGCTGCCTTACGCTCGTCCCCCGTGGGGGCCATCATTCGGTTTTCGGACGCGTCTTGCGTCCGGCGAACACCGGTGCGCGCTTTTCCATGAAGGCGCGCACGCCTTCGGCGTAGTCGGGATTCAGGCTCGCCTCGCGCTGGAACTCGCGTTCGAGATCGAGCTGGGTTTCGAAATCGTTCTCCCAGGATGCGTCGAGCGCGCGCTTGATCAGTGCGAGACCGATGGTGGGAGCGGAGGCGAAGTGACGGCAGAGCTTGTGGGCTTCGTCCAGCAGCTCGGAATCGGGGACCGCTTTCCAGATCAGGCCCCATGTTTCTGCTGTCTCCGCGCGCAGCGGCTCAGCGGTCAGCGCCAGCGCTCGCGCACGGGCGGCTCCGATCAGGCGTGGCAGGATCCAGGTGCCTCCGGAGTCGGGAACAAGCCCGATCTTGGCGAACGACTGGGCGAAGCTCGCCGAGCGGGCGGCGATGACGATGTCGCAGGCCAGCGCAATATTGCAGCCGGCGCCGGCAGCGACGCCGTTGACGGCGGCCACGACCGGGAAGGGCAGCGTGCGAAGCTGGCGTACCAGCGGATTGTAGTAGGCCTCAAGCGCGCCCCCGAGCACCGGCGTCTCTCCCGCCTTCGACAGCCGGTCGTTGAGGTCCTGCCCCGAGCAGAAGCCGCGACCGGCGCCAGTCAGCAGCAGCGCGCGGCAGGTCTCGTCGTCCTGCGCTTCGGCGATCGCGGCGCGCAGCGACTGATGCATGGCCTCGGTGAAGGCATTGAGCCGCTCTGGCCGGTTGAGTGTGATGACGCGATAGCCATCGCGCCGATCGACAAGAATAAGTTCGCTGTCCACGAGAATGTCTACCCGCCGGACGCCAGCGCAACCGGCATCTGCGTTTCCTGACTCTTGAGCTGCATGCGGTAGAACAGCGCGTAGCGTCCGCCCTTGCGCAGCAATTCGTCGTGCATGCCCGATTCTGCGACCTGCCCGGCCTCGATTACCATGATGCGGTCGGCATGCATGATGGTGGACAGGCGGTGGGCGATGACGATCGTCGTGCGACCTTTGCACAATTCGGTGATCGCCTCCTGCACCAGATGCTCGGATTCCGAATCGAGCGCGGCGGTCGCCTCGTCGAGCAGGATAATCGGCGCGTTCTTGATGAGCGCGCGCGCGATGGCGACGCGCTGGCGTTCGCCGCCGGAGAGTTGCAGGCCGTGCTCGCCGACCGGGGTGTCGTAGCCCTGTGCGAAGCGCGAGATGAAGTCATGCGCATGTGCCGCCTTGGCGGCCGCGACGATCTCGGCCTCGGTCGCATCGGGGCGGCCGAACGCGATGTTGTCGCGAACCGACGCGTGGAACAGGAAGACGTTCTGTCCGACATAGGCGATCTGATTCCGAAGCGAGCGACGCGACACTGAGGTGATATCCTGCCCGTCAACCGTGATGACGCCCGCTTCGATTTCATAAAAGCGCAACAGGAGATTCAGGATAGTCGATTTGCCGCCGCCCGAAGGTCCGACCAGGGCGGTCACCCGGCCTGGCTCGGCGACGAAGGAGACGTCGCGCAACACCGCCGTTTCGGGGCGGTAGGCGAAATTTACCCCTTCGAATGCGACGCGCGCCGACGTTACGTGGAGCGGCGGGCGGTCCTGGTCGGCCGGCTCGGTCGCCGGGCTGTCGACGATCTCGAACAGCACCCGCACGCCGACCAGCGCCGCATTGAGGTCGACGTTGAGGCGGGCTAAGCGCTTGGCGGGCTCATAGGCGAGCAGGAACGCGGTCATGAAGGAGAAGAACTCGCCGGGCGCGGCGCCGGTCTCGACTACGCGATAGCCGGCATAGACCATGGCCAGCGCGATCGCGATGCCGCCCAAGGATTCCATCAGCGGGCTAGTGCGGTGCCCGACTCGCGCCATCTTGTTCGACTCGTGCTCTACCGTAGCGACGTTGGCATCGAAACGAGCGCGCATCCGGTCTTCGAGCGTGAAGGACTTGACGATGCGGATGCCCTGCACCGTCTCCTGCATGGTCTCCATGATGCGTGCGCCACCCGCCCATTGATTATAGGCGACCGTGCGCACGCGCCGGATCAGCTTGCGCAGCACCAGCACCAACGGCGGCGCGATGAAGAACACGACAAGCGACATCAGCGGATCCTGCACCACCATAACGATCACAAGACCAAACAACGTGAGGAAATCGCGGCCCAGCGACGTGATCACGAGGTTGAGCGCCTGATTTGCCGCGGCTGCGCCGGTCGAGAGCCGAGCTAGCAGCTCCGAGCTGTGGCGATCGGCGAAGAATCCGATGTTCTGGTGCAGCAGCTTGGCGAACAGCAGGCGCTGGTTCTCGGCGATGATGCTGTTGCCGATGCGCGCGAGCGTCACCCCGTGACCGTAGCTGGCGGCGCCGCGGATGACGAACACCGCGAGCACCATGAGACTGATCCTCACGACGCCACTGAAGTCGCGATTGACATAGGACTGATTGATGACGTCGCCGGCGAGGTAGGCGATCAGCGCGGTGCAGCTGGCGGCGACCGCCATCAGCAGGAACGCGAGCGCGTAGCGGTTGCGCCGCGCGGCGCCATAATCGGACAAGAGCCGCCAGATCAGGGCAAGCGCGCCGTCCGAGCCGGTGCGTGCCGATGGCAATAGCGATTTGAGCATCCGCCGTCCGTGGCGCCGGGGCCTGCCCTAGCGCGAATGAGCCGGACTCCCTTGCCCCCCTTGATCTGGTTTTTCAAGCCAAAATAATGACCTAGACAGAAGTCAGGCGCGGCGGCCAATTGCCTGGGCGTCCGCGCGTATGGCGGGCAGCCGACGCTCCCAGGCGAGCGCATGGGCGACGATGGTATCCAGGTCGTCGTAACGCGGCGTCCAGCCGAGCTGTGAGCGGATTCGCGCAGCGTCCGCGACGATGGCCGCCGGGTCGCCGGGGCGGCGTCCGGTCAAGCGCACCGGGAAATCGGCTCCACTCGCACGCTTGACCGCTTCGATCACCTCCAGCACCGAATAGCCGTGGCCATAGCCGCAATTGAACGTGCCGTTGTCCCCGCCGCCGCGCAGATACGTCAGCGCTGCGAGATGGGCATGCGCGAGATCGGTGACGTGGATGTAATCGCGGATACAGGTGCCGTCGGGCGTCGAATAATCGGTGCCGTAGACATCCATCTGCGGCCGCGATCCAAGCGCCGCCTCCGCTGCAACCTTGATGAGATGCGTCGCGCCCAACGTGGATTGCCCGCTGCGCATTTTCGGGTCGGCGCCAGCGACGTTGAAGTAGCGCAGGATCGTGTATTTGAGGCCGGAGGCGGCGGCGACATCGCGCAGCATCACCTCGGTCATCAGCTTCGAGCTTCCGTAGGGCGACATGGGTTGCAGCGAGGCATCTTCGGCGACCGGCACCGCGTCGGGATTGCCATAGACTGCCGCGGTCGAGGAGAAGATGAAGTGGCGCACGCCGCTATTGACGGCGACTTCGAGTAGTGCGCGCGAGTTCATCGTGTTGTTGCGGTAATAACCGAGCGGATCGCGCACCGAATCCGGAACCACGATCGAGGCCGCGAAGTGGATGATGGTGTCGACCCGATGCTCGGCGACCAGAGCGGCGACGCGGAGCTGATCGCCGGTCTCGCCGACGACGAGTGGAACACCTTTCGCGACCGCCCAGTCGAAGCCAGTCGACAGATTGTCGAGGACGACGCTGCGCTCGCCGGCATCCGCCAGCTCGTGCACCATATGGCTGCCGATATATCCTGCGCCGCCGGTGACCAAGATCGTCATGGGTTGCTCTAATCGCCCTGCTGGGCACTCCTTGCCCGATTATCCTGAAAATCCCGTTAGCGTGCACGTCCGATTACCGTCGGCCCGTGACAAGGCCGGAGTCCGCGTATAATGAGGCGGGGAACGGACCCGCCATACCGGCCGGGAGCGCCAAGGGCAACTGGCGGCAATGTCCGACATTCTGTTCGTCAAGACGTCGTCATTTGGCGACCTCGTCCATCAAATGCCGGCATTGAGCGAGGCGCGGCGCCACGGCCCCGGCGGCCGCTTCTGCTGGGTTGTGGAGGAACCATTCGCGCCGCTGGTGCGCCTGCATCCGGCAGTAGATGAGGTGATTCTGGCGCCATCGCGGCGCTGGCGGCGCGCTCTGCATCTACCATCGACCATGCGCGAGGTCAGGGACCTGCTGCGCGTGCTTCGCGCGCGCCATTTCGAAGCGATCATCGACACGCAAGGGCTGCTTCGCTCGGCTCTGATCGCGCATTTCGCGCGTGGCCGCAGCCATGGTTTCGATTCGAAATATATTCGCGAGCCGATCGCATCATGGTTCTACAATGAGCGGCATTCCGTCAGCCGCGACCTTCATGCGGTCGTGCGCAATCGCATGCTGACAGGTATGGCGCTCGGCTATGCGCCGGAAGGCGAGCCGGATTTCGGATTGAACCGGGCCGCGCTCGCGGCGCCGGCAGACGCGCCCTACGCGGTCTTGCTGCACGGTACGTCCCGCGCCGGCAAGGAGTGGCCTGTCGAGCGCTGGATCGCTCTCGGGCAGGCGCTGAGCGGACGCAAGCTGACGCTTGTGCTGCCTTGGGGCAATGCAACCGAGCAGGACCGGGCCAATCGTATTGCCGCATCGGTGCCGAATGCCGACGTGCCGGCATGGCGGCCCTTGTCCGAGATGATTCATGTCATCGCCGGTGCGTCGCTGGTAATTGGCGTCGATACCGGGTTGATGCAGCTCGCCGGTGCGCTCGGCGTGCCGTCCGTTGCGGTGTTTGTCGCGACAACGCCCGGGCTCACGTCACCGGTTGGGCCCGGAAAGATCGAAGTGATCGGCGGAAAGCAGATCGGAGTTCCGACCGTCGCCGATGTGCTGTCTGCCGTTGAACGGGTGTGTTGACGGTCGGTCAGGCGCGGCTGGGCGCGCGCGCGGCGGCGATCGCGATACGGGTGGCGGCAAGCACGCGCTCGGCGGAAATATCCCGCATGCACTGATGGTGTCCGAACCGGCAGGTAGGCTTGTGACAAGGCCGGCACGCAAGCGCGATGTTGCTCTCGATCACCGCCGCGATCGGATTGAGCGGCGCCCAATGCCATGGGCTGGTGGGGCCGAAGATCCCGATCGCCGGCGTGCCGATGGCGGCGGCTACGTGCAGGAGTCCGGAATCGTTGGAGATGGCCGTATCCGCCGCCGCCAAGCCCAGGATGGCGTTGCGCAAATCGGGACCGGTGAGGTCGCGTGCATAGGCCCGGTTGCGTCCGGCAATCTCGGCGGCGAGCGCAGTCTCGCCCGGTCCGCCGAGCACCCAGACCTGGGTGCCTTCCGCAGTCAGGTGACGGGCGAGATCGGCATAGGCTGCTACCGGCCATCGCTTGGCCGGCCCTATCGCCCCGGGGGCGAGCGCCACGACCGGACGGCCGTCGAGTGCGAGGCCGTGGCGCTGGCGCCAAACCGCCACCTCGTCGACGGGCACGACCAGCGCCGGCGGCGGCAACTCCCCGGGCATGGCCTGCTGCCTCGGAAATGCCAGGGCTGCGCAACGGTCGATCATGCGGGGCAGCTCGCGCTCGCCCCAGCGCAGGTCGTTGAGCAGGCCGAAACGGAGCTCGCCGACAAAGCCCGTACGGACAGGAATTCCCGCCAGATAGGGCGCAAGCGCGGCCTTCCAGGTCCGCGGCATTATGAGCGTCTGCTCGTAACCTTCCATCCGCAGTCGATGCGCGAGATCGCGGTGCCGCGAAAGCGGCAGCCGCTTGCGCGGCAGATCGACTACGATGCCCTTGCGGACACCGGGCATGTAGTCGAGCAACGGAGACACCATCGTCGTGGTTAATACATCGATCGGTCGTCCCGGAAATCGCTGATTGAGCAGGCGCACCACCGTGTGGCAGCGGACGAAATCGCCGATCCACATATACGGGACGAGCAATATCGGCGGGTCATCGGATTTCGGAGTGACGAACTGCATCTGCCTCACTTTGAACTCAGGCGGCGTCTAGATCTGCGTTTTTAGCCGCATGAGCCAATAATACAGATTGTTGCGGGCGCCAGATACTTTGTGGCTGCGTGCAAGGTCGAGCAGCTCGTGCAGCGACTTGCGATCGCCAAGTGCGGCGACCCGGCGAGCATTTTGCAGCGCGCGCCGCATGATCTCGAAGTTGATGGTTGTGTTGGACACGCCGCAAGCCGTCAAGACCTCGCGTGTGATGAGATCAACGCCGTCGACTGGATCGGCAAGGCCGGCCCGGCGCCTGGCGGCGGCGGCGCGCGCGCCCATCTCCGACAATGTCTGCTGCTTCGTGAATTTTGCCGTCCGTTTGCCGGAATAGATGCGGTATTTCAGCAGGGAATCGGGCAGGTTTATCAAGTCGCCGATCTCGGCAAGCCGCAGCCAGAGATCATAGTCCTCGCAGTGCAGGAATGCCCGCCGATAGGCGCCGACCCGAACGACGGCATCTCGGCGCATCATCACGCTCGGATGCGCGATGCAGTTCATGCGCTCGAGCGTCGTGCGGATCGCGGCTGCGCCGAGCGGCGGGCAGGTCTGCCGGATGTGGTTGCCTTGTGCGTTGATTTCTTCATAGGCGGTGCCGATCGTGACGACGTCCGGCATCCGCTCGAACGCCTCCAACTGTTGCGCCAGGCGTTCGGGGGCCGCGATGTCGTCGCCGTCCATGCGTGCGATGAAGCGACCCGATGATGCCTCCAGGGCACGGTTGAGCGATGGCACGAGACCGCGGTTCTCCTGTGATAGGATTGTCAAACGTGGGTCGAGGCTTGCGTGATGTGCCAGGCAGGCCGGCGTTCCATCGGTTGAGCCGTCATCGACAATGATAAATTCGAAGTTGCCGAACGACTGCTGGCGGATGCTGTTGACGGATTCCTCCAGATAGGGGTCTGCATTCCAGACCGACATGACCACGCTTACGGGAGGTTTGACCATCTGACGCTATCGTGGCGACGAGACGCCATCCTAGTGGCCGACCGACGGATGCCGCACTTGCACGCTAAATTAGAGCTACTTTCGACGATTGCCCCTCGACGCGCTCGGAACGTTGGTGCTGGCATGTCTTGCCGAATCCTTCGGACACCAGAATTGTCGCGAAGAAGCTTCCCCACTACCCTCTGTCACCACGTAACCTGCGCCGCGGGCTCGCTGCGTGCAACACGCAGCGGCTCTAAAGTTGGAGAATTATGTTCCAAGTTCAAAGGCTTCGTCGACGAACCTAGCGTGTCTCGTCATCCTTCGCAAGCAAACCTGGTGGCTGGCGAAATGCCGGTAGGGGCAGACGGAGGTGTCCCAGCCGGAGTGTGGCCGCGCGTCTCATGACGTATCGCAATCGCTATGGCGAAGGCACTCCCGCGCGCACGCGGGCCGCGTTCTCGATCAATTCGCAGGCGCGGTCGATCCCCGAATACAGCATGGGGTCTGCGCAATAGGAGAGCGCACGATGTGCCCATCTTGCGCGCCGCTCCGGGCCGGCTTCGTTGAGCGCGCGTTCGAAGCTGTTCTGCTCGAACGGCACTGGCAACACGATGCCGGCGTCCGCCGCCGTGACATGGACGGAAAAGCCGCAATTCGCTGTCGTGATAACCGGCAACCCGTGGGCCAGCGCCTCGAGGATTACGGTGCCGGTCACGTCCAGACGCGCCGGGTGCACCAGCAGATCGGACAGTTCGAACAGATCGTTGAGCCCCTGCACCGACATAACGCCTTGCACCAGAACGCGATCGGCGACGCCGTTCCGCCACGCCTGAGCGAGGGGCGCTGCGAGCGCTCGATCGGACGGCGTCAGGCCAGAGATCAGCAGCACGGCTTGCGGATGCTTCGATAACGCGGCGATCGCGCGATCGAGGCCCTTCACCTGTGGTTGCAGTCCGACCCACAGCCAGACGGTCGATGCGGGAGGGATCCCGTGGCGCACGCGCAAGGCGGCGTGTTCGTCTGCCGTCGGAGTAGAGAGCGAATGGTGGCTGCGATCGACCGTCGGAGGCAAGACCGTCATGCGCTCGGCCGGCGTGCGATAGGCGGCGGCATAGGCTGCACGCTGAGGCTCTGACAGCAGCAGGATGCGCGTCCTGGCTTCGGGAGCGAAGCAGGCGCGCTCCAGCGCCGCCATGGTGCGGTAGCGTGGTAGCAGCGTCGCGAGCCGAGGCCGAGGCCCCTCCACGTAGCACCAGTCCGCGCAGAACAGCAGATCGAGTCCTTGCAATTTCTGGAACCCAATCATCAAATCGTGCCGACCTTGCGTCGCGGAAAGCTGTGCAGAGAATGATTGCATGGCCGTGTGATTGGTCCAGCCGGACGGCTTGAGCGATGCTGTCTCGGCGTCCGTCGGCGCAACCTCCAGTCCGGCAGTGGAATAGAGCGTCACGCGGTGCCCGCGCGCGATCAGCGCCGCCGCGATCCGCACGGCGTGGCGTTCGAGCCCTCCCGCCGGGACCAACCGGTAGATCGCAAGGCCGATGTTCATCCCGGCAACGAAGCGCGCACGCTAGAGCCGATCATCGAGCTGAGCCTCGCCGTCGATATGTTTGAAATTCGGCACCGCTGAACCGACGATGCGGCCGATGTCCTCCATCGCTGCCGTCGGGATGCGACCATCGACCCGATCGGCGAGTTGCGAAACCACGGCATCAAGGACCTCGGCCGGCACTCGCAGCGGCGCTAGCGCTTCCAGGCTGGACGATCTGATCGATGTCAGGCGCTCCCCTTCGCCGACGAAGACCTCGGTCGGCTTTTCGCCGGCGGTGTCGCGCGGCGTCAGAACGATCGGATAGGGGGCACCGGGAGCGGACCCGGCCGCCAGCAGCGCGCTTGCCTCGGCCACGTCCTCGACCAGTTGCGGTTGGAAGCCCGCGCGATGCAGGAACGCCTGCGCCACGTCGGCAAGCTCGATCGCGTGGCGCTCGGCGTTGAGCCGGGGCACCAGGAGTTGTCCACTCGGACAGGCGACAAGCGCCAGCAGGCAAATTTCAGCGGCTTCGCGCGCCGAAAGGAAGAAACGGCGCGTGTCGCGCGGCGCCGCCAACGGACGCCCGGCCTGCAACCGCAGCACGAAACTTTCGAGCAGGCTGCCACTCGAGAACGCGACGTTCGCGAAGCGAGAGGAGCAAGTCACGATGTCGCGGCGACGGTCGCCGAGGGCGAATAGAACCTCCTCCATCAGTCGCTTGCTCGCGCCCATGAAATTGGCAGGATCGGCGGCCTTGTCGGTGGAAACCGCAAAACAGCGGCACTCGTGCCGCTGCGCCTCAATGGCTCGCAGAAAGCGGTCCTGCTTGACCACATTGGTAGCGATCATATGCAGCAGCGCAGGCACGTTCTTTTCCGAGCGCACATGTTTGACCGCGGCGAAATCGAGCACCAGATCGAACGGCCCCGCCGCGCGCAAATGCGCCTTGGCGGGATAGTCTCCGAAATCGGCTGCCAGGAACATCAGTTCGACCTCGCCCGCTTGCGGCATGGCGGCGCGAATCTCTCGCGCGAGCCGCGCCAACCCGTTCTCGTCGAGATCGATGATGTGAAGCCGTCGCACGCCAAGCTCGATGATCAGCCGCACGCAGGCCGCCCCGATTGTTCCTGCGCCGCCGGCGACTAGTACCGAGCGGCCGTCCACCAGAGCGGCGATGTCGCTGTGGCGGGCCGCCCAGTCCTCGGCGAACAGCGAGTCCTTGCGTCCCGTTGCGACGGCGGCGTCGTCCAGATCGCTCATGCGTTACCTTTAGCCGATGTCGGCATTACCTGCATCCAGGCCGCCAACAGCGCCGCGTCCAGGTCGGCCGATGGCACAAACCCTAACAGCGCGCGGCATTTGCCCGGATCACCGATGATGGGCTGGTCTCCGGTCACGGCCTGACCGGTGCTGCTTTCGATCGCGACCTCGATACCGGCAAGCGCCGCGGTCTGCATGAGCAATTCCCGCAGTGTTCGGCCCTTGCCGCTGCATACGTTGATGACCTCGCCCGCGATTGAGCCTGTCACCACGCGCTCGACCGCGCGCACCACGTCGTCAACCGCGACGAAATCACGGACGAAGTCTGTCGGCCCCATTTGGACGACCGCTCGCTGGTGGCGTCGGTCGGAACGTATCAGCCGGTCAAAAAAGGCGCCGAGCGGAAGATGCTTGCCGACACCCGGACCAACCACGTTGAAGAGGCGCAACACGGTCGCGCGGATGTCACCGCGCCGCGTGTGCTCCATCGCGTCCTCGGTGACCGCAAGCTTGGCGCGGCCGTATGCGGAGCGGGGAGTGCAGGGGTGATCCTCGCTCATCGGCTGGCCATCCGTCGGCGGTCCATATTCGGCCGCGCTGCCGAGGGCGATCATGTGCGCCCTTGGGGCCTCGCGCGCGACATTCTCGATGAGCAAGCGTCCCGCCCCCTCGTTGATCCGGCGGATGTCGGCCTCGCTGACGCCGGCCCGGCCCGCTGCGTGAACGACGATATCCGGCTTCCAGGTGCGGATAAGGCCGCCGGATTCTTCGGCATTTGTGAGATCAGCCTTTGTCGTAGTCATTCCCCGTGGCCCGGGTGGAGCGAATTGATGCAGCACGCGCACAACATCGAAAGCAGGATCGGCGGCGAAGCGTGCGACGATGTGCGCGCCGATAAATCCGCCCGCACCGGTTACCAGGATGCGTGTCATACGCCTGTCGTCTGTACCAGGAAGCGGCTCGGATCGGCCTGGAAGTCCCGGTTCGCCGCTTCGAAATGGTCATGCCGTCCGATGTCGCGCCAATAGGCATTGTTTCGAAAGGACTGAGCCAGTCCGCCGTTCGTCAGTACGCAGCGGATGAGATCGGGCATGTCGAAGCGCCTACCCGCCGGGATATAGTCGATCAACCGCTTCGAGAGCACGTAGATGCCCGAGCTGACGTGATAGGTGCGTCGCGGTTTCTCGAGGTAGTTGACGATGGCGCCGCTTGTCACGTCGAGCTCGATGATGCCGTAGTCGACGATGTTCTCGACTTCCGGCGTGAACACCGTCGCCCATGCGCCGGCGCGCGTATGCGCGTCGCATAGCTCGCGGAAATCGAGGTCGGTCAAGGTGTCGCCGTTGACCACGATGAAGTCGGAAGGAAGAGCAGGGACCAGGCGCAGTGGTCCGGCGGTGCCGAGCGGCTCATCTTCCACGACGCAGGAGATGTCGAGGCCCCACTGTTCACCGCTACCGACGAAAGCGTTAATCAGCGGTGCGAGATAGCCGAGACACAAAGTTGCGGAGGTTGCGCCGCTCGCCTTCAACCGCCGAAGCAGGATGTCCAGCACCGGCCGATCGCCGAGCGGCATCAGCGGTTTCGGGATTGCGTAGGTGTAAGGGCGCAGGCGGGTTCCCAGCCCTCCGGCGAGGACCACAGCATGCATCCCAACCCCTCCTGCCTTTGACTGCTGGTGGTCCGGCTATACGGACCAGCCCCGCGGGAGTGTCAAGCCAAGCGGCTGACCCCTGGCTCTACAACCTTGATTCATAATTCATTTTTTGAGATTGACCCGTAGCCTCGGGACAATGCTATAGCGGTTCCTCCGTTCCACTTCAGGGGGCGCGCCTGCGCGGTCGGAGGGAAGCGGAGGGCGCGAGCAGGATAGCGTGATGCTGCTGGTCACCGGCGGGGCAGGCTTTATCGGGTCGAACGTGGTCGCCAGCCTCAACGAGGCCGGTCGCACCGACATCGTCGTCAACGATCTGCTCGGCAGCGAGGAAAAATGGCGCAATCTTGGTAAGCGTCGAGTCGCCGACGTGGTCCCGCCGGAGGAACTGTTCCACTGGCTCGACCATCGCAAGCTCGATGCCGTGGTCCATCTCGGCGCCATTTCAGACACCACCGCAACCGACGCCGACCGCGTGATCGAAACTAATTTCCGCCTGTCGCTGAAGCTGCTGGACTGGTGCGCCGATATGCGCACGCCCTTCATCTACGCCTCCTCGGCCGCGACCTACGGCGATGGGACGGCGGGCTTCGACGACGACGCGCCGCTCACCCAGTTGCGGCCACTCAATCTCTATGGCTGGAGCAAGCATCTGTTTGACCTTGCGGTGAAAGAGCGCGTAACGAAGGCTCGGCCACTGCCGCCGCAATGCGTAGGGTTGAAATTCTTCAACGTGTTCGGTCCCAATGAGTATCACAAGGGCGAGATGATGAGTCTCGTCGCCAAGCGCTTCGACGACATCAAATCGGGAAAACCGGTACAGCTGTTCAAGTCGCACCGCGAAGGTGTCGCGGACGGAGAGCAGCGACGCGACTTCATCTTTGTCGACGATGCGGTCGCGGTCGTGCGCTGGCTGATCGAGACGCCGTCGGTGTCGGGTCTGTTCAATGTCGGCACCGGCATCGCCCGAAGCTTCCGCGATCTCGTCCTGGCAATGTTCAGCGCGCTGGGGCGACCGCCCAATATCGAGTATGTGGACATGCCGCCCGCCATACGCGACCGCTACCAGTACTTCACGGAAAGCAAGGTCGAGAAATTGCACCGCGCGGGCTATAATGGCGGTTGCCTCCCGCTCGAGGAGGCTGTTGCGCACTATATTGATCGGTATCTCGACCGGTCCGATCGCTACCGCTGAGCTCGTCGTGACGACACATCCCATCGACCATGAGCTTGCGAAGTTCGGCGGCGCGACGGTGCTGTGCATCGGCGACCTGATGCTCGACCACTTCGTCTATGGAGACGTGTCGCGGGTTTCGCCGGAGGCGCCTGCGATGGTGATCGCGGTGCAACGGGAGGAGCAGCTTCTAGGCGGCGCCGGCAACGTGGTACGCGGCATCGCCGCGCTTGGCGCCAGATGCATCTTCATCGGTGTGATCGGCAACGACGACACCGCCAAAATCCTGGAGCGGGCGTTCGCCGAACTTGGCCCGACCATCGAAACCCATCTGCTGGTGGACGGCTCGCGTCCGACGACGCGCAAGGTGCGGTTCGTCTCCGAACATCATTCGACGCATCTGCTGCGCGCCGACTGGGAACTTGCCGTGCCGGTGTCGTCCGACATCGAGGCATCGATCGTGGAGGCAGCGTTCGCGGCGCTGCCTCGGGCCGACGCAGTCGTGCTTTCCGACTATGCGAAGGGCGCGCTCGGCCCGAAGGTCATTCGTGCCGTCATCGACGCTGCCGTGAACGCCGGCAAGCCAGTGATCGTCGATCCCAAAGGGCGCGATTTCAGCGTCTATGGCGGCGCCACCCTGATCACCCCAAACCGCAAGGAACTTGCGGACGCGGCGCGCTTACCGGTACAAACCGACGAGGACATCGCTGTGGCGGCGCGATCACTGGCGCGCACCGTGGACAGCAAAGCCGTGCTGGTGACTCGCAGCGAAGAGGGCATGACGCTCTACACCGGAGCCGAGGGCGCGATGCATGTCGCGGCCTATCCGGTCAAGGTGAGGGATGTCTCGGGCGCCGGCGACACCGTGGCGGCTGTCATGGCGGTCATGCTCGCCGCCAAGGCGAATCTGGAATTGAGCGCCCGCGCGGCCAATGCCGCCGCAGCAGTCGTGGTAGGCAAGCGCGGCACCTCCACGGTCTCGGTCGGCGAATTGCGGTCGCGGCTGTTGCCGGCCGCGTCGCTCGCTCCCGAGGAGAAGATCGTGTTCGACTGGTCGCTGCTCGACGACCGGCTCGCCGAGTGGCGCCGCTGGGGGCTGCGCATCGGTTTCACAAATGGATGCTTCGATCTGTTGCATCCCGGCCACGTCCGGCTACTGACGGAGGCGCGCACGTCCTGCGACCGCCTGATTGTCGGCCTCAACAGCGACACCTCAGTTAGGCGCTTCAAAGGAGCCGAACGGCCGCTTCAGGGACAGCAGGCGCGCGCCGAAGTGCTCGCCGCGTTCGAGGCGGTCGATATGGTCGTGATCTTCGAAGAGGATACGCCGCTTGAGCTAATCCGGCGCGTGCGGCCGGGGGTGCTGGTCAAGGGCGCCGACTACCGCCTGGAGCAGGTGGTGGGGCGCGATCTGATCGAGGCGGCCGGCGGCACAGTCGTGCTGGTTCCGCTTCTGCCGGGCCATAGCACTACGGAGATTATGGAGCGCCAACGTCGTTCCGCCAAGCGCTGAACGTGACACGCGGGGTCAGCTTTCGGTGGCGATCTGGAGCAGGTACTCGCCATACTCGCTGTTGGGCATCGCCCGGCCGAGGCGTTCGAGCTGCGACTTGTCGATGAACTTCATTTGGAACGCCACCTCCTCGGGACAGGCGATCCGCAGCCCCTGGCGCTTTTCAAGCGCTCGCACGAATTCGGCGGCCTCGACCATGCTGTCCGACGTGCCGGTATCGAGCCAGGCAAAACCGCGTGCCAGCAGTTCGAGATGCAGGTCTCCGCGATCGGCGTAGTCGCGGATTACGTCCGTGATCTCGTATTCGCCACGCGACGAGGGCGCTATCGAGGAGGCGATGGCAGTTGCATTCCGATCGAAAAAATAGAGGCCGGTCAGCGCCCATTGCGAGCGGGGCCGACGCGGCTTTTCCTCGAGCGATATGACCTTGCGGCTCTCGTCGAACTCGATCACGCCGTAGCGTTCCGGGTTGCGCACCCGATAGCCGAAAACGGTCGCGCCGCTGTCGCGGGCGAAGGCCGCTGCCAGGAGCGCCGGAAGTTCACGGCCGAAGAAGATGTTGTCGCCAAGTACCAGCACCGAGGATTCCCCGCGCACAAAGTCGGCGCCGATCACATAGGCTTGCGCCAGACCCTCCGGGCGCGGCTGCTCCGCGTAATGGAGCTTCAATCCCCACCTGGAGCCGTCGCCGAGCAGGCGGCGAAAACTCGGCATGTCTGTGGGAGTCGAGATCACCAGGATATCACGGATGCCGGCAAGCATCAGTGTGGTAAGGGGATAGTAGATCATCGGCTTGTCATAGATGGGCAACAACTGCTTGGAGACCGCAAGGGTCATCGGGTGAAGCCGCGATCCGGTGCCGCCAGCAAGTATGATGCCTTTCATTCACGTCGCTCCAGGATCCGCTCGATGCATGGCACGAGCGAGGCGCGCCAGTGCGGCAATGAAACTCCATATATCGCTGCAATCTTGGTGCAGTCGAGACGAGAATTGGACGGCCGTTGTGCACGAGCCCGATATTGCGCGCTCGAAATCGGAGCGATGCGTGCGGACGGACCGCCCCGCTCGGCGGAAAGCTCAAAAATGGCGGCTGCGAAGTCCGCCCAGCTTGTGGTGCCTGCGGCGGCGAGGTGAAAGACGCCGTAGCCCTCGTCGTTTTGTCCCGCAACGAGATGGCGCGCAACGGCCAGAATGGCGCCTGCAATATCGGTTGCGGCGGTGGGGCTGCCAACCTGATCGGAAACCACCATAACCTCGTTCTGCCGGGCTGCGCGCTCGATCATCGCCTTCACAAAATTCCGGCCGAAGGGACTGTACACCCAACTGGTTCGCAATATGACGTGCCGGGGATTGGCGGCGACGACGGCCGCTTCGCCCTGCGCCTTCGAGCGCCCATAGGCACTGAGCGGGTTGACCAAATCGGCTTCGCGATACGGGGTGCTGTTCACTCCGTCAAACACGTAGTCGGTCGAGAGCTGGATGATTGGAATGGCGAGCGCCTGCGCACTGGCCGCCAGCGCGCCAGCACCCTCCCCATTGATGGACATCGCAAGGGCGGGTTCGCTTTCGGCGCGCTCGACATCGGTATAGGCCGCCGCTCCGATCACGACGTCTGGCGCCGCATGCGTGAGCGCGGAATGGACCGTAGCCGGATCGCCGAGATCGAGCAGAGGGCGCCCCAGCGGGAGGATTTCGACATCGTGCGTCGGGACCGACTCCAGCAGTGAGCGGACGATCTGCCCGCGCGTTCCCGTGACGGCAATTCGAAGTTTCGACATCAAGGAGACCGGCAATCCGCAAGCCCGAGGCGCTCGCCGGCATAAGCCTGCCGCAGCGGACGCCACCACCAGTCATTAGTGAGATACCATTGGACGGTCGTCTCAAGACCGGCATCGAAGGAAACCTCGGCGCGCCAGCCGAGCTTGTCCCGCAGCTTGCGCGCGTCGATCGCGTAGCGCCGGTCGTGGCCGGGGCGGTCCTCGACAAAAGTCAGCAGCCGTTTGTGGGGGGCGCCCGCGGGGCGCAGCCGGTCCAGACAATCGCAGATAGCGGATACGACGGCGATATTGGACCGCTCGCTGTCGGCGCCGACATTGTATTTCTCGCCGGGTCTGCCGCGCATCAGAATCCGGTAGAGCGCGCGGGCGTGATCGTCGACATGAAGCCAGTCGCGGATATTGGAGCCATCGCCATAGACCGGGATCGGCTTGTCCTCGATCGCATTGAGGATAGCCAGCGGGACGAGCTTCTCCGGAAAATGATAGGGGCCGTAATTGTTCGAGCTATTCGAGATGATGGTTGGGATCCCGTAAGTCGAGTGCCAGGCCCGCGCCAAGTGGTCGGCCGCGGCCTTGGTAGCGGCATAGGGTGAGCGCGGATCGTAGGCGGTGGTTTCGGTGAAGCGCCCAGCCGGACCGAGCGAGCCGTAGACTTCATCGGTCGACACATGGACGAAGCGGAAGTCGTCGCGAACGTTCCTGCCGACCCGTGCCAGATAGCGGCGCGCGGATTCCAACAGGCAGAGCGTGCCGACGACGTTGGTGTCGACAAAGGCCGACGATTCGTCGATCGACCGGTCGACATGGCTCTCGGCGGCGAGATGGATCATTGCCTGTGGCTTGAAATCGGCGAATAAGGCATCGACCGTTGGCCGGTCGCAGATGTCGACCCGTTCGAAGCGGTAGCGCGGACTGCCTGCGATTTCGCGCAACGCTTCGAGATTGCCCGCATAGGTCAGCTTGTCGACGTTGAGAACGTCCTCGCTCTCCTGCCCGATCAGAAGGCGGCAGACCGCTGATCCGATGAATCCCGCACCTCCGGTCACGATGATGCGCATGGCTTCGTCCTGCTACGCCGCACCATACTGAAAATAAATTGGAAGATCCTTGAAGCTTGGGTTGTGCCGGTCGCGTTCGGAGACGACCGGCGACCGCGCCGCGAGCGGCCAGGGCAGGGCCAGGTCGGGGTCGTCCCAGGCAATGGCTCGCTCGCAGCTTGCATCGTAAGGCGCCGTGAGCTTGTAGATCACCTCGGTGTCGGGTTCGAGCGTGCAGTATCCGTGGCCGAATCCGATCGGCACCCAGAACTGGTCCCAATTCTCCGCCGTCAGCTCAACGCCGACATGGTGCCCGAATGTTGGCGAGCCGTTACGTAGATCGACGGCGACATCCCACACTGCGCCACGCGTGACGCGCACCAGCTTTCCCTGGGAACTGGGTGCAACCTGAAAGTGGATGCCGCGGATGGTGCCGGCACGCGCCGAGTATACATGGTTTTCCTGCACGAACCGAAGCGGCGTTACTGCGGCGGCAAACGGTTCCTCGCGAAAGGTTTCCGAAAGAAATCCACGGTGGTCGCGAAATCGCTGCGGACGTAGAACCAGGGGACCAGCAACGTCAAAGCGGCAAATATCCATCTCTATGGCGCGGCGTTGCGGGCAAAAGCGCTAGTCACGTCGGACTTGTTCGTCTGGAACGGCAATGGCGCGGCGGTCTTCAGGTGTGCCTCAGCTCCCGCTGATAAAGTAGGACGCCATGCGCGTGGTCAGGTTCTCTGCGATCACTTTCGCAGCGCGCTCTTCCGCGTCCTGCATCCCGCTAATGCGCGCGAACCGCTGGATGCCGGAGGGGTCGTACGACACCGTGGTGGTGGCGCGACCGGTCACCACCGCCCTGTTAGTTCTGACCTCGATCAGCGAATAGGTTGCATCCAGCGTGTAGTTTTCGATGACCGGTAAGCCGGTGACCGAGCTTGCAGCCACGACGGCGCTTCGGCCGGTGAGCTGCACCTTGAGGCGATGGGTCGGCCGGGTGCCTTCGCCGCCGCCGGTGAAACTGAATATCAATTCGTTTCGAAGCGGTACGGCGATCCGCGCGATTGGCGTATTCGGGACCGCGTCGATCTGCTGCACATCGATGGCGCTCAGCGCATCGCGCAGGGCCGGACTGCCGGAGGGCGATCGGGCGCCATAGAGGGGCTGAAAGCAGCCGCCCGCCGCCGCCGCCAGGGCGAGCACGAGGCCCACCCGGCCGAGTTGCAGCACCGCACGTCTTTCCTCAAACCACCCCATTTGGCCCCTCTGCCCCCGTGTCCCCGATCAGGACACCCGCCTTAGGATCAATTTAACACGATGCCGGCCCCCGGTCAGCGGCTATCTCTCTCGATTTGCGCCGTTTGGACGGCCGATACTATCATAGACAAAACCGGCCGAAGTGAGGTGTTTCGGCTGGTAAATATTCTTCAGGTCGACAATGACCGGGCTTTTCATCACCTGCTTCAGCCGGTCGAGGTCGAGGGCCCGGAACTGCTCCCATTCCGTGACCACGACGAGGGCATGGGCGCCGGTGGCGGCGGAGTAGGGACCGTCGCAATAGGCGATGTCCGGCAGAATTGCCTTGGCCTGCGCCATGCCTGCCGGGTCGTAGGCTCTTATCTCGGCGCCGAAGTCCTTGAGTGCCGTGACGAGGGCGATCGACGGCGCCTCGCGCATGTCATCGGTGTTGGGCTTGAAGGTCAGGCCGAGCAGGGCAACGGTCTTGCCGCGAATCGAGCCTCCGAGTACGGCCACGAGCTTGCGTGCCATTGCCCGCTTGCGCTGTTCGTTCACCGAGGCGGTGGCCTCGATGATCCGCAGCGACACGCCATGATCTTGCGCCGTCTTGATCAATGCGAGCGTATCCTTCGGCAAGCATGACCCCCCGAAGCCAGGCCCGGCATGCAGGAACTTTGTCCCGATGCGGTTGTCGAGGCCGATCCCGCGCGCCACCTGCTGTACGTCAGCGCCGACCTGCTCGCATAGGTCCGCGATTTCATTGATGAACGTGATCTTGGTGGCAAGGAAACAATTGGCCGCGTATTTGATGAGTTCCGCAGTGCGCCGCCCGGTGTAGAGAATCGGCGGCTGATTGAGGTAAAGCGGGCGATAGAGATCGGCGAGCACCTGCCGTGCACGTGCGTCGTCGACGCCGACGACGATCCGGTCCGGATGCTTGAAGTCCTGGATCGCCGCACCCTCCCGCAGGAACTCCGGATTGGAGACAACCTGGATTTCGCATTCGGGACGCAGCTCGCGCAGGATTCGTTCGACTTCGTCACCGGTGCCGATCGGGACTGTGGATTTCATGACGACAACGGTGGTCGGCGATAACAGCGGCGCGATTTCACGGGCTGCTGCGTGAACGTGAGTCACGTCGGCATGCCCGTCGCCGCGCCGCGAAGGCGTGCCGACCGCGATGAACGCCGCGTCGGCCTCGCGCACCGCTTCCAGCGCGGTCGTGAATGACAGTCGTCCCTGCCGCATATTGGCGTCGACAAGCTCGGCGAGGCCCGGCTCATAGATCGGAATATCGCCGGACTTCATCGCGGCGACCTTGTCGGCGTCCTTATCGATGCAGGTGACGTCGTGGCCGAAGTCCGCGAAGCAGGTGCCGGACACAAGCCCGACATATCCGGTGCCGATCATCACTACGCGCATAAGAACTGTGCCTTCCCGAAGGCCATTGGAGCGGCATCATTGAAATGCCGACGGCGCAAGCGCGCCGTGCGTGCCCCAGCGCCTGTATATCGATCCTCCCGAAATTTGTCACCGTCTCAGACCGGCGGCCACGTGCGTGGTGATGACTAGAGACAATAGTAATTGCGGTACCACGCGACGAATTCATGAATGCCGCGGGCGAGCGGCGTCGATGGCCGAAACCCCGTTAATCGCTCGAGGCGGGAGGTATCGGCCCATGTCGCCGCCATGTCGCCGGTTTGCATCGGAAGCTCCCGGCGGATCGCCTTGCGTCCGATCTCGGTCTCGATCACGCGAATGAAGTCTTCGAGCCCGACCGGCTGGCCGCAGCCGATGTTGACGATGCGGCAGGGAACACCCGGCCCCGCCGGCGTTGCGATGTCCGGATCGTCAGGAGCCGGAGGCCGATCGGTCAGCCGCCGGACCGCTTCCACGACGTCGTCCACATAGGTGAAATCGCGCGTCATGTTGCCGAAGCCGTAAACATCGATCGAGCGGCCTTCGATAATGTTCTTGGTGAATTTGAAGAACGCCATGTCCGGGCGTCCCCAGGGACCAAAGACGGTGAAGAAGCGGACCACGGTGGTGGGGAGGTGAAACTGATACGCGTGGCTATGCGCGAGCGCCTCGACAGCGCGCTTGGTCGCAGCGTAGAGCGAGAGCGGCCGGTCGGTCGGCTGGCCCTCATGAAAGGGCTGCTCGACATTGGCGCCATAGACCGAGCTTGTCGATGCAACAATGAGGTGCCGGCACCGATGTTGCTTCATCGCCTCGAATAGATGGAACGATCCAACGATATTCGAATCGATATAGGCGCGCGGGTTCTCGGCGCTGTAGCGCACGCCGGCCTGGGCGGCGAGATGGATGACGACATCGGCCGCCGCTGCGCCGACGCAGTCGGCTAGCCGGGCGGCGTCTTCGAGCATCAACTCCCGGCCGGTGAACTGAGAATGCTCGGCGAGGAGCTCGTGCCGCCGGCGCTTGAGTGTCTGATCGTAATAGGGGGTGAAACCGTCGAGCCCGTAGACGGTATGGCCCTCAGTGAGCAGGCGCCGTGCCAGATGAAAGCCGATGAAGCCGGCCGCCCCGGTGACGAGAAAGCGCATGGGTCTACCGTGAACGAGAAAGGCGCCGACGCGGCGGTCTCAACTCACCGCTCCCGCATCGTCCGCGCGAGCTGCTCCGTCAGCGGCTTGATCAAATAGTCTAGCGGCGTGCGAAGTCCCGTCTCGATAAAGGTTTCGGCTGGCATGCCGGGAACCAGATGCAGATCACCAAGCGCCCGCACCGAATCCTTGTTCAGCGAGATGCGGGCCATAAAAAACACCTGGCCGGGATTGAGTCCCGACCCCTGTTCGCGGGTAAGGTCCGCCGATATGTGTGTCACCGAGCCCATGACATCGGGAGTGGTGCGCTGGTTGCCGGCCATGATGCGCACGGTGACCGCCGCGCCGAGCGAAATCTGGTCGATGTCGGACGGTGAGACCCTAGCCTCAACCACGAGATTGTCGGTGCGCGGAACAATCAGCATGATCGTCTCGCCGGCTCCGATGACGCCGCCAATCGTATGCACGGTCAGCTCATGTACCTTGCCGGCCTGCGGTGCACGGATATCGACGCGCTTCAATTGGTCCTCAGCGGTGGTCAAGCGTTCCTTGAGCTCGGGAATTTTGCCTTCGATATCCCGCAGCTCCCGCAAAACTTCCGAGCGGAAGTCCCGATCGATCTGGATGCGCTGGAGCTCCGTTTCGCTGATCCGTCCGCGCGCCCGTGCAATTTCGGCAACCAACTGGCCGTGCTCGCCCTGCAGTTTCGTCTGGTCGCGCTGAAGCGCCATATATCGCATGATGCTGACCAGATTTTTCTTATAGAGATCGGTAACGCCCTTGAGCTCCTCACCGATCAGCCCGATCTCCTTCAACTTGGCGTCGCGCTGCGAAGAAAGACCGCGAACCTCCTCGTTGATCTGGGCAATGCGTTCGCGCAATTGCGAGCGCTGCCCGACGTGCACGGCTTTGCGCGACTCGAACAGCGTGGTCTCGCCCGCGATCGCAGTCGCTATGGTCCTTTCATTCTGGCGTGCAACCAGATCTTCGGGAAAGATGATGCTGTCGGAGCGATCGCGCTCGGCGGTCAATCGCGCTTGTCGTGTGCGAAGCTCGTCGAGCTGGGACTGGACGATGCCGAGCGTTGCGCGCGGCACGGTCTCGTCGAGTCGCACGAGGATTTGGCCTTCTTCGACCAAGCTACCTTGCTTGACGAAGATCTGCCCGACGATTCCTCCGGTCGGATGCTGAACCTTCTTGACGTTCGACTCGACGACGATGAAGCCGCTGGCTATGACAGCGCCCGAGAGTTCCGCGAACGCCACCCAGCCTCCGCCCACGCCGAGGAAAACTGCAAGCACGACCAGACCGGTCAGATTCAGCCGGCGAATGGTGCCCCGTAACGCGGAACTGTTGTCTATCATCGCTGTTCCTTGGCCGGCGCTTCGCCGACAATTTTCAAATTGGCCGTCATCGGCTGAGCGACGGGCGTCTCGCCGATCTGCCGGAGCACCTCGTCGCGTGGTCCGAATGCGCGCTGCGCGCCATTGAGGAGCATCAGGACCTTGTCGCAGGTTATCAATGCGGACCGACGGTGGACGACGATGATGACGACCGCACGCCGGGCCTTGAGCCTCCTGATGGTATCCTGCAGGGCGGTTTCGCCGTCGCCGTCGAGATTTGCGCTCGGTTCGTCAAGCATGACCAAGAACGGGTCGCCATAGACCGCGCGCGCGAACGCGATGCGCTGCCGCTGTCCGACCGACAATCCCTCGCCGGAGTCGCCAATCATGGTGTCGTAACCCTGTGGCAGGCGCAGGATCATGTCGTGCGCGCCCGCTATCTGGGCAGCCCGGACGACGGCCGCGCTATCGACCTCGGATGCCATTCTCGCGATGTTCTCGGCGACGGTGCCGGGAAACAGTTCCACGATCTGCGAGACATAACCGATATGCTGCCCGCGGGCGTCAGTGTCCCATTGGTCGAGCGCTGCCCCATCGAGTCGGACTGTGCCGCGCGCGGGCGGCCAGATTCCCGAAAGCACGCGCGTCAGCGAACTTTTCCCCGAGCCGTTGGGTCCGATGACTCCGAGCACTTCGCCGGCCGACAGTTGAAAATTGACATTTGCCACGATCGCCGACGTGGCGCCCGGCGCTGCGACGGTTACATGTTCGACGATCAGACTGGTGACCGGCTTCGGCAGCTCGGTCGCGCCGCGATCCACCGGTATTCGCGACAACGTATGCGACAACCGCCGCGCTCCATCGCGCGCAGCAACGAATCCACGCCAGTTGGCGATTGCGATTTCGATCGGCGCGAGCGCGCGGCCCATCATGATCGAAGCTGCGATCATTGCGCCCGCAGTCATCTGCTGGCGGATCACGAGGTAGGCGCCAAGGCCAAGAATTGCCGACTGCATCAGCAGTCGCAGCACCTTGATGACGCCGCTGTACGAATTGACGACGTCCGTCGATCGCCCAACGGTCGCGACGTAGTTTTCATTGACGCGGCGCCATCGCTCGGAGAGCGCGCCGACCATGCCCATGGAAACCACCGTCGCATGGTTACGCCGGTCCGCCTCCATCATTGCCGTGCGACGGCCGGCGCTTTCGTTGACCGACGCCACAAATCGGCGGCTTGCCCGTTCGGTCTGGATCGTCAGGAGCAGGAGGATGGCGGCGCAAACGAAGGAAAGGTACCCGATCCATGGATGGATCAGGAAGCAGATCGCGAGAAAGATGGGCACCCACGGCATGTCGGCGATCGCAGTCGGACCGGCGCTGGTCATGAACGCGCGGACTTGATCGAGATCGCGAACAGGCTGGTGGGCTTCTGATGCAGAATTGCTGCGCGTGCCGATCATGATGACAGCGCGATGAATGCTTCCGCTCAAACGTTCGTCGAAGAGCGCCGCGGCTTTGACGACGACACGCGAGCGGATCAGGTCGAGCACGCCCTGGAAGCCGTAGGCTGCGATGAGGAACAGCGTCAGGGCGACGAGCGTCGGAACGCTGCGGCTCGCCAACACGCGGTCGTAGATCTGCAGCATGTACAGCGGACCGGACAACATCAGGATGTTGACGACCGCCGAGAACAGGGCGACGCCCCAGAACGCTCGGCTGCAGTCCAGCAGGGCTTTGGAGACGTCGGAATTCGTCACATTCCGGTCGCGGGACAGCAGTGCAACCATCTGGCGCCCATGTTCTGAAAACACAAAATAAGCCGGCGCCCCGAGCGGCAACCGGAACGGGGCCCACCGATCAATAAGCTGTATATCCCTAAAGAATGGCTAAGCTCAAGCGAATACAGGAGAAGTGTTAATAGTATTTCGGCTCCGGCATTTACCTGCGGCTGCTTGGAAAACTAGGACATATTTGCTCGCGATGGACCGACGCGAACTCGCCGTGCTGGACAGGGAACGATAGCAATTTTGAAACCTCTCGCCTTCTTTAGGCGTATGCGGCAACAGCGCGCGATCGATGTTCCGGCGACGAGCTGGATATTCCTGCATGGATCGAGCCCTTCGCATTCGGATTCGGAGGTTCCTCTCCAACGGATAGCAAGCATGGCAGACCAAGTGGCGACAACGTGGACCGAGATTTCGCCATGCCTTCCGGCGAATCCATGCGCTGATACAGGGCTGGCGCCTGCTCGCAATCGCCGGTAAAGACATGCAATTCCGGCACCGGGGTGGCAATGATCCGATTGCCCAGTTTCAACTCTCGCCAGTTGCTCGTCATGGCGCATGATCTCGTCGCCACGGCTTGCGCCGTGCTGGCGAGCTTCTACCTGCGTTTCGATATGGACGGGCTGGCGGCGCGCTTGGACGAGCTCGTGCTTGTGCTGCCAGGGTTCCTGATCTACGCGGCGGGCGTCTACCAGATCTTTCACCTGTACAAGGGAAAGTGGCGGTTTGCCTCGCTGCCGGACATGCACAACATCTTCCGCGCGGCGACAGTGCTGGCGGTGTCGCTCTTGGTCGTCGACTACATTCTCGTGGCGCCGAACGTGCTCGGCGCGTTTTTCTTCGGGAAGCTGACGATCATCCTCTACTGGTTCCTCCAGATATTCTTTCTTGGAGGGCCGCGGATTGCTTACAGATATTTCCGCTATACGCGCACGCGTAATTCCGCCAAAGCCGCGGCGTCTACTCCAACACTCGTACTCGGCCGTGCTGCCGATGCGGAGGTGCTGCTGCGCGCGATCGAAAGCGGCGCGGTAAGCAAGGTCTGGCCCATCGGAATCCTGTCGCCATCGCCGGCCGACCAGGGGCAGTCGGTGCGCGGCGTGTCGGTCCTCGGCACCTTCGATGATCTGGAACGCGCGATCGCGGATTCGTCCGTGCACGGGCAGCCGGTCACACGCATCATTCTCACGCCATCCGCGCTAGAGCAACGGGTTCATCCGGAAGCCATCATCATGAAGGCGCGCCGGCTCGGATTAGCGACGCAACGGCTGCCGTCGCTCGACGAGGGCGGTGAGGCGCTGCGGCTGGCGCCGGTCAACGTCGAAGATCTGCTGCTTCGCCCGAGCGTGAAGATCGACTACGAACGGCTGCAAGCGTTCGTCAAGGGCAAGTCGATCGTTGTCACCGGAGGTGGAGGATCAATCGGGTCGGAGATTTGCGACCGCATCGTCACCTTCGGCGCCGCGCGGGTGCTTGTCATCGAGAATGCGGAGTCGGCCTTGCATTCGGTGCTTGAATCGCTGGCCGCCAAGCGGAGCGCTGCCGCGATCCAGGGCCGTCTCGCCGATGTGCGCGACCGAGTTCGCATCTTCCATCTCATGGGGGGGTTCAAGCCCGACATCGTCTTTCATGCTGCGGCGCTGAAGCATGTGCCGCTGATCGAGCACGACTGGCAGGAGGGCATCAAGACCAACGTGTTCGGCTCGGTAAATGTTGCCGATGCCGCGGTGGCATCCGGCGCCGCCGCCATGATCATGATCTCGACTGACAAGGCGATCGAGCCGGTGTCGGTGCTCGGCGCGTCGAAGCGGTTTGCGGAAATGTATTGCCAGTCGCTCGACGGCGAGCACGCGCATCGCGGCGAGTCTCATCAGTCGCGCATGCGTCTCATCTCGGTCCGCTTCGGCAATGTGCTGGCCTCGAATGGCTCCGTCGTGCCGAAATTCAAGGCGCAGATCGAAGCCGGCGGACCGGTCACCGTGACGCATCCCGACATGGTGCGTTATTTCATGACCATCCGCGAGGCATGCGACCTCGTCGTGACGGCGGCGAGCCACGCGCTCGGGCCGGAACGATCCGACGTAGCGGTGTACGTCCTCAATATGGGTCAACCGGTGAAAATCATCGATCTCGCCGAGCGGATGATCCGCCTCTCGGGCCTGGAGCCGGGTCACGACATCGATATCACGCTGATCGGCATGCGACCTGGTGAGCGACTGCAGGAGATACTGTTTGCTCACGAGGAACCGAGCGTTCCTATCGGCATCGAGGGAATCGTGGCGGCGCGCGCGAGGGGCGCACAGCTAGCGGCAATGCGTGGGTGGCTCGCGACGCTCGAGCAGGGGATCGCCCGTGAAGACCGTACGGTCATCTACAGCGTGCTGCGCGATGCGGTTCCAGATTTCCGCGGCGAGGCGGCCTGACGCGCCACTACCTTCTGGCGCGTGCAAACTGCCAAAGCAAAATTCCGACGATCGCTGCGCCGGCGGCCAACGCCGCCAGAGAGATGAGAAGGCTCTCGCCAGAGACAGAAATAAAGGCAAGGGCCGCAAGCGCCAAGTTGACGCCAAACACGCGGGCGACGACTTCGGGCACTGTGAAGCCGTTGTCTATCGCCTGCTGGTAGAAATGAGTCCGGTGCGCCTCCCAGAACGGCTCGCCGCGAACCATTCGCCGGACCAGGATAATCGTCGTATCGGCCAAGTAATAGAGCGGCAGCAGCAGTACCGCGACCACGTGTCCGTTCCCGGCGAGAGCCAACAGCAGCCATCCTAGCAGCAGGCCGATCGGCTGGCTGCCGACATCGCCGAGGAACAGCCGCGCCACAGGCTTGTTGAACGGTGCAAAGCCCAGGATTGCGCCCAGCAGCGCAAGCGCGAGCAACATCTCGACGTTCGGGATGATGCCGAGCAGCCCCATGACGACGAGCGTGCCCGTGATGGGAACGACTTCGGCCACGATGATCCAGTCGATGCCGTCCATGAAGTTCACGGCATTGATGAACCACACGCCCAGAAAGAGTGTGCACAACCGTTCGGCAAAGAGCGGCATCGCCGGCGCGATCCGCAGCTCCTCCGGCAACGTCGCGACCACCAGTCCGGCAGCCACCAGTTGCACGATCAGCCGGACGATTGGCGACACGTTGCGCATGTCGTCCAGGAATCCAACCACCGCGAGCAGGGTGGCGGCGGTGGTGAGCGACGAGAGCTGCCAGAGCTCGCCCGCAGCGAGCGCACCGGATAGACCGGCCGCGAACCATGCCGTGGTGAAGGTTGCGAGGACGACGGCCCAGCCGCCCCCCTGAGGCGTCGGCTGGCGGTGCGATGAGCGCTTTTCGGGTATCACCAGTGTGTGCGATCGGAGCCATGGCAGCGACATGGCGGTCGCCAGCACCGTCAGTGCCGCCGCGGTAATCGGAATTGCCATCAAAGCGATCAGAGATTTTTCCATGCCCGCCGCGTCGCACGCGCTGCCCGGTCGCGATGCTACCGGACATCGCTGTTGCTGTCGCGCATTGTATGCTTCGTCAGAGACCGACGTTGAACCGCTCGCCCCAGATGCCGAGGTTGACGATGCGCCAGAGCGTGAAGTCGAGGGTGCGGCGGCCCTCCAGCATGTCGGACGCCAGCGCCCGCACGCCATCGGCGTTCATCAGGTCGGGGTAGCGCCGCAAGGTCGCTTCGATGCCGTCAACGACGAGGCCACGCAGCGGTCCGCGAAACCATATCTGCTCGGGCGTGGCGAAGCCGAGCTTGTCGCGGCGCTGCCGTACGTCTTCGGGCAGAATCCCGGACATGCCTACGCGCAGCACCCGCTTGGTGTCGCCGCCGACGATCTTGTGGTCGTTGCCGAGCGCCAGATCGAACTCGACCAACGGATGGTCGAGAAACGGCACACGCGCCTCTATGGAATGCGCCATCGAATTGCGGTCCTCCCAGTGCAGCAGCAGTTGAAGATTGGCGCCGTAGGTGAAGACCAGGCACAAGGTACGGATATCGGTGATCGGCGGTAGGCCCAACAACTCGCCGGCGACTTCCAGCGCGCTCGTCTTGTTTCCTTGTTCGCGGATCAGGTCGGTGCCCAGCCAATCATGATGCACAAGCGCCTGGTGCGTCCGGCGCAGGCGCTGCGCGATGCTTTGCGGCAGCAACGGCAGTATGTAATGCTGGAACTGTTCGCTGAGAGGCGTGCCATGATAGCGGTTACGCTCGACGATCGTGCGCAGCAGCCGCGCGAACTGACGCCGCCGCGTCAAGTCCGCCATGTGATAGTAGAAGCTGCCGTGATAGCCGGCGAGCTGCTCGTCGGCGCCCTGTCCGTCGAGCATCACCTTGACGCCGACGCGACGAGCCTCCTCGAACACGCACCATTGCGCAAAGATGGAGGTGGAGCCGAACGGTTCGTCCTGATGCCAGGTGAGGTCTGAAGCTTTCGCGAAGACGTCCTCGGCCCTGGGGAACACGTAGTGCGGTTCGGTCCGCGCATGCGCCACCACCGAATCCATGAAGGGCTTTTCGTCGACGCTCTTTTCCGCGTAGCAGGCCGAGACGGTGTTGACCTTGGCTTCGCCGTTGTCGGATTCGAGGAACCGCGACATCAGGCATACGATCGATGACGAATCGAGTCCGCCGGACAGGCAGGAGCCGACCGGAACATCGGACCGCAGGTGCACCCGAACGGAATCGGTGAGCAGCGCACGAAATCGCTCGCCGGCTTCCGCCTCGCTCAATCGGATGTCGGCGGACGTTGCCGGATACCAGCGCCGCACCGTTGCTTGCAGAGGGAGGCCCTTGCCCGCTTCGACAACCGCGAATTCGCCGCCGCGCAGCTGATGGACGCCGGCGAACATTGTTTCGGACGTGTGATCGGCGGTGCCCGCGGCAAGGAAATCGTGCACGCGGACGATGTTCATGCGGCCGCTGACGCCGGGCAGTCCGAGCAACTGCTTGATCTCGGACGCGAACGCAATGCCCTGCGGTCCCTGCACCAGGTAGAGCGGCTTGATGCCGTAGCGGTCGCGCGCGGCGAACAGCGTCTTGTCGCGATCGTCCCAGATCAGGAAGGCGAACATCCCGCGCATGCGGTCGAGCGCGGCCTCGCCCCACAGCATATAGGCGCGCAGCAGGACCTCGGAGTCGGTTTCGGTGACGAACACCTCGCCTTGGGCCCGCATCTGCTCGCGCAGCTCGAGGTAGTTGTACAGTTCGCCGTTGAACACGAGCTGATAGCGGCCGGACCGATCCGCCATCGGCTGCAAGCCGGCGTCGCTGATATCGATGATCGCGAGCCGGCGATGACCGAGCGCGACGGGCCCGGCTGGTGAGGCGAACTCCAGCCATCCGCGTCCGTCTGGTCCGCGATGGGCGACAAGGTCAATCCGCTTTTCGTCGGGCGCAAAGCCGATCGAGCCGTAAATGCCGCACATGTCAGTCCCAGAAAATCGCCGCCAGCGAACTGCGATACGGCAAGCCGGCGGGGTGATTGCTACGCGCTGGACGGCGGCCATGCAACCCGAGAGGCTGGGGGCCTCGGGGTAGGGCAGCGGGTGGGTACCGACGGCGACGGGGCCTTCACACAAGATCGCCTGTCCGTGAAAAAAGTGATGTAAATCAAATATTTGGTTTGATGGGCGGCAATTGCAGGATTGCTCCCAGTCTGGTATTGCCATGCCCATCGCGGTCGAAATCGGTGCTATTGGCACACCCGGCGACGGGGTGGGGCAGGGGTGGCGTGAATTTTGTAAGCGTCAGCAAGCTTGATGCGGAAGCCTCGCGTCTCTTGTCATCCTTTGAGGACAAGACCGCACGCATCGGTGTCATCGGTCTCGGCTATGTCGGCATCCCGCTGGCGATGACGGCCGTGGAATACGGCTTTCGCGTTACCGGATTCGACATCGATACCGACCGCGTGGCGCAGATCAACCGCGGCGAGAGCTTCATCAAGCACATCTCCTCCAAAGCCCTGTCCACGGTCGTCGAAAGCAAGCGGCTCAATGCGACAACGGATTTCGAACAGTTGGCGGAGCAAGACGCCATCCTGATCGCGGTGCCGACGCCGCTGACCAAGCAGCGCGAGCCCGATCTGACCTTCGTGGTCAATTCAACGCAGCAGATCGCAAAGCGCCTGCGCAAGAACCAGTTAGTCGTGCTTGAGTCGACAACCTATCCCGGCACGACCCGCGAAGTAATGAAGCCGATCCTCGAAGCCACCGGGCTCAAGAGCGGCACCGACTTCTATCTCGCGTTTTCGCCGGAACGCGAAGACCCGGGCAACCCCGATTTCAACACCCGTTTGATCCCGAAGATTGTCGGTGGCGACGGGGAAACCGCATCGGCGCTGGTCAAGGCGCTCTATTCCCAGATCGTCGATCGCGTCGTTCCGGTGTCGTCGCCCGAAACGGCCGAGGCCGTGAAACTGACGGAGAACATCTTCCGCGCCGTCAACATCGCGCTCGCAAACGAGCTCAAGGTGATCTATGGCGCGATGGGCATCGACGTGTGGGAGGTCATCGAAGGGGCGAAGACCAAGCCATTCGGCTTCATGCCGTTTTATCCGGGCCCCGGGCTCGGCGGTCATTGCATCCCGATCGATCCATTCTATCTCACATGGAAGGCGCGCGAATACGACATCGCGACGCGGTTCATCGAGCTTGCGGGCCAGATCAATGCGAGCATGCCCTATCTGGTCGTCACCAAGCTCGCAGAGGCGCTCGACCGCCGCCTCGGCCGCGGTCTGAACGGCGCCAAAGTCCTGCTGATGGGCATGGCCTACAAGAAAAATGTCGACGACATGCGCGAAAGTCCCTCGCTCAAGCTCATCGAGTTGATTGAAGGACGCGGCGCGCACGTCGACTATCACGACCCATTCATTCCGGTCATCCCGCCCACACGCGAGCATGCCGTTCTGTCGGGCCGTCGCTCGATCACGCTCTCGCCACAGACGGTGGCGGGCTATGACGCCGTCTTGATTTCGACCGACCACGACACGGTCGACTACGGACTCGTGGTCGAGCATGCGAAGCTCGTGGTCGACACCCGCAATGTCTGCGCCAGGACAGGGGTGTTTCGGAATACGATCGTCAAAGCCTGAACACTGTCTTCGATTTGAAGTTTGGAAATTCCCGAATGGCGGAAACAGGTCAGATCGCGACCCAGACGGCTGTCCGCAATGTCCGTGTTGCGGTCGTCGGCTGCGGCTATTGGGGCAAGAATCTCGTCCGCAATTTCAGCGAGCTTGGCGCGCTCGAAGCCCTGGTCGATGAAAGCCGGGATACCGTCCAGGCGCTATCCGCCAAGCATGGCGGCCGCGCGATGACATTCGAGGCGGTGCTGACCGATCCGGCCATTGAAGCGGTGGTAATAGCCGCTCCCGCGGTGTTGCATTACAGCCTCTCCGGACGCGCCTTGCAGGCCGGCAAGCATGTTTTCGTGGAAAAGCCGCTCGCGCTTGACGTCGGCGAGGCCGAGCAACTTTGCAAGCTGGCCGAGCAGCTTGACCGACGGCTCATGGTCGGCCATCTGCTGCAGTATCACCCGGCCTTCATCGCGCTGAAGGCGATGATCCGCGAGGGTGGGCTCGGTCGGCTGCAATATCTCTATTCCAACCGCCTCAATCTCGGAAAGATCAGGCGCGAGGAGGATATCCTCTGGTCGTTCGCGCCGCACGACCTGTCCATGATCCTGTCGCTCGTGGGGGCCGAGCCGGACACCGTCGAGGCCACCGGTGGGCACTACCTCCATTCCTCGATTGCCGACGTGACCACGACGCATCTCGCCTTTCCGGGCGGGCAACGCGCGCATGTCTTCGTGTCATGGCTGCATCCGTTCAAGGAGCAGAAGCTTGTTGTTGTGGGCAGCGAAGGCATGGCCGTGTTCGATGACGGCGAGCCGTGGGACACCAAGCTGGTGGTTTATCGCCACCGGATCGAGTGGAAGGACAACATCCCGGTGCCGGCGAAGGCCGATGCCACTCCAATCAAGATTCCGACGACCGAGCCGTTGCGGGAGGAGTGCTCGCACTTCCTCGATTGTATCCGCACGGGCGCGACGCCGCGCAGCGATGGCCGCGAGGGGCTCCGGGTGCTGAGCGTGCTTACGCGCGCGAGCGAGGCGCTGGCGAAGACGAGAGGTGGCGCCGCGCCCGAGGCATCCACGCCATCCGTGAGGCTGCGTGTGCAGGGATCGTATCCCGGCGTCACGATCCACGAATCCGCCTATGTCGACGAGAATGTCGCCATCGGCGAAGGCACCAAGATCTGGCACTTCAGTCACATCCTTGGCAACGTCACGCTCGGCCGATCGGTCAGCGTTGGCCAGAACGTGGTCATCGGCCCACGTGTGAACATTGGCGACAACGTCAAGATACAGAACAACGTTTCGATCTATGAGGGCGTGACGCTCGAGGACGGGGTCTTTTGCGGCCCGTCATGCGTGTTCACCAATGTCAACAATCCGCGCTCGGAGATTGTCCGCAAAACCGAGTACCGGCCGACCTTGGTCAAGCGCGGCGCCAGCATCGGCGCGAATGCCACTATCGTTTGCGGCCACACGCTCGGCGAATACTCCTTTATCGCGGCGGGCGCGGTTGTCGCTTCCGACGTCCCGCCGTTCGCGCTGATGGCGGGCGTGCCGGCCAAACGCATTGGCTGGATGAGCCGGGCCGGCCTCAAGCTTTCCAAGGACCTCGTCTGCCCGCAGACCGGGCAACGCTACCGTCAAATCGCACAAGATCGTCTGGAAGAAATCCCATGACCAATACCAAGATCGAATTCATCGACCTCAAGGCACAACGTCGCCGCCTCGGCGCACGGCTCGACGCGGCCATCGGCCGGGTCGTGGACCATGGCGGCTACATTCTCGGCCCCGAGGTCGCGCAACTGGAACAGGCGCTTGCCGACTATGCCGGCGCACGTCATGCAATCGGCTGCGCTAACGGCACCGACGCCATCGCGCTTTGCCTGATGGCGATGAATGTACGTCCCGGAGACGCCATCATCGTGCCGTCCTTTACGTTTGCATCGACGGCGGAGGTCGTGGCCTGGCTTGGCGCCAAGCCGGTATTTGCCGAGGTCGATGAGCGCACCTTCAACCTCGATCCCGAATGCTTCGACAATGCTTATGCGGCTGCCATTGAGGCGGGGCTCAAGCCGCGCGGCCTGATCGCCGTCGATCTGTTCGGCCAGCCGGCGGATTACGACCGGATCGAAGCTTATTGCGCATCCAAGGACCTGTTCCTCATCGTCGATTCCGCGCAGGCGTTTGGTTCCGTCTATAAGGGCCGCCGCTCGGGGACGATCGGCTTGTTCACGACCACCAGCTTCTTCCCGGCAAAGCCGCTTGGCTGCTATGGCGACGGCGGCGCTATATTTACGGCAAACGACGAACTCGCGGAGGTCTTGCGGAGCCTGCACATCCACGGCAAGGGTTCGGACAAGTACGACAATATCCGCGTTGGCATGAACTCGCGCCTCGACACCTTGCAGGCCGCGATTCTCATGGAGAAGCTCGCGATCTATGACGATGAGATCGCCAAGCGCCAGGATGTTGCACGTCGCTACGATGAAGCGCTGAAGGACGTCGCCATCACCCCGCTGGTCATGAAGGACTGCCTGTCGGTCTGGGCGCAATATACGTTGCGTGTGCCGGCGGAGCGGCGTGCAACCTTCTGCAACGTACTGAAGGAGGCGGGCGTTCCGACCGCGATCTACTATCCGAAGTCGCTGCACCAGCAGACAGCCTACCGTCGCTATCCGGTCGCGCGCGGCGGGCTGGCCGTGTCCGAGCGGATTTCCGCGGAGGTCGTCAGCCTGCCCATGCATCCGTATCTGGACAGTTCAGTACAGGCTCGCATCATCGATGCCGCGCGAGCAGCGTTGGTCCCGTCCGCCGTTCCAGGGGAATGACAAGCGATTTCGCCGGCGAAGGCCGCGGGCGCCTCGGCTACCTGGCGCTTGAGACGCCTATCCCCGGACAAGCATCGCACACCCACATCACGGAGATGATCCGCCAGCTCGAGGTATTGGGCTGGCGGGTCGAGCGTTTCCATGCGAGCCAGACCGGTGCCGCCGCCGGGCGTTCGTTCGCACGGCGGTTTTTGGATTATGTCGGTGTTCAGGCACGCCTCGTGTCGATGCTGCGGCGGCTCGATGCCATCTATGTCCGCAGCCATCCGGCGGCGTTGCCTGCCGTCGCCATGGCGCGCTTGTTTCGATGCCCCGTATTTCAGGAGGTGAACGGCACGCATGCCGATCTGCTGGTGACCTATCCCCGTCTCAGGCGTGTCATGGGTATGCTGAAGTGGGTCTACCGCTATCAATACCGTCATGCTGCGGCGGTCTTTGCAGTCACACCACAGCTCGCAGCCTGGACGCGGGCCGAAACCGGTCACGGTCGGGTGCATGTCGCCCCTTGCGCGGCCGATACCAGCCTGTTCACGCCCGAGGGTCCACGTCACGACATCGGACGGCCATATGTGATTTTCATTGGCAGTCTGGTCGGCTGGCACGATCTCGATACGCTGGTGACGGTCCAGGAGGAAGCCGAGTGGCCGCCTGGCGTGTCGATCGTCGTTGTCGGTGACGGCATCAGGCGCGGCGAGATTGAGGCTGCCGCAAAAAACAATCCGAGTTTGATCTGGCTGCGCCACCAGCCGCATGAGGCGATCCCGCCGATCCTGCGTGGCGCGCTAGCGGCCCTGGTGTTGATCACGAATCCCGCCGGCCGGTCGGATACCGGCGTGCTGCCGCTCAAGCTGTTCGAGGCGATGGCCTGCGGCGTGCCCGTGATCGTCACCGATCTGCCCGCACAGCGCGAGCTGGTGATCGACGAAAAGGCCGGCATTGTCATTCCCGCGCACGATCCGAAGGCGCTCGCCGAGGCCGTGCGCGATCTTGCGGCTGATCCTGAACGCGCCAGAGGGATGGGGCAGGGCGGTGCCGAGGCTGCGCGCGCGCGTCACGACTGGCGCCACAGTGCCGGCATCGTCGATGCGGTGATCAGGAATACGTTGAGCGGTCGATAGGCGGCGAACGGGCCTCGCACCTGGGTGTCAGTTCGCAGCCTTCAGCCACGATCCCCAATAAGCGAACGTCCGGGTGCGGTTCATTGTGTGCTGGAACTTCGCCCTCAGGGCAGCAGAGTATTTCGTGAGCAGGAGGACGTAGTAGATCGAGTCGCGGCTGCCGCCGATCTTCGAGCCGTCGAACAGGTTGGCGCGGAAGCTGCCGTCCGGCGCGGTCAGGCTGTCGATAGTGTTCGCGATGCCGATGAGATCGTTGGCGGAAACGCGATAGCGGTTCTCGTGCGCGTCAAAAAGGAAACGCACGACCAGGTTGGAGTGGCCAACGTCCTCAGAACGCGTGATGTAGGTCGAATATTGCCACGTCACGCAGGTCCTGCTGCCGCAAGGGCGGCGGCTCAGAACCGCCTCGTTGAGATAGACGACAAATCTCGCCACCGAGCGCGACAGCCGTTGTGCGGCCTCCTTGCGGCCCGCGGCTTCCTCGGCCTTGGCCAAATGAAGCATCGCCGAGAACAGCGCGGCGTTCATATTGTACGGCAAAGGCTGCCCATTGATCCGCTTGTTCTTGACCGGCACCGGCCGGCGGAAGCGAAAATAGGCGTGGCGGCCGTCATCGGCCAGCTCACTGGAGTGAACCTCGAGCGCGCGGGTGAATTCCCGCATGAAACCGAGCGCATGCTCCCGATAGGTGCGGCCCTTGTAGGTGCGGCTTCGCAGTTTGGGGTCTCGCAGCACATACGCCGAGAATTCCATCAGCGGCGCAAAGACGTGGCCCGTGTAACCCGCCCAAACATACGGCTGCAAAACCGTTGTTGAGCGATCGGTCCAGGCATAGCCGCGGCCGTCCGCGGGGTGCGGTGCATCGCGGCCCGCCAGGGCAATAGTGCCCCAATCGACGATGTCCCTTGCCCATTTTTCGTCGCCGGTCAGCTCGAGCAGGTAGACCATGCCCTGGGTCGCGTAGGCCTGCGACCAGTTCACGCGCCCGTTCGGAAGCACCGGCGCTTGCTGCGACGGAGGAAGGTTCGGAAGGACAAACGAACGGCCCTTGATGGCGACCCGGCTTGGACCGGCGGCTTCCTGCGCCGCGGCCGACGGCATCGCCAGTGCCAACACGACGAGCGCGCAGCTAGCATGCTTCCGGAGGCGGTTGCTTTGGGGCATCGGATCCTTTCGGCGGCGGCACAGGTAGGACGGGGCAAGCCAAATCAAAAACTCGGCCACATCTTACGCCCTGTCCGCGCAAGCGGGAATCCGGGCGTTGCAATGCGGTAGTTCCTTGCCCGCAGATCGGCGGATCAGCGCGCACTCACGCGTACCCTGATCGCGCAACGTTCAGGCAACGAACCAGTTGGCTTCAGGATGCTTGAGGCCGGTGAGCCGGATCAAGCCTTCGTAGCTTCCATCTGCGTCGGTATTGAGGAGAACCAGGGTGTAACCGGCACTGTGCGAATACCGGATCTGTCCGGGATCGGAGAATCTTGCCGTTTCGATGAATTCGAAGCTCTGGTTTCCTG
>JBOHIG010000231.1:0-28362 GCA_050725815.1 Xanthobacteraceae bacterium
GGTTCAACGATATCCGTTCGTCCAGTGAAACAGGTGATTCAGCCGAGGCCGACGCTCGAAGGCGCGGGCGTGCGTCTGCAGCGCGGGTTCGGGTTCGGCAGCACCAACGAATTCGATCCGTTTCTGCTCTTCGACGACTTCCGCAACGAACGCCCAGCCGACTACCTCGCGGGCTTTCCCTGGCATCCGCATCGCGGCATCGAGACCATCACCTACGTGCTGGCAGGCTCGGTCGACCATGGCGACAGCCTGGGCAACGAGGGCACGCTCGGCGCCGGCGACGTGCAGTGGATGACGGCCGGCAGCGGCATCCTGCATCAGGAGATGCCGCATGGCGACGCGCAGGGCCGCATGCACGGCTTCCAGCTCTGGGCGAACCTGCCTTCCTCGCTCAAGATGACCGCGCCGCGCTACCAGGACGTCCCGTCGAAGGAGATTCCCGAAATCGTCGACGACGACGGCACGCTCGTGCGCGTCATCACCGGCGACTTCTGGGGCAAAAAGGGCCCGGTCGACGGCACCGCCGCCGACCCGCGTTATCTCGATGTGTTCGTGCCGCCGGGCAAACGCAAGAGCCTGCCGGTGGAAGTCGGACGCCATGCCTTCGCCTATGTGTTCGAAGGCTCGGGCGCATTCTCCGGCGCGTCGCAGCCGTTCGGTGTGCTCACCGAGAAGGAAACTGCGGCGGGCGAAGCGCTCGTCCGCGAGAGCACCGGCAACCGTTCGCTGGTCGTGTTCGATGCCGGCGACGAGGTGACGGTGCAGGCCGGTGACGAGGGCATCCGCTTCCTGCTCGTATCGGGCAAGCCGATCGAGGAGCCGGTCGCCTGGCACGGGCCGATCGTGATGAACACGCAGGCCGAGTTGCAGCAGGCCGTCACCGAGCTGCGCAACGGCACCTTCATCAAGCACGGCTGACGCCTCAGCCGTCTTACAAATCGTGCCCGCCGATCTGCAAGGCCGCCTTGCATCCGCGCCAATTGCTTTGCCCTTGCCGATGTGGGCAAATGTTTTTGGGCGTGCGCGTCGTGCCGTCTGTCCGGGTTTTGACAACCTCCATCCAGCCTCGAAACGGCGAGCCGTGAATGCGGCCGTGCAACTTGCAGGACCATGCATCGCTTCTCCGCTCTGATGCCGTTTCGAGTCCGCAGCTACCGTTTCCAGTGGCCGGCCGACCTGTTCACCTCCTGGGCCTTCGAGATGGAGGCGCTCATACTCGGCTGGTACGTGCTGGTCGAAACCGGGTCCGTGGTGCTGCTGACACTGTTCGGCGCGCTCCAGCACGGCGGGACGCTGGTGGCGCCGATCCTGGGCGTGGTCAGCGACCGGATCGGCCCGCGCAATCTCCTCACCGCCATGCGCGCGACCTATGCGGTCATTGCCGGCACGCTGATGGTGCTGGCGTTTGCGGGCATGCTCAATCCCGTGATCGTGCTCATTCTCGTGGGCATGATGGGCGTGCTGCGGCCCTCGGACCTCGGACTTCGCGCCGCGTTGATCGCCGACACCATGCCGCCGAACACATTGACCGGAGCGATGGGATTCAATCGCGTCACCTCGGACTCCTCGCGCATCGCCGGCGCGCTCACCGGCGCCGGGCTGTTTGCGCTGCTCGGCATGGGGCCCGCTTACGTCGTGGTCGTGACCTTCTACGCGCTCGCCGCGCTCCTCACCTCGCAAACCGATTCCGCACATTCAAAGGCGGCAACGGTGCCGGTGGTGGCGGCGGTCTCCGGCCGGGTCTCGACCTGGAGCGATCTGCGCGAGGGGGTCGTGTACATCTGGAACACACCGACCCTGCTGGCGATCGTGTGCTTTGTATTGATGTTCAACGCTGCGGCATTTCCGCTGACCAACGGCCTGCTGCCCTATGTCGCGCGCGAGATCTATCTCACCGACCAGACTGGGCTGAGCTACCTGGTCGCCAGCATCTCCGGCGGCGCACTCGTCGGCGCGCTGATGATCAGCCGCCTCGCCGCCCGCACCTCGCTCACGCGGCTGATGGTCGTCGCCGCGATCGCCTGGCACGTGCTGCTGATCCTGTTCGCGCAGATGCAGACCATGGCAGGCGGGATCGTGACGCTGATGCTTGCAGGCGTCGCCCAGAGCCTGACCATGGTCAGCCTGACGGTGGTGCTGGTGAATGCCGCCGGCCAGCGCTTCCGCGGCCGCGTGATGGGCGTGCGCATGCTCGCGATCTACACATTGCCGCTTGGCCTCCTGCTCGCGGGCGCGTTGATCGAGCACATCGGCTTCGGCGCGACTGCGACGCTCTATGCCGTGATCGGCGGCATCGTCACCGTGATCATCGCATTGCGCTGGCGCGCCGTGTTGTGGGCAAAGCCAAGCCTTCCGGACGCCCCGAGCCAACGTTAGCGCCGCGCCGCGGACTGCGCTCAGCCCCGCGCCACCGCGATCTCCAGCGGGAAGTCGTCGACCACCTCGTGTCCCGTCTCCGTCACGATGAACGTGTGGCCGAGGAAGATGCCGAACAGCCCGTCCGCCGAGATCGGATTGGGCTCCGCCATGATGATCATGCCGGGCTTGAGCACCCGCTCGAACGGCTCCGCCGAGATGTGCTCGGCGACGATATGCGGCTTGTCGGTAACCAGGTCGATGCCGTGCACCTGTGTGGGGCGCGACTGCACCCCCTTGTCGCGGAAGAATTTGCTGGCCTCGTGAATGGCTTCCAGCGGCTTGCCGGGCGCGATCTCGGCCACGATCTTCTTGTAACCGGGCAGCGTGATCTCGTTCCAGAACTTGCGCACCATCTCGTTCGGCTCGCCCACGCAAATCGGCGAGCCGATCTGGGCGGTGTAGCCGCGATAACCGGCGGCGAGCTCCATGTTGATGATGTCGCCTGTCTTGAGCACGCGCGCAGACGGGCGCGGATTGCCGAAGATCAGCGCCGGATTGTCCATCGGCGTCGAGCCGATGATGAGGAAGTCGATATCGCCGCCGCCTTCCAGGATGGCGGCGCCGGCGGCGGCGCGCAGCTCGTATTCCTTTACGCCCGGCGCCGCCCGCGCGACCATGGCGTTCATCGCGTCTTCGCAAAGCTTGCCCGCTTTGCGGATGCAGTCGAGCTCCTCCGCGCTGTGAATCGAGAGCAGTTCGTGCAGGAAGCCCGATGTGAACACCAGCTCGGCGTCGGGAAGATTGTGGCGCAGCACGTTGTACTGGTTGACCGGCAGATAGTCGCTGTGGCGCGGGTCGATCTCCATCAACCCGATGCGGCCGTGCTCGAGCTTCAGCTCGCGCAGCCGCTCGACCATGATGTCGGCATAACGGCCGCTGCGGCTGTGACGCACGTCGTTGACCGCGACCGAGACCTGCCGCCGCACCGCTTCGGCGTGGGTGCCGCCCATCGAGTAGATCAGCGCCGGTTCGCCGTCGAGCGGCACCAGAACATAGGCGGCGAGCGCATGCCATTCCCAGTGGCCGGTGAGCCAGAGCATTCCGCCGCCGAAGCTCCAGTGGCTCGGCCCGCCCGGCACGATGATGGCGTCGAGCTTGTGCTCGCGCATCTTGGCGCGCAGCGCCGCGTAGCGGCGCTTGTACTCGCCCTCGGAGAACTGCTCCCACACGCAGTCGCGGTAGTACGGCGTGTCGCGCATGTTCGCGAAGGGCAGCGACTGATCGAGCTTGGTGCGGACGATCTCCCACGGCTGCGGGCCGATGCGCGGCGGCTGGATGGTCACGTTCATGAGTCATACCTGCGATGAGACTTGCTCACACGGCCTCCCGTGGCGCCTGCAATTGCATCGGCCGCGCCGTGTGCAACTGGTGCCAGATGTGCTGGCGCAGTTCGCCGAAACGCGGATCCACGCGCATCGCGTCGACATCGCGCGGCCGCCCGAACGGCATGTCGAGGACTTCCTTGATGCGCCCCGGGCGCGCGCTCATCACGGCGATACGATCGCCGAGCAGGATCGCCTCGTCGATGGAATGAGTGATGAAGACCACGGTCTTGCGCTCGTCAGGCCGCTCCATCAGATGCAGCAACTCCTCCTGGAGGATTTCGCGAGTTTGCGCGTCGAGCGCGGCGAACGGCTCGTCCATCAGGAGCACGGATGGGTTCATCGCAAGCGCGCGCACGAGGCCGACCCGCTGCTGCATGCCGCCGGACAGTTGATAGGGATAGTGCTGATCGAAGCCGGCCAGCCCAACCAGCTCAAGATAGTGGTCGACGCGCGACTTGATCTTTTCGCGCGCGACGCCTGCCATCGCCAGCCCGAACGCGGCGTTGTCGAACACCGTCTTCCACGGCAACAGACCGAAATGCTGGAACACCATCGACACGCCGTCAGGTGGACTGCCTTCGACCGGCTTGCCATGCACCAGGAGACGGCCGCTGCTGAGATCGGTCAGGCCGGCGATGCAGCGCAACAACGTGGTCTTGCCGCAGCCCGAAGGGCCGACGATGCACATGATCTCGTTGCGCCTGATCTGCAACGACAACTGGTGAAACGCGACAACGGCTCCGTCAAGAAACAGCTTGCTCGCCGCCTCGGCCACGATCGCGGGATCGCCTGCCGTATCGTTCAAGGCCCGCACTCCCTTGGCTGTTCTGCGCAACGCGACCAGAGCAGTTCCCACGTGTGGGCGGATTGACCGCCCTCGCCCAGTGTCCGGCAAAATCCGGCCCGGCGCAATGCACGCCGCAACGGCCGCTCTCAGGATTTCAAGTCGATCGCCTGCTTGATCACGCGCGGGGAGATTCGGTGCAGGCGCTCGATGAACGTCTGCACCTCGGCGCCGGAACTCGGCTTCTCGTCCTTGTTCAGGTTCTTGGCATCGGCGCGGAATGCCGGGTCCGACATCGTAGCCATGAACGCGCGCCGCAGCGCCTCCAGCCGCCCCTTGGGCATACCGGGCGGGCCCAGCACCGGACGCAGTAGCTTGCGCTCCGCGACCAGCAATTCAAGCGCCGCCTTTGCATCCAGGTCCGATACGAGATCGAGGATCAGCGGAACCTGCGGCGCCCGCGGATGCTTCTCGGGACCGAACTGCACCAACAGGCTGATTTTCTTTCCCGGCAGCCAGGTCGGACGGGTCGTCTCCATGCCGCTCATCGGCCAGGAGCAGATGCCGTCGACCTCACCTCGCTCCATGGCAAGCAGGACATTGGTTCCGCCCTTGTAGCCGGCGACGATCTTTATCTTGGTCCCGAACAGATTGTTGATGATGCGCGGGAAAAAATCGAGGCCCGCGCCGGCGCCGGTGCTGCCGACCGCGAATGGATGCTTCCTGATGTCCTCGAATGCCTTCACCGGCGAGGTGTGCCATGCGACGCAGAAGCCCGGCTCCCCGCCCATATTCCCGATCCAGCTAAAGCGCGTGCCCTTGAACTTTGCGCCCTCGGGCGAGAGCAGGTCGGCGCTGATCATGCTGGCGTGAACGAAACCGAGCGCAGTGCCGTCGGACGGCGCGCCGTTGTAGAGAAAATTGGTGGCCCGCAAGCCACCCGCCCCCGGCATGTTCTGCACGATGACGTTCGGCGTGCCGGGGATGTGCTTTGAAAAATGACGCGCAAAGGCACGCCCGAGCACGTCATAACCGCCGCCTGGGCCGGTGCTGATGGTCAGATTGACGATCTTGTCGCGATAGAAATCGGCAACCGGGTCGGCACGCGCGACGCCCGCGCTCGCCGCAAGGATCGTTACGGCGCCGGCAATTATCCCCGACGCCACAGACTTTCGCGTGCAATGCCGCATGCAATCCTCCCGGGCTTGCTTGATCCTTGCAGCGTCACGCCACTATACAAACGAGGCACATCGCCGCAAACGCGGCAGCGGGGAGACAGAAACCGATGGCCAAGACAGCGCGGGCGGACAAGACCAAGGAAAAAGCCGAAAACGTTAGGGTGCGCGTCGCGAGCGCCCTCTTCGCCGACAAGGACCTTCCGGTCGGGCTCGGCAATAAGCGGCTCGGCTGGGGCTCCGATGTGATCGCGGAAATGCTGCGCCAGCTCGATGTGCGCTACATCAGCCTCGTTCCCGGCTCAAGCTTTCGCGGGTTGCACGACAGCCTGGTGAACTATCTCGGCAATGAAAAGCCGAAGATGCTGCTATGCCTGCACGAGGAGCATGCGGTCGCGATCGCACAGGGGTATTCCAAGGTCACCGATCGGCCGATGGCGGTGGCGCTGCATTCCGGCGTCGGGCTGATGCACGCCACCATGGCGATCTACAATGCCTGGTGCGCGCGGCGCCCGGTGGTGATCCTGGGCGCAACCGGTCCCGGCGACGCCGATCTGCGGCGGCCCTGGATCGACTGGATCCATACTTCCAAGGATCAGGGTGCGATCATCCGCAACTACATCAAGTGGGACGACGAGCCGCGCTCGGCGGCGGCCGCGATCGAATCGATGCTGCGCGCCTGGCAGATCGCGTCCACGCCGCCTTACGGACCGACCTATGTCTGCCTCGATGTAGCGATGCAGGAAGCCGCGGTGCCGGACGATCTCGCGTTCCCCGATGTGCAGCGTTTCCAGCCGGGCCTGCCGCCGGCGCCCGCGGCCGAAGCGGTCGAGGAAGCCGCCAAGCTTCTCGTCGCGGCGAAGAAACCGGTGATCCTGATGGGGCGGGTATCGCGCAGCGAGGACGACTGGCAAGCGCGCATCAAGCTCGCGGAGTCGATCGGCGCGGCCGTGCTCACCGACGTGAAGGCCTACGCCGCCTTCCCCAGCGAGCATCCGCTGCACGTGGTCGAGCCGCGATTCCGCCCCTCTCCCGCAGTCGCGGACCTGATGAAAGAGGCCGACGTGATCCTCTCGCTCGACTGGATCGATCTGCAAGGCCAGTTGCAGCTCGCGCTCGGGAAGAAGACTCCGGCAAAGGCCAAGATCATCAACTGCTCGCTCGACCGCTACATCCACAACGGCTGGAGCATGGACTATCAGGGCCTGCCGCCGGCCGACGTGCCGATCCTGAGCACGCCCGACGCGCTGTCGCGTCCGCTCACCGCGGCGATCAACCGCTTGCGCGGCTCGAGCAAACCGGTGAAGGCGAAGTTTCCACCGCGCGCAGCGCCTGAACTGCCGAAGCCGCGCACCGGCGTGATGGGGTTGCGCGATCTCGCGCTGGTCGTGCGCGACTTCATCAAGGAGCGCGGCGACGTCACGCTCGCCACGCTCGCCCTGGGTTATCCGTCCGAGACGCTGATCATCGATCATCCGCTTGATTTTCTGGCATTCGACTCAGGCGGCGGCGTCGGCTCCGGCCCGGGCAATGCGGTTGGAACCGCGCTCGCGCTCAAGGACTCGGGCCGGCTGGTGATGTCGGTCATGGGCGACGGCAATTTTCTCATGGGCGTCACCGCGTTCTGGACTGCGGCGCATATGGAAATTCCGCTGCTCGTCGTGATCGCCAACAATCGCGGCTACTTCAACGACATAGCGCATCAGGAGCGCGTGGCGGTCGAGCGCGAGCGGCCGGTCGAGAACAAGGCGATCGGACAGGAGATCAAAGGTCCCGACGTCGATCTGGCCGGCATGGCGCGAAACCAGGGGGTCGCGGCGGAAGGACCGGTCGAGACCGCGGCGGAGCTCGCCGCGGCGCTGGCGCGAGCCGAGAAGGTGGTGCGCGCGGGCCGGCCCTATGTCATCGACGCCAGGATCGACCCCGGCTATGCCGACGAGGCGCGCCGCGGCCATACCGGCGGCCGATCGGCCCATTGAGGTTAACCGCAGACGTCGCCCTGAGAGGGGAAGCGAGTTTCGCATGGCGCAGCACGGCCTGCCCGGCAACGCCGCAAAGCCCAGGTTTTCAGCGCGCGGGATTTCCGATTAAATGGAGGGCCAATTCCGCGGAGCGCGCCCATGAACGTCAATGTCACCGCAGGCAACGTGAAGAAGGACATCGCATCGCCGACGTCATTTGAGGTCGAGCGCCTGGGCGCGCGGCTCGGCGCCGAGATCCACGGCCTCGATCTCAAGAAGGGACTGGACGCTGAAACCTTCAAGGCGCTGGAAGCCGCGCTCGTCGAGCACAAGGTCATCGTGATCCGCGACCAGCATCTGACGACCGAACAGCATGTCGCGATCAGCCGGCCCTTCGGCGATCTCGAAGTCCATCCGATGCGGCCGCAGGGCGAATTTCCGGAGATCCTCGTGCTCGACAATCACAAGGACAATCCGGTGCTGTCCACCGACGTATGGCACAGCGACACCACGTTCCGGAAAAACCCGACCAAGTATACCATCCTGCGTTGCCAGATCATGCCGAAGGTCGGCGGCGACACGCTCTGGGCGAACATGGAAGCCGCCTACGAAGGACTGAGCCCGACGTTCCGCAGGATGATCGACGGGCTGAAGGCGGTCCACGACTTTCAGAACTTCCGCGTGTTGTTCCAGAAGGACGACGAGGGCTACGCCAAGCTGCGCAAGATGGAGGAACTATTCCCGAATCCGACGCATCCGGTGGTGCGCACCCACCCGGTCACCGGGCGCAAGTCGATCTACGTCAATTCGCAGTTTACGGTGCGGATCGAAGGACTTGAGCCCGATGAGAGCCGCGCCATCCTCAATGTGCTGTTCGCGCAAGCGCAGGTGCCGGAATATCAGTTCCGCGTGCGCTGGACGGAAGGTGCGATCGTATTCTGGGACAACCGCTCGACCCAGCACTACGCCGCCAACGACTACTATCCCGAACGCCGCCGCATGGAGCGCACCGCAGTCGTTGGCGACGCGCCGTTCTGATCGACGACTACAGCCAACGCTCGCATCCGGCCTCGCGCGCCCAGTACTCCCAGCCGCGGCGCATGGCGTTCGATTCCGGATCGATTGCGAGCCGCGCCTGTGACTCGCCCTCCGAGAGACTGCGGACATTGCCGAACGCCAGCGATGCCGCCAGCGCGCGGGCGTTCTTGGGAATGTAGACGGACAACCGGACGGCGTCATTGAGCGTGCGGCCGGTCGCGACGAACCCGGCGCCACGCGTGAGTACGACGCGATGCGCGCCGAGACATCGCGCGAGATCACGGCCGCGCTCCAGCGTCGAGATCGCGAGATCGGTGCTATCTCCGAACCGCTCGGCAATGTCCCACACCGGCACCGTCGGCCCCATGTCGCCGACCGGGCCTATGACAGGCCGCAGGGGCTTGCCGGCGACGCCGAACGGCACCACGTCGTCCGATCCCGCGCACAGGACCGCATGGATGTCGGGCCGCGCCTCGTAGATCGCGCCATGGACGAAACGCTCCGCGCAGAGCGGCCGGTTCTCAGAGGCGGTTGGCTCTCCGTCGAGAGTGAGCTCGACGATATCGCCGGGCTCGACCGTCGCCGCGCAGCAGTCGCGCGCCACCAGGAAGCGGCCGGGATCGGCCGGATGGCGCGCGCTGATGTGCCCGTGTTCGTCGAGCACACCGTGATGCGCCAGAATGCGGTTGGCGATGGCGAGGTCCCTGATCGCGCGTTCAAGCAGGCTCATTGCAAGAAGGGGCCTACTTCACCGGAATCTGCCGGTGCACGAACTCGGTGACGCAGCGCATCGCCTCGATCGACTGTGGCAGGTCGGGATTTTCGCTGGTGAAGTGCAGCGGCGCGTCGAAGTAGTGCAGCGTGATGTCGCCGCCGGCCTTCCGGTAGCGATCGACGAACCGTAGCGCCTCCGAGCCGTCGAACCCGGAATTGGGATCGCGGTAGTCGTGGATGAGATCGCCGCGCGACTGAATCCAGATCGCCGGCGGCATCTCCACCGCCTCGCCGCACTCAAGGGCGAGCAGCGGGTTGCCTTCGCCCATCGCCGCCTCGTTTTGCCAATAGGCAAGGCTGAGCCGCATGGTCCGCGGCGGCCAATCCGGCGGATTGGGGCTCTCGTGCAAGCGGCGAGCATTCTGATGACGCCCCAGCGGGTTGATGACCGGCCAGAATAGAACGACGCAACGTACGCTGGCATCGACCGCCGGCGAGCCCGGTGGCAGCGGAATTGCTGCGTAGCGCGGATCGCGCGGCCGCATCGCCGTCAGCATGGCCAGATGCCCACCGCTCGAGGTGCCGGCGATGCCGACGAGCTCGGGGCACGTCTTGAGCCGCGCCGCGTTCGCCTTCACCCAGCGGATGGCATAGTTGATGTCCACCACCGAATTCGGATAGCCGCCTTCGCCCTGGCGGAAGTCGAGCGACGCTACCGCGATGCCGTTTCCGGCCAACACCTCGTGGTGCGCGCGGCTGCGGGTGCGGTCATTCTCCGTCCACACCCCTCCGTGCAATTCTACCAGCGCCGGAAACGGTCCCTCGCCGGGAGGCCGATAGAGCCGCGCATACAACGGCTTATCGTCGTGGCGTAGATATTCCACATCCTCGATGTCGAATTCCCGGGATTTCGCCGGTGCAACCTGGACGTCCATTGTTATTCGCCTCCCCGAAATGCACTCCCGGAAAGAGCATACAGCAAAATCGCAATTGTCGTAGGTGCTACTCGGCTTGCGAGGCCTGTTGCGCGCGCTTGACGACATCGGGCGGGGTTGCCGCGATGGATTCGACCAGGGATGCGATCTTCTTGCCGTCCTGAAAGGTGATCTCGAACTTCATGGCTTTTGCCTCCTTCAGGAGCTCCGGATCCTTCATGGCTCGCTCGAAGGCGCGGCGCAGGGTGGCGACACGCTCGGCCGGAACGTCGGGCGGCATCAACAACGGCCGGCCCAGCAGGACGTTGCTCGCGAAGAAGGTGAAGATCTTGCGGTGCTCGTCCGTCTTGATGACCTCGAACAGCGACGGCGCGCCGAGTCCCGCCACGGCGTCAGGCTCGAAATTGAACAGCACCCGCATCTGCCCCGATTCGACCCACGGCCGGCGCGCACCGGCCGGTCCGCCGATCGTGTTGGCGAAGGCTTCCGCCTCGCCGCGCCCGGCTGCCAGCGCCATGTCGCTCGGCGAACGATAGCCGGTCACCACGCGGAACTTGGCGCCAAGCAGGTTCTTCACCAACGCAGGACCGACCGTGATGCCCTGCGCGCGGCCGGTGGCTGCGACGATCAGCGGCTCTTTGAAAATGTCGGAGAGCTTTTTGATCTTCGACTTGTTGTTGATGTAGAGGACCAGATGATTGACCTCGGGACTGCCGAGCCAATTGAACTTCACCGGATCGAAGCGCACGTTCTTGACCTGCATGACGCCGGCGCCCGGCATGCTGCGGGAGATCATGCCGATGACGGACCCGTCGCGCGGCGCCACGTTGTACAGGTGGTTGGTCGCCACCATCGATCCTGCGCCGGGCATGTTCTCCACGATCACCTTGGGATTGCCGGCGATATGGCGGGAGATGTGGCGGCTCAAGAGCCTCGCCCACAGGTCGTAGTCGCCGCCTGCGGTTGTGCCGACCACGATCCGGATCTGCTTGCCCTTGTAGAAGTCCCCGGGGGCCTGCGCGTGCAGCTGCGTAGACAGCGCAAGCGCGCTCAGGACGGCGAGACATAGCGACCTGATCATCTTCAATCCTCCCGCGCGGGACATGGTCTTGGCCGATTGTTTCACGTTGCTACGCAAAACGGCAACGGCTCCAGTGCCGCACGTCCCCCGGGGTTGCCGGGTGCAACAAACCGATGGGGAAAGGCGTTGTCCTGGCAGCATTGCGAATGATTGTGCGGGGAATACCGTGAATTCAGGTGGCGTGATGAAGGATTTTCTCGTTCTCAGCGACGGCGCCCCGGACGACGAGGCCCGCTTTGCCTGCGCCGAAGCTTTGGCGCGCCGCTTCGAGGGATTTGTCAGCGCGGTCGTCGCGGCCGAGCTTCCTGCGATTCCGGCCATGGTGGCCGCCGAACCGGCGGGCTTCATTCCGCCGGACGACGGCCTCAGGCAGGCAGCGATCGAGCGCGCCAATCAGGTCAAGGCCAAGGTCGCGCGCCGGTTTGCAAATCACGCCTCGCCGGTCCCGGTCTTTCAGGTGACCGAAATGCCGGAATTTCTAGGCGCAGGCGTCGCATCGCTCGCGCGGACCTCCGACCTTTTCGTCACAACGCTTCCCGCCGACGGCAGCGAGTCGCCGATCCTGGATTCGGTCCTCGACGAGCTTCTGCTCGATGGATGCTGCGGCGTGCTCGGCCTGCCGCTCGGCTTGACCTGCGATGCGTCCTTTCCGACCATCACGGTCGCCTGGAACCACAGCCGGGAGGCGTCGCGCGCCGTCGCGCGGGCCATGCCGCTGATTCAGCAGGCACGCAGCGTCAACGTCGTATTGGTCGATCAGCCGCTGCGCCGCGCCGGCGATGCGCGGCGTCCCAGCGACGACGTCATCGACCACCTCAAGCATCATGGGATTTCCGCATCGCTGTCGCGTGTCGCGCGCGAGCAACTACGCACGTCGGAAGCCATTCTGGCGGAGGCTGGAAGAATGGGATCGGACCTGCTGGTGATGGGCGCACCGGCGGAAGGCGGCCTGCTGCAATGGTTCCGCGGCAGCGTTTCGCGCGAGGTCCTCGCCGCCTCCTCCGTCCCACTGTTCATGGCGCATTGACGACTGAAATTCAGTTTCCGCCGCCGCCCTTGCCGGCGCAGGCAGAGCGTCACTCCTTCGCCGCATATTCCTTCAGCGCGGCCTGATCCGGATCGAATCCGAGTCCCGGCGCATCCGACAATTCGAGCCAGCCGTCGCGCGGCACAGGCGCGGTGGGACACACTATCGCGACGGCGCCTGCCGACTGGTAGGGATGCCACTCGCACACCGTGCCATTCACCGCGCCGGCCTGAAGATGCAGATTGTGCTGGGTAGCGCCGCCGCCGTTGCAAATCGGCGTTTCATAGGCGAGCGCCAGATCGGCGGCGCGAAGCCCGCCGGTGTAGCCACCGCAATTGACGACGTTGGGCTGCAGGATGTCGACCGCTTCATGCGCCAACAGCGCGCCGAAACGGGACAACCCGCCCATGCTCTGGCCGGCGGCCACCTGCATCCCGGCATGGCGGCGAAAATCGGCCATGCGGCGCGGATTGCTGTCGGGGACCGGCTCCTCGACGAAAGCGACATCGTATGGCGCGCACATCCGCACCAGCGCAAGCGCCTGCGCAGGGTCAATCTCGCAATTGATGTCAATAGCAATCTCGATGCCGTCCCCCACGGCGTCGCGAATCGCCTTGACGCGATGGGCGTCCTCGCGCAACGCCTCCGTCATGTTGGAAAAATCGGCGGCGCGATCGCGCGCAATGACGCCTACCACCATTTTCACGCCGCCAAAGCCCTGCGCCACCCAGTGTTTCGCCACCGCGGCAAGCTGCTCTCGATCCATCGAGGGCAACCCACAAGTCACGTAGCAGCGCACGCGATTGCGAGCGCCGCCGAGCAACCGCCACACCGGCTCGCCAAGCGCCTTGCCGCGAACGTCCCAGAGCGCGATGTCGATCGCGCTGATCGCGTGATACGCGATCCCGGTTTGCCCACGATGGCAGAACTCGCGATAAAGCGCGTTCCAGACAGCGGCAATCTCGCGCGCGTCCATGCCGACGATCAGAGGCGCCGCCGTCCGGTTGATGAAGTCCGCGACGCTCCCGGTTGGAGTAAGACCGGTGATGCCGTGGCCGACAATACCGCTATCGGTTTCGATCTCCGCAAAAACAATGGACCGCGGCGTAACCCGGTCGATTCCGGGCGCGACGACCGGCACCGGCGGCGCAAGCGCGCGGGCCCTGACGCGAGCGATTTTCATGATGCTCCTGTTTAGTGGGTTGTCGGTCGCCTTACTCAGCGACCTGGACGATCTTGCGCAGGCGGCTGACGACCGCCGGCGGAGTGCGATAGAGACTGTCGATGGTCTGCTGCGCCTCCTCGCCGAACATGGGATCGATCGCAAGCCGCAACTTATCCGCTTCGGACCTCAGTTCCGGATCGTTGATCGCCTTGCGAAAGGCGTCGCGTAGCATGGCGGTGCGGTCGGCGGGCACGCCCGGCGGCGCGATCACGGGCCTGCCTAGCGTCACGCGATCGAGTACGAGTTGCACGATCTGCTTGTCCGCGGGCGCGCTCACGAGTTCCAGCAGCGTGGGCGTCTCGGGATGTTGCGGATCGCGGACCGGCGCGATCCGCACCAGCAGCCGCAGCTCGCTTCGGCCGATCTTGTCGCGCACATAAGCGCGGCCGGGGCCGGACCAGCCGCTCATGAACAACCCGTCGAGTTCGCCGCGTTCGACCGCCTGGAATTCGGCAGGCTGTCCTTTGTATCCCGTGATGACCTTGATCTTGGTGCCAAGCAGTTCGTTCGCCAGCCGCGCATACATCGCCGGGTCGGTCTCCGGTCCGGTTGCGCCGAAGAAGATCTCGTACTTCTTGGCGTCGTCGATGTTCTTGACACGAGAGCGCGTCGCGATGACGCCCATCCCGGTCTCGCGCATGATGCTACCGACCCAGGTGAATTTGACGGCCTCGAAACGCGCCTGCGACCGATCGCCGTAAAGGAGCGGCGCGGTCGGCATGCCGCGATCGACAAGACCGAGATAGCTGCCGTCCTTCGCCGCCACGTTGTAGAGGAAGTTGGTGGCGCGAATGCCGCCGCCGCCGAGCATGTTCTGCACGATGATCCGCGGATTGCCCGGCAGATATTTGGTCATGTGACGCGATACCAGCCGGCTATAGGAGTCATAGCCGCCGCCCACAGCAGAGCTTGTGATGAAGAACAGCTCCCGCCTGTTGCGGAAGAACTCATCAGCCGATTCCGCAGCAGCGGCTGAGGCTAGACCTCCGGTCGCGATCGCGACGGCAAGGCAAACCAGAGACTGACGGAGCTTGCGACTTCCCATCGGATTGCCCTCCATGCCTGCCGGGAGCACCGGCATACTGATACACTAGGTGCGAATACTACCGTAGTTTCGGCAGAACGACAGAGGCGAGAAACATGAACGTCGCACCCAAGCCGGATAGCTGGCAGCCGCCGGCCAACATCTCGCGGGAGGATACGGTCGTCCGCTCCGAGGCCGTTCTCGCCTCACCCGATCTGCCGCTGCGGGAAACCGAAGACATCTTCCGTATCCACGCGCTGGGACTCGATTGGGACATGGGTGTCCGGGTCTACGAGCCGGTCGACCACGCTCAAACAAGCCGCGGCGCCGACGGCAAGAAGATCGGTATCTTTCTGCTCCATGGCGGTTCGGGCGACTACAAGTCGATGGAGCCGATGGCGAAGCTGTTCGCGGGAAAGTTCGGCTGCAAGGCGGTGGCGATGACGTTCCCCGGCCGGCTCTATCTGGACGATCCGAGCCGCGACTGGCCGGGCGACACCATTCATCCGGACGGCACCGTGCGGACCCCGATCTGGCTCAAGGGCGAACACATCGGAGCGGACCAATACGACGTGATCCGCGACACCTCCATGCGCCTGCGCTACGGCACCCGCACCGTTGCACGCGCGAAGCCGGGCACGATCTTCTACGATCGCATGGCGGCGTGGCCGGTCGCGTTCGAGGAAGGCATGAAAGACGCCATGCGCCGGCATTTTCCGGTTGGCGAATATTCGATCTATCTGACCGGGCACTCCACCGGCGGGCCGATGGTCTTCATGATCTGCCAGCGTGTGCCCAATATCGCAGGCATGATCGCGGTTGAGAACTCCCCCTTCGGCTTCATCCAGGAAGAGCAGCACAACTGGTCCGGCGCGCTCGGCAAGGTGGAAGGCTTCGAGCGCGTGGCAAAAATCAAGGCGGCCCGCAGCGATCCCTTCAACGAGCTCTATATCCGCACCTGGCGCGACCGCGCGCGCTATGCCGGCCCCGAGGCGCTGGGACAGGAAGGCCCACAGGCGCTGATGCGCCTTCCGTGGCTGATGGAAGAGATTTTCGACTGGTGGGAGAAGACCAAGGCGCGCCCACAATTCAAGGCGGAGTACGTCATCACGCACAACATCCGCGCCTCGCTCGAAGCCGCCGCACGCGCGGCGGCGGCACGGCTGAAGATGCCGCCGGCTGAGACCGAGGCTTTGGTGCGGCACTATCTCGGGTTCCCCTACCCGCAGGGTGCGCCGGACGCCAAGCTGGTGCCGCCGGTGCTGTTCTGTATCGCCAAGGACAGCCGCGACCACAGCCCGGAGGTCTACCGCGAGGTGGTGCTGCCGATGTTCGCCAAGCTCGATCGCGCGCCCAAGGTGCATGTCACCCGCTGGGGCGCCGGCGTGCACACTTATCACAAGTCGGAGCCGGGCCTGCCGCTGGGCATCGCGCCGCCGGTCGCCGAGTTCTACGTGCGCGCGATTCAGGAAGGATACTTCCTCGCGTAACAGGGCGCGTCAGAGGTCCTGTTCCACCCAAGCCCGCTGTACGTCGGCGCACCAGTTGCCGACGTTCCATTGGCCCCAGGCGCCGAGGCCGCCGAGCGGATCGTCGCCGCAATAGACCGGCACATGAACGATGGAGAGGCCCTTGTGCGCGTGTGCTGAGCGCAAAGCGCGCGCAAGCTCGTCGGCGCTCCAACCGCCGTGGAAGGCGCGCACCCCGGTGACCGCCTCGGCAAGCCGGACGTAATCGACCGCAACGCCGTCATTGGTACGGAAGTCAGCATCATACTGCGTATTCTGGAGTCCGCTGATTGCGGCCATGCGGCGGTTGTCGAAGATCACGATCATGCCGTTGACGCCATGCTCGACGCCGTCGATCAGGATCTGCGGGTTCATCATGAACGAGCCGTCGCCGCAGAATGCGATCCCGTATCGCGGCGTGTCCGCAACTGCGGACGCCAACAGCGCGCTCGGGGCAAAGCCCATGTAGGACGCGCCGGTCTCGGTGAAGGTATCGCCGGTGCGGTCGTCCTCGACGATCTGGAAGCCGTTGGCCTGCACATCGCCGGCGTCGAAGAATTTCGCAGCGCCGATCTCCTTGGCGAAGTCGGCGACGATCTTGATGGCGGCGGGCTGGCCGAGCGCCGCGCGCCGCCACGCGGCGTCGTTGATCGGCGCGGCTGTAAAGCGCGCCTGCTTGTAGGTCGCCCACTCGGCCTTTTGCGCCGCGCAGGCAGCGAGCCAAGCGCGCTTGCCCGCGCCCTGCCCGCTGGGTTGCAGAATTGCCGCCAGCCGTGCGGCGACCGCGCCGATGTCGCCCGGTAGCGCCAGCGTGTTGTTGTAGTGCGTCACGTCGGCGAGATCGCCGTTGATGTTGAGCACCGCCCTCGCCGTCTTGTAGCCGATGCCGGAACAATCCGCCTGGCAGACCGCGCGCGAGCCGATGACGATCAGCAGATCGGCATTTTCCATCGCGAAGTTGCCGCTGATCGAGCCCTTCGAGCCGCCGACATGCATGTTGTGAGGATCGTCGTCGGCTAGAACGCCGGTCGATCCCGGCGACAGCACGACCACCGCGCCGGCAGTCGCGGCAAGGCTGCGGATAACGTCGTCATGGCCGCGCGTGCCGCCACCCGCCTTGATCGCGACCCGCGCCGAACCGGCGATCAATCTCGCCGCCTCCTCAAACGCCTCATCCGACGCCGGCGCGAGCGGTGGCAGTTTTGGCCGCTCCGGCAGCGCCGCCATATTGAGCGCCAGCGTCGCCGGCTGCGTGTTGAGCGGCAGCAGCAGGAAGAATGGCCCAGCCCGGTAAGGATGATTGACCGTGAGCGCGCCGCGCCGCAGCGCATCGCGCAGCGCCTGCGGCGTATGCAGCACATAAGAGCGACCCATGATCGCGGTCATCTGACCGAACAAGTGCTGCTCCTCCTTCGGCACCTGCTGCATGTTGTAGCCTTCGCCGAATGTCGTCTCATCGCCGTAGATGTGATAGACGCCGACGCCATTCGATGCGCTCGCCAGCGAGCCGGCGAAGGCCTGCATCGCGCCCGGGCCGATGGATGTCACCACCGCGGGAATCTCGCCATACTGCCAGCGCAGTACGGTGGCGGCATGCGCCATCGCCACCTCGTTGCGGCAGTTGAAGGTACGGGTAACGCCCTCCTCCTCGTAGATGCGCAGCACCTCGCCCAGATCGGTCGAGCCGTGGCCGAAGATCGCCAGGTATTTGCACACGCCCTGCTTCAGGAGGCCGAGCACCAGCCCTTCCGACAACGTGGTCTCGAACAATTTGGGCAGCGCGCCGCCCGCCAGCGCCGCATCGATGCCGCCCGCCTTCTTGATCGCCCGCGCGCGGGCGCGCATCCCGTCGCGCGGATCGGATTGCGTCGCCATGCTCTATTCCCCGCTCGCCATGATCTCGTCGACATCGACCACGCGGCGCTCGCGCGCGCTCTTCACGCCGGCCTTGATGACGGCGAGACTACGCGCCGCCCACCAGCCGTCGGTCTCCGGCTTGCCGCCGTTGCGCACGCAGTCGGCGAACTCCTCGAGTTCTTCGCGAATGGTGTCGTTCTCCTCGACCGCGATTGGATGCGAAGCCGTCTCGCCGCGCTTGAGGTGCCGCAATCCGCCGAAGAGATCGTAGAAGGCGCTCGCCTCCTTGCCGTAGATGTTCAGCATGTAGTGCTCTGACGCCGAGGCATAGGAGGCGGTGAGATTGGAGATGGCGCCACACTCGTGCTCGAGGATCAGGTTGGCCACGTCGGGATTGTCGCCAGGCAGCACGAGCTGCGCCGACAGGCCGGACACGCGCTTGACCGGACCGAGCAGCATTTCCAGCACGTCCACGTAATGGATGCCGATCTGGAGCATGACGCCGCCGGGCATCCCGACTGCCTGATAGCGCCACGACGACAGGTCGATCTTGCCGAGACGGTCGCGGCTGATGTTGGCCTCTGCCTGCACCAGCTTGCCGAAGCGGCCGGCGTCGATCTCGTTCTTGATCCAGCGAAAGTGGCTCTCGCGCCGCCGCTGGTAGCCGAGCGATAGCACCACGCCGGCCTTGTCGCAGACTTCGGCGATGGCGCGCCCTTCGGCGACCGTGTTGGCGATCGGCTTGTCGAGGAACACGTGCTTTCCCGCCTCCGCCGCCATGCGCGTGGTTTCGAGATGCACGCTGTTCGGCGTCGTGTTGATGACCGCCTCGATCTCGCCGTCCTTGAGGATCTCCTCATAGCTCGCGGCCGCGCGGCAGCCGTATTTCGCGGCGAACGCGCGGCGCTTGTCTTCCGAGCGCGTGAAGCAGGCGACGATCTCGATCCTGCCGGAACGCTTCGCCGCGTCCGCCAGCACATCGGACCACCAACCCATACCCAGCGCGGCTGCGCGCAACGGCCCCGAACTCATCCTGCGACCAGGCTTGCGTTATTTCTTCTTTGCGGCCGCGGCATTCTTGAGGATCGGCGACCAGCGCGCGATCTCCGCTTTCACAAAGGCCGCGAACTTGGCCGGGTCCTGCTCCGCCTTGGAGGGTACCGAGCCGCCGAGCTCGCTCAGCCGCTTCTGCACCGACTTGTCGTCGAGCGCCTTGGAGAGCGCGGCTGCGAGCTTGTCGACCACGGGCTTTGGCGTTCCCTTGGGCGCGAAGATGCCGGCCCAGATGCTCATCTGGTAATCGACGCCGGATTCCTTGGCCGTCGGCACGTTGGACAAGGACGGCAGCCGCGCGTTGGCCGAGATCGCCAGCGCCTTCACATTGCCGCCTTTGATCGCGCCGGAGACGCTCACCGCCTGCTCGCACAGATAATCGATATGCCCGCCAATGAGATCGGCCATCGCCGGGTTGGAGCCCTTGTACGGAACCGAAAGCGGCTTCAGTCCGGCCACGTTGTTGAACAGGAAGCATGCCATGTGCGAGGAGGCGCCGATGCCGCCATGGCCCTGCTTGACCTTGTCGCCGTTCCTTTTGACGTAGGCGACGAATTCCTTGAGGTTCTTTGCCGGGAAGTTCTTGCGCGTCACCACCACGGCCGGCGCATGCGCCGTGAACCCGATCGGCACGAAATCGCGCTCCGAATTGTATGTGATGCCCGGCTGCAGCACCGGCGCCGAGACATGCGAGCCCATGCTGCCGGCGAGCAGCGTGTAGCCGTCGCCGGCTGCGGCGGCGACACGGGCGCTGCCGCGCGTGCCCCCCGCGCCGCCGACGTTCTCGATCACCATCTGCTGACCGAGCGTCTTCGACATGTTCTCCGCGATGATGCGCGCCACCACGTCGCTCGGCCCGCCCGCCGGAAACGGCACGACGACGGTGATCGACCGGGTCGGATAGTTCTGCGCTACCGCCGGGACAGCCGCCACTGCCAGCAGGCACGCCGCGATCAGCGACGCGGACCTGACGCTCGTAGACTTCATCATCGGATCACTCCCTGTTCGTTCGTCTCTGAAAACTGAACATCCATCACTCGGCTGCGACCTGCTGGCGTGCGGTCTTGTCCCGGATCGCCATAAGCACCCGCTCGGGTGTGGCCGGCAGATCGGCGATCCGCACGCCGACCGCGTCGTAGATCGCGTTCATGATCGCGGGGATGGTCGGCACCATCGCCGGCTCGCCGATACCCTTGACGCCGAGCGGCCCGATCCGGTCCGGCTCCTCGATGATGATCGAGGTGACGTGCGGCACATCAAGCGCCGTCGGCAGGATGTATTTGGCGAGATTGGGCGTCGTCGTGCGGCCGCCCTCGGCGCGGTAATCCTCCATCAGGCCCTGCCCGAGCGCCTGCACGATGCCGCCCTCGATCTGGCCCTCGACGCCGCGCGGATTGACGGCGCGGCCGACGTCATGCGCCGCCCAGATGCCGAGCACCTGCACCTCCCCGGTGACCGTATCGACCTCGACCTCTGCGACCTGGCAGCCGAACACGTAGGCCTGCCACGGACGGCCGCTGCCATCGGCCGGATCGAGACCGGTCGTGTCGGTGCCGAACGATGCCGAGCCAACCGGCACCACGCCACGCTGTTTGCAGATTGCGACCGCTTCGCTCATCGGCATGCGATGATTGGTGCCCTCGGCCCACACCTCGCCGGCTGCGGTGCGGATCAGATCGGCGTCGACGTCCCACAGGCCGGCAATCACGTCGACCAGCCGCGCGCGCGCCTCGCGGCAGGCGAGCGCCACCGAATTGCCGATCATGTAGGTTTGCCGGGTGGCGCCGGCATGGGCCGCTTCCGGCGAACGCGCAGTGTCGTTGTCGCCGATCGTGATATCGGCAGGCTTGACGCCCAGCTCTTCGGCCGCGATCTGGGCGAGCACCGTGAGGATGCCCTCGCCGATCTCGGTGACGCCGGTGACGATCTTGGCGGTGCCGCCGTCGTCAATCTCCGCCCACGCGCCGGCGCGGTCGACCACCGCAGTACGGGCGATGCCGTACCAGCAGGCGGCGACGCCGCGTCCGCGCTTCTTCGCCATCAGGCAACCTCTTCTTTCCCTCTCCCCGCTTGCGGGAGAGGAATCGCGGATGTGCGAGGAGCGTTACAGCTTGCGCGGCGCTCGTGACTGCGCCCTCTCCCCATAGCCCGTCGTAGACGGGCGTGAACGCCCTTTTGCCGGGAGAGGGCAAGGCAGACGCGCAGCGATGAAAAGACGGGTGAGGGGGTCTCTTCGCAAAAAGCGCAGCAGTCCTTACGAAGAGACCCCCTCACCCAACTGTCAAGTGGTGAAAGGCATTCCTGCCCTCTCCCGCAAGGGGAGAGGGCGCAATAATGCGCTCCACACATTTGCAATTGCCCTGCGGATGCCATCAGGCAACCTCGCTGCGCGATGTCTGCTCGCGCGCCTCGAACCGCGCGCCCAGAGTACACGGCGGACGAACGCCGTCTTGCGCCAGATCGCCGCGCCTGTCACCGCGCGACATCGGCGCACCCGCTTCCCAGCCGGATGCTTTCTCGGCCGCGTCCAGGGCGCGCGTGAGGCTCACCTTGCCGAGCGTCTGCCTGGTGTGCGTCACCGCGCCGTCGCGCATCGCATTGATGCGCCTGATCTCGAACGGATCGAGCCCGAGCTTCTCTGCGCAGATATCGAGATGAGATTCGGTCGCGAACTGCGTCTGCAGGGCGCCGAACGAACGGAAGGCGCCGGCCGGCGTGTTGTTGGTGTAGACGCCGTAGGTGTCCATCGTCAGGTTCGGGATGTTGTAGGGGCCGGCGCCGAGGATCGCAGCCTTGCGCATCACGCCCTCGGTCGAAAGGCCGTAGGCCCCGCCGTCGGAGATCATCTTGAAGGCGACCGCCCGGATGCGCCCGTCCCGCGTCAGCCCCATCTTCAGATGCGTGCGCGCCGGATGCCGCTTGGCGGTGGAGACGATCGATTCCTCGCGCGTGAACACGAGCCGCACCGGCCGCCGCGTCTTCATTGCGAGCAGCGCCAGCATGCCCTGGTAGATCATGTCTTCCTTGCCGCCGAAGCCGCCGCCGACCGGGCTCATGATGAAGCGAACCTTGTTGATCGGCTGCGCAATGATGCGCGCCAGCATGTGGCGGTGGTGGGTGATGTTCTGGCTGGGCGAGAGGATGGTCACCACACCGTCATGATCGACATAGGCGAGGCCGGCCTCCGGTTCGAGATAGGCGTGCTCGACCGCCTGCGTGGTGTAGTCCTGCTCGACCACGAGGTCGGATTCGGCGAACCCGCGCGCAACGTCGCCGACGCGGATCGGGATATGCTTGACGATATTGTTCGGCGCGTAGTCGTGCAGCACCGGCGCGCCCGGCCGCATCGCCTCCTCGGGATCGAACACCGCCGGCAGCGGCTCGTATGCGACCTTGATCTTCGCGAGCGCACGCTTGGCGGTCAGCAGATCCTCGGCAGCGACCGCAGCGATCGCCTCGCCGACATAGCGGACGCGGTCGCGCGCCATGATCGGCTGGTCGTTGACGAAGACGCCGAAGCCGTCCTTACCGGGCACATCGGCGCAGGTGATGACGCCCTCGACGCCCTCCATCGCTTCCGCTTCGGTGGTGTCGAGCGAGACGATGCGCGCGTGCGGATGCGGCGAGCGCAGCACCTGCACGTGCAGCATCCCCGGAATCACCATGTCGCCGGCATAACGCAGCGCGCCCGAAACCTTGCTCGGCGCGTCGATGCGCCGGACATTGGAGCCGATGAAGCGGCCGTCCTCCGGCTCGGCTTCGGCGAACACGCTTGGCGGCAGCGAGCCGTTTTGCACGTCGCGCGCCATCTCGACCGCATCGACGATCTTCTGATAGCCCGTGCAGCGGCAGATGTTGCCGCCGATCCGCTCCTTGATCTCCTCGCGGCCGGCGAACGGATTGGTGCGCAGCGCCGCGGTCGCCGCCATCACCATGCCGGGAATGCAATAACCGCACTGGCTCGCGCCGGCCTTATGGAAGGCGCGCTGCATGATCGACAGGCCGTCGGTCCCGGCCAGCGCCTCGACGGTTTCGATGGTCGCGTTCTGCGCCTTCGCAACGGGCACCAGACATGACTTCATCAGGACGCCATCGACGAACACGGAGCAGGTGCCGCATTCGCCAGCCCCGCAGCCCTCCTTGGTTCCCGTCAGGTTAAGGTCGTCGCGCAGGAAATCGAGCAGCCGCTGCCAGGGTTGCGCGCTACGTCTGATCTTGCGGCCATTGATCGTCGCTTCGATCCGGAGCTCAGGCATAGCTCGCCTCCAATTCAGGCGTCAGCGCCGCCGGATCAGCGCCAGAGCGGCGTACCGCGTTCAGCAGCCCACGCAACATGAACCCGCGCACCACTTCGCGCCGGTAGGCCTGCCGCGTGCGCGAGGCCACCAGCGCAATCGGCATCTCGGCGGCTCGTTGCAGACGACCGGTCTCGACCGACGCGCCGCGGAGGAAGGCTTCGACGTCGGTGAGCCGATGCGGCACGGGGGCGATGCCGCCGATCGCGAGGCGCACGTCCTCGAAGCGCCGGCCGTCGCGATCGAGCTTCACCAGCACGGCGAGACACACCAGCGAGATCACCAGCGAACGCCGGTGACCGACTTTCTCGAAGCTGCCGCCATAGCCGGGCAATGCGTCGCATTCGAACGCGATCAGCAGTTCGCCCGGCGCAAGCGCGGTCTGCTGCGGCCCGGTGACGAAGTCTTCCAACGGCATGCGCCGGCGGACGATCCGCCCGGACTGCATCGACGCCAGTTCGACCTCGGCCCGATGCGCGATCAGTGGCGGCGTACCATCCGCCGCCGGCGAGGCGTTCACGATGTTGCCGCCGGTGGTCGCGGATTCGCGGATCTGGTCGTCGGCGAACCAGACCGCGCAATGCGGCATGCAGGGCAGCGCATCGGCAAGCGCGGGATCGTCGAGGAAGCGCTGGATCGGCGTCGCTGCGCCCAATCGCACGTGCGCGCCCTCGACGCGACGCTCGCGCAGCTCGGGGATACGCGCGATGTCGATAACGGCCGGAACCTCGACGTCACCCGCCCTGCCCTCGCGCGCCCACGGCAGCGTGTCGGTCGCGCCAGCGACGATCCGATACCCACCGCGATGGCGGTCCATCGCGGCGAAGGCCTCGTCGAGCGAAGCGGGCGTCAGATAGTCGTCGCAGGTCAGCATCGCTGCTCCGTTCTTTCTTATCCCTCCCCGCTTGCGGGAAGGGTGGCGAGCGAAGCGAGCCGGGGTGGGGTTCGTCGCCACATGACCCCACCCGGCTGCTCGCATGCGCTCGCAGCCACCCTCCCCCTTTGGGGGAGGGATAAGAGTTATTCCGCCGCTTCCTTCTGCACCACCGGCACGCCGCGCGCCTTCACCACCACCTTGATCGCGTCCTCGACGCGGTCCTTGGCGTAGCGGATCGCCGTCGGCAGGTCCTCGAGCGCGAAGGTGTGCGTATGGATCTTGGTCGCGTCGAAGCGCTTCTGGGTCATGAATGCCTGCGCCCGGTGGGTCGCGCTCTTGCCCTCGCCGCGGATGCCGTAGACGTAGATGTTGTTGCGCACGATATGGGCGACGTCGACCGGCACCGGCTCGTGTGGGAACGCGGCGAGACAGACCTTGCCACCGCGGTTGACCATCTTGACCGCGTCGTTGACGCCCTCGGGCGCGGCCGAGCACTCCAGCACGTAATCGACGCCCTTGCCGCCGTTGAGCTTCTTCACCGCCGCGACGACATCCTTCTCCTTGCGGATGTTCACCACGTGGTCGGCGCCGAGTTCGGTCCCGATCTGGAGCCTGTTGTCGCGAGTTCCGGTCAGGATCACCGGCTGCGCACCCATGGCCTTGGCCACCGCCACGCCCAGGAGCCCGATCGGGCCGGGGCCGGTGACCACGACGCTTTCGCCCGCGACCAGGCCGCCCAGCTCGGTCAGGCCGTACATCGCGGTGCCGGCGGTGACGACCAGCGTCGCCTCCTCGTCCGACATGTCGTCGGGGATGCCGACCAAGGTGTTGATATTGTTGACCTGGTACTCGCAAAAGCCGCCGTCGGTGGTGAAGCCGTTGGCGCGGTGGCCCTTGTCCACGTCGCCGTAGTTCAGGCCGTAGTTATGGCACGACGTGTACATGCCCTCGCGGCAGCGCTTGCATTGGCCGCAGCCGGCGTGGATCTCCACCGTGACGCGCTGGCCGATTTTGTATTCGTCCACGCCGGGACCGAGCGCGACCACCGTGCCCATGTATTCATGACCGGGGGTCCAGTTCTTGTTGAACGGCGGCCCTCCTTCAACCATCGCCGGCGGGCCGTGCCAGATGTTCTCGATGTCGGTCGCGCAGATCGCCACCGCGTCGATGCGGACCAGCACCTCGGCCTTCTTAGGCACCGGCACCGGCTTGTCCGTCAGCCGCAGCTCGCCGGGATCGCCAAGCACCCAGGCCTTCATGCTGTCGGGGACGGGAAAGTCCGGGCTGGTCTTCACGCCTGCCGGTGCGTACATCGCTTCCCTCCTCGTCCGTTCGTATGCTGCCGCGCCTTGCCGTTACGGATCTTCTCCGGTTCGCGCCGGCCCGGCTCCTCGCCCAGTTCCAGCGACAGAGCGCGTGCCGCGGCAACCACTTCTTGCCGGATCAATTTGAGCTGCGCTTCGGTCGCGCGCATCTTCGGCGCCGACGCGCTGATCGAGCCGATCACCGCTCCGGTGTAGTCGCGAATCGGCGCGCCGATGCAGATGACTCCGGGCTGGAACTCCTCCCTGTCGAGCGCAAAGCCGTTGCGCCGCACCAACCGCAGCTCCTCGATCAGCGCCGGCAAAGTCGTGATCGTGTTGGCGGTGAATCGCTTCATCTTGCGCGCGGCGACGATGCGGCGGATCGCATCCTCGGTGAGCCAGGCCAGGATAGCCTTGCCGTTCGCAGTAGCGTGCGCGGCGTCGGATTTCCCAAGTGCGCCGGTGTCGACCCGCACTGCATGCAGGGCGTCGCGCTTGGCGACCGTGATCAGGCTGTCGCCCTGCATAACCGCGAGATGCACGGTTTCGCCGGTAACGCGGTTGACGCGTTCGAGATGGGGCTGCGCGCGCCGCGGCAAATCAACTTGGCGCAGGCAAATCTGAGTGAGGTGCAAGATCTGCGCGCCGATCGTATAGACCCCGTTGGAGCGCATCTGGGTCACATAGCCGCGCCGCATCAGCGTCGCGAGCAGGCGATGACAGGTCGAGGCATGAAGCCCCGCCGCTTCCGAGAGCGCGGTAAGCGTCGCTTCACCACCGGCCTCGGCCAGCAGATCGAGCAGCAGCAGTGCGCGGTCGACCGATTGCACGGCGCCGCTTTCCGTCCCCGCCTGTGCGCGGCGAGACAGCTCCTGTGCCGGCGCGGAATCGTTGACGGCCTGGTCCATCTTGCACTCTCGTGGCTGCCGATACGAGAAACGTGCCCCATCGCGAAGTCAATGGCCTTTTTTCGGATGGCATTCCAATTATTTCACGATATGAAAAAATTAGACCGATCACGACCAGGATCAAGCCCGGCAGCCTCCTTCCCTGCCCCCGAACGGACGAACAGGGATTCCGCGCGCCCGTTCAAAGAAGCTGCACGCTCATCGTCTCGGAATCGGTGACCGCGCGAGCGCGGACGTGCTTGGGCAACTACAGAAGCCCGCGTGTAGCGGCGAAAGCGCGCGTCTGGCCGCACCTTCACGTTGGTCCGTGCGGGCTCAGCCCGGTACGAGGTCCTTCAAGAGGGTACGTACCGACGCAAGGTCGCCGATCCGTTCGACACCCTCAATCACCCTGGATTGAGCCGTGCCGCTGAGCGCATCCGCGGCGCATCGGCGAAATTTCTCCTTCACCTCGTCCCACGACAACGGCATCTGTGCATTGCCGGGGGTAACAGGTCGATCGATCACGATACGCTCGCCGCCACGCAGGTCCGCCACCAGCCGGCATGGCAGCGATGTCGGCGGGGTCAACGCGGGGTCGATCCCCGCCTCCATCCGCTCGATCAGGTTGCGCACATCGTCGTCCTGCCAACGTCCGGCGGTCAGTTGATCGAGCCCGTAGTGCCCATCGAGCAGAGCGACCGCGACCAGAAAATAGAGGCTGTGATCGGCGGCCTCGCGCGACGCGGGCATGCGCCCATGGCCGTCGCGAAGACGAAGCCGCGCTGGCCCGGTGTTCGCGATGGTCACCGTCAGCTTTTCGATGTCCCCCGGATCCCTCAATCGCTTGCGCAGCTCAATTGCCGCGGAGATTGGGCCCTGGCCGAGCGCGAAGCAGGGATACTGCTTCAAGCCGACGGATAGCAGCCGGTCAGGCGTGCCTTCTTCTTCAAAGAACGTCGAGAAGTTGGCGCCATCGAGTATGAGCTTGGCGTAGCCGCGCACCCCTTCGAAGGCCTGCTCCGGCCCGGTCACGCCCTTCGCCGCAAGCAATGTGAGCAGCGATGCGGTCTGCGTGACCACCGAGCTTGCGATTGACTTGGCTCCGGAGACGTGTCCGACCCGTACCTCCCCGAGCGTGGCGCTATGCACGGAGGCAAGGGCCAGGGCATGGCCAAACCGGTCTTCGGACAAGCGCAACAGCCAGCCGGTCATCGCAGCCGTCACCATCCCCGAAACCGTTACATGGTCCCACGGGCTTTCGGGATCGCCGATATCGAGAACCCGACCGTAAATTTCGTATCCGAGACGAATGGCCCGCAAGAGATCGTCCCCGGAACGATCGGCGACCTCCGCCGCGGCAAGCGCCGCCCCGATGTTATCGCTCGGATGTCCGACCTGCCTCGGCCCCGCATAGGTATCGTTGAGGTCGAGCGTGCGGATCAAGGCGCCATTGGCAAAGGACGCCACCGGAACGGAGCCTCTCAGCTTTGTGCCGATGACGGTGCAGTCGGTGTTGCCGGATAAGGCCTCAACCGTACGCAGGACCGGTTGGGCCTTTTCGTCACTGCAAGCGAACAGCGCACAGCCAAGGCTGTCCAGCAGGATGGCCCGCCCGCGCTCCCAGGTGGCGGCGCCGACCTCCGATGCCGCGAACTCGTTGCACCATCCCGCCAGCCGGCGCGCGACACTTATCGGCGTTGCATCTTGGACGGCTGATTGTTCGTGCATTGCGGGTCGACTCCGGCTTGCAACACGATCGCGACATCCAATCACATCAGAATGTCGACTGTAGAATCAACCACCGCTTCTCGCCGACAAGAATCGCACCGCACCTTGACCTGTCTGTCGCGCAATTGCAGCTTAGCTATCTC
>JBOHIG010000232.1:0-5405 GCA_050725815.1 Xanthobacteraceae bacterium
TCAACGCCGTGCGGAAACGGCCGATGATCGACCGTGGCGTCCGTGCCGGCGCGTAAAGGCCCCACCACGCATTCGCCTGCGCGCCGGGAAATCCGGCTTCGCCGATCGTTTGAACGGTGGGATGAGCCGGCAGTCGGCGAGCTCCGGTCTGAAAAACCGGACGCAGCCGCCCGGCGGCGACTTGCGGCGTCAATAGCGCGGCACTGCCATTGACCAGCTCGATGTGACCCGCAACCGCGTCGTTGACCGCAGGGGCGCCGCCGCGATACGGGACGTGAGTGAGGTCGATGCCGGCCTGTTTGCCGAACAGCACCATGCAGAGATGCCCGACGCTGCCGCTCCCGACCGAGCCGTAGCTGATCTTGCCCGGCGCCTTTTTCGCGGCGGCGATAACGTCCGCAATCGTCTTGTATGGTTTTGATGGATGGGTGGCGACGAGATAGGGCGCTGTCCCGATCAACGTGACCGGATCGAGGTCTTTCTGGTTGTCGAAGGGGTAGTTCGGCAGTAGGACCGGATTGACTCCATGATTGTCGAAGACCAGGAGCCAGGTGTTGCCGTCGGGCGCCGATTTTGCCGCGAGGGCGCTGCCGGTCGAGCCTGACGCTCCGGATCGGTTCTCGACGACGATGTTCACGCCGAGGCGCCGCTGTAATCCGGCCTGCGCCAGCCTCGCCACCGCATCGACCGAACCCCCGGCGGGATATGGCACGATGATCCTGATCGGCCCGGATGGCCAGGTCTGCGCGCGCGCCGCCATCGGGGTGAGCATCGCGCCCAGCATGAGCGAACGTCTGGTCAGGTTAAGCATCGGTGTCCTCCCTGCATTTGTCGTTTGCAATTGACGGAAGGATACAGTCCGCGTCCGGCGGTTGCCCAGACCGGTGCGGCGCCAAATCAAATGTACATCGGGGCGCTTCCCGGCTAGGCTTTTGCCCAATCCGGCGCGAATGCGCCTTCATCACGACAGGGCAACCGATGACCGACGATTTCGAGGACCATTGCTGGAAGGACGTCGTCCCCCAGGACATCCTGGACGTCTACGCGACCTACAAGCGCAAGGTGTTCGTCGGGCCGAATGCTGCGCTGCTCGCCATCGACCTCTATGAGTGCGTCTATCGCGGCGGGGCGAAGCCGCCGGCCGAGCTCGCCAAGAGCCATCCGAATTCCTGCGGCGAATACGCCTATGCGGCGATCGAGCCGACCAAGCGGCTGTTCGCCGCCGCCCGCGCCGCCGGGCTGCCGGTGTTCTACTCGACCGGCGACACGCGATCGACGAGCCGGCCGAATTTCGTCTCCGCCACCAAGCGCAACCGGCCTCCGGTCGATCCGGCCGACTACGCGATCCGGCCGGAGTTCAAGCCGCAGCCGAACGACGTGGTCATCACCAAGCAGCGCGCCAGCGTGTTCTTCGGCACGCCGCTCACGGCGCATCTCACGCAGCTCGGCATTCAGACGCTGATCGTGTGCGGCGAGAGCACGTCCGGCTGCGTGCGCGCCACCTGCGTCGACGCCTATTCGCACGGCTTCCAGGTCGTGCTGGTGGAGGAGTGCTGTTTCGACCGCAGCATCCTCTCGCACAAGATCAACCTGTTCGATATGCACCATAAGTATGTCGACGTGATGCACATCGACCAGGTGGCCGCCCATCTCGACGGCCTCAAGGTGAAGAAAGCGAGCTGACGCTCGAACGCGGAGAGCAGACAATGTCCAAGAAGACTGAAATGCCGGTCACGCGCCGTGCGTTTTCCAAGACCGTGCTGGCGGCCACTGCGGCGCTCGGCATGCCGCACGTGGCGCGCGCGCAGGCCTATCCGTCGCGGCCGGTGCGGATCATCCTGCCATTTGCGGCGGGCGGCGTCGCCGACGTGACCTCGCGGCTGGCCGCCGACAAGCTCGGCGAGAAATTCAAGCAGCGTTTCGTGGTCGAGAACATGCCCGGCCCCGGCGGCATCGCCGCCGCCCGCGCGGTGACCTCGGCGGCGCCAGACGGCTATACGCTCGGCCTGATCACCAACGGCACCGCCATCAGCGTCGCGATCTACAAGTCGCTGCCGTTCGATCCGGTGAAAGATTTCACGCCGATCTCGGGCGTCGGCAATTTCGAGCTGGTGTTCGCCACCAACGCGCAATCGCAATACAAGTCGCTCGGCGACATCATCAAGGCGGCGAAGGCACAGCCCGGCAAGCTCAATATCGGCACCATCGCGGTCGGCAGCACGCAGAACCTCGGCGCCGAGCTGTTCCGCTCGATGGCCAACATCAACATCCAGATCATCCCCTACAAGACGACGCCGGACGTGACGGTCGGCCTGTTGCGCAATGACATCCACATGATGATCGACTTCTACGCCGCAATGCGCGCCGGCCTGAGCGGCAAGAAGCTGCATCCGATCGGCACCACCGGCACCAAGCGGGCGGCGTTCCTGCCGGACGTGCCCACCGTCGCCGAGGCGGGCGTGCCGGGCTACGAGGTGACCTCGTGGAACGGGCTCGGCGGGCCGCGCGGCACGCCGAATAACGTTGTCGCCTCGCTGAACAAGGCAATCCGCGAGATTCTGGCCCTGCCGGAGGTGGTGAAGAGCTATGCCGAAGTCGGCATTGCTGCGCACGCCACCTCGCCGGACGAGTTGCGCGCGCGGCTGGTGGCCGACATCAAGAAATGGGCGGCGGTGATCGAGCGCGCCAAGATTCCGAAGCGATAGCGAGTGGCGATGGCTGCGGTATTGCAGCTATTCGAGGACGTGTTCTCGGGCGCGCGCGAGGTCGCCCTGCCGGCGCGGCCGCGCATGATTTTTGTCGTGCACGGCGCGGTTACGCTCGACGGCAAGTCGCTCGCCGATAACGAGGCCTGGGCTGGCGAGGATGCCGTGACGCTGCGAGCGGGGCAGGGCGGCGCCACCTGCTGGCGCTTCGAGCTTGCCACTGGCGCTGGCGAAGGAGCCATCGCCAGCGTCTCGCGGCCGAAGCTCGCCGCCGCGCTCAAAACCTTGCCGAAGGGCGACCTGCTGTTGCGCGGCGACAGCGTCGCGTTTCCGCCGGGCGGCTGCGCGTTCCTGCACCGGCATCAGGGTCCCGGCATCCGCTGCCTGATCGAGGGCGGCATTCGCATCGACACCCATGGCGTGTCGACCAGCTACGGTCCGGGCGGCGCCTGGTACGAATCCGGGCCGGACCCGGTGTTCGCGCAGGGCGCGATGGACCGAGTCACGCGCTTCGTGCGCGTGATGATCCTGCCCCGGCCGCTGTTGGGCAAAAGTTCGATCCAGTATGTGAACGAGGACGACAAGGCCAAGCCGAAGTCGCAGACCTACAAGATCTACGCCGACCTGCCGATCGCCTTCGCTGCATGCCGATAGAGATTGCTATGCAACTACACCCGCTTCATACTCGCTCAGATTGTGGCATGGGAGATTATGATGCAATCACATGCGGGGCGCGCCTCGGCGTTGGTTATGTGCTTGCTGCTTGCTGCATGTTCTAACGATCTTTCCCGTTTGGAAGCTGAAAAGAAAATTGCAGCGCATAAGACCATCATCGCATGGTCATGGTACTTGCCTCTCGAAAAGTAGGCATTGTCCAAAGGAGCAAGCCAAGGATTTTGGAATTATCCATCGACAACCACCGTTCTACATATCGTTCGACCTATTGACGGCGCAGTTACTAGGATATCGACCGAATGGATAGAACTTAACGCGGCAGTTCCGCTGACCGTTACGGTTTCGGGTATTTCGGATGTGCCCGGTACGACAAACTTAAAGGAAGCGCGGTTTTCTTGGACCTATCCTAAGCTCCCTTCGAGACTAAAGCGCTTTGCGGCTACTGGAGGCGAAGGAATAGCAGTATTTCGGCTATATGACGACGGCTGGAGGGTAGAGCGGACGAAACTAACTCCATCGAGTCAGGGATTTACTCTATCAGATGCTGAAAAGGAGGACGAGCAAGTCGATATACGTATGGAGCAGGAGCGGCAGCGTTTGGATGCTGAAGCGAGAGTAAAGATCGCGGCCGCGCGGAAACTGGAGGAAGAACGACTGGCTCAGATGATTACAGAGGCAAAAACTCCAACAAAAACTCTGATGAGAATAAGCTATCCGGAGCACTTTCAACCCATCAATAACTCAGCAAGCTTTATTGTGCCGAGAGCCCAATCTATTACGTTGACGGATGTCGACCTGCGATTCATTGATAGATACGGCCGCAGTTTGATGATCTTGCTCGGCCGGCCAATGCGGCTAAACGCCGTTTCGTGCAATAGCATGCAAAACCATATCATCCAACAAATGGGCTATCGCAATTCTCGGATTTTTTTAATGACCAGTGGTAATTGCAACGAGGAAATTCAAATTCCCGTTCAGGCGCCAAGCCAGAGAGATGAACTAATCAAAAAAACCAACGAAGCGATCCAACTTTGGCGCGCTCGGTTTGGCAAATTGCCGTCGTACGCATTTCGGTAATGAAAAAAGACCGCAGCAAAATAAAGAGACGCGGACGAAGCAAGAGCTGATGCACGTGGTCGGCTTGCGCGCTCGTTGCGCTCGGGCCGTTATTCGCCGACTGGCTGCTGCTTGGTCATCGCAACGATCATTGCAGCGCTCGGATTGGCCGCGCAAACAGCAAAGACATGAATTTACTCACTTCAGGTGGATTAACCGGCCGGAATCGAGCATCGGTAGGCGCCACTTCTTTGGTGAATCCCGCCGGCAGTAAAGGTCGCTTGGCCCATGTCCAAGACATACGCGCCTCTTGGAGCCTGAAACTCAAGTTTCAAATTTGCTGTAATTCCAGGATTTACACCTCCGCTTTGGGCGTTCAACAAAGCGAATGCTGGAGACAGCGCGCCGCCAGCGCTCACTTGCTGCCGCATTAACGCGTTTGTATCGAAATTATACTTGATCCCTTGGTCGTTAACTAACTGAAAGATTGGCATTACGCCGCCGACCCGTCCTGCTCCGGAAAGTCCTGAGGGCTCGCGACTAACGTTTGTAAATGCTAGGTCGATTGTTACGCGTTGAGATTGCCAAGTGATAGTTCGCGCCTGAACCGAGAACGCTCCATATCGTCCGGGCTGTCGGCAATCCTGCATACTCGCAGAAGAGACTGCTGTTGGACCGGACGCGCATGCAGTCAGCAGGTAACAAAAGGAGATGACCTTCAGAAACCGACAAAACATGACACCCTCCCAAGGTGATCGGAGGTTACATCTATAGGTTGAATGATAAAAGCCCAAACTGTTTGTCCTGGAGCGGTTTGAGCGCGCAAAGCTTTCCGCCACGCTCCGCTGCCTGATCGAGGGGGGGCATTCGCATCGACACCCATGGCGTGTCGACCAGCTACGGTCCGGGCGGCGCCTGGTACGAATCCGGGCCGGACCCGGTGTTCGCGCAGGGCGCGATGGACCGAGT
>JBOHIG010000233.1:0-12224 GCA_050725815.1 Xanthobacteraceae bacterium
GAAGCCCATCAACAGGTAGGGCGCGCCGATCCAGAACAGCGAGACCGCCATCAGCAGCCCCTTGCGACCGAACGAATCGACAAACAGCCCGCCCGGGATGTTCGAAATCGCGCCCGCCATGGCCTGGACGGTAAGAATCGAGCCGATCTGGAGATAGCTCAGACCCAGCTCGTTCCCGATCAGCGGCAGAAGCAAATAGAAAGTAGCCGGATACCAATGAGTTAGTGAGTGCCCAATGGTGATCAGCCAGACTTCGGTGAAGGAACGCTTGGCGGCGACCGGCTCGCCGGAGATCGGGATTGCGGTCATTTTGACTCGTTTTTTCAAAGACTAAGAGCTGTTTTGCGCAGCCGGCTGGGGAAAGTCAATGAACCCGCCTGCGATCAAGGTATCGTGAGGATCCTCTTTGGGCTCTGGGAACTTTCGGGCCGCTTCCTACGTTTATCTGCGTCAGTGAAATCGGGGGGAGTGTCAAAGCGTGCCCGCAAGGGCCGCGAGGCAATGGTTGCGTCGGGTGGCCGTCTTTTGGGTTGAGGCTTGTTTGAACCTTTTGCGCGGCCGGCACGACCAAGGATCGAAGGACCCCGGGAGGGCGTCATGAACAACTCCTCGATGTTCACCGCAGATCGCATGACCCACCTCAAGATCGTGGTGGTTTCGCTCGTTTGCGCGACCGTGGTCGCGGGCATCGGCATCGCCGCCCGCGTGACCGATGGCGGCGCCGGCAACGTGCGGATGGAAGCAACCGTGATCAAGGCCACAACCCCGGTCACCGCCGCGGCGCCCGGCACCCGAACGGTGCGCTGACCGGCTCAGAGTTTACCGTCTACCTCCAAGCCTTTGAGGCCGATCCCATTCACCGGGATCGGCCTTTTTCCTTACCGAGATCTTGGAAAGCTCAGGCGGGAAGCCTCGACCTATTCGTCGAAGCTCGGGGGCGGTGTCGGCCGCGCCTTCGGCAGGGGTGGCGGTGTCGGCTCGACGACCGGGATGTGCAGCACGCTCGAAGCCTGCAATTGCGGCGGCAATTGTTCGGGGAAGAAACGCCACGCCCCGATGAGACCCGCGAGCGCAACCGCAATCAGGCTCATGGCGAGGGCGAGCAGCCGCCAGCGGTGCAACGGCCGCGGCACTTCCTTCCGTTCGGCGCCGGCGGCGACCGGTTCGTCGCGCCGGATGAGCGGCGGAGGCGGGACGATCGCGGTCTCGGCCGGGGCTTCCGACACCAGCCGCGCAGCCTCCTCGAGCTCCCGCATCAGGTTCGCGGCGGCATCGGGAGCCAGCGCCACGCCTGCCGCAACCTCACCCTCGGGAACCACGGACGGCGCAGCCTCTGCGGTCACCGGCGGCGTGTCGGGGCTGACGGGCGCTTCGGCGTCCGAAGCAGGCGCGGCTGGAGCCGCCTCCGCCGTTGCCGGGGACGTTTCGGCCCTGGTATCGATCTTGGCGTTGTCCTTGGCGTCAGCCTTGGTATCGACTTTGCTGTCGGCCGGCGCCGCGGGGGCCGGTGCGGCGGCGGCGGGTGCCGCCAGTGCCGGCACCTTTGCTTTGATTCGCTCCCAGATCTTCGGATCGGGCTCCACCGGCTCGACCATCAGGTGCAGTTCGCCCAGCCGCCGTTCCCAGATCTTCACAATGCCGCGGAAGCCGTGGTCGACCTCGAGCAGGTTGGTCGCACCCATGCGCTCGCCATAGTCGAGCGTGCCGAGCACGTATTCGGCCGCCAGCGCGTCACGATCGTCATTGCTTATGACGTCAGGCATTGCTCGATCTCGAACAAGCTGCGCCGCAGCGACGCCTTGAGCAGGTTACCGGGCGTATCGAGCTTGGCCGCAAGCTGGTCGCGGGTGAACGCGCCGTAATAGGCCAGCAGCAGCATGCGCTGGCGGTCGGGCTCCAACCGGCCGATGCAGGTCAGCAGCCGCTTGAGCTCCTCGGTCAATTCACGCCGCGGCAGCACGCCGGGACTTTCGCTCTCGGCAACCTCCGGCTCGGTATCGTCGGCGACGATGTCGGGACGACGGGCGAGGTCGATCGCACGCGCGCGCGCGAGCGCCACCATCCAGGCCATCGGCGAAGCGAGCGTGGAGTCGAACTTCCCGGCGGTCTGCCAGATTTGGAGATAGGCCGCCTCCAGGACGTCGGCGGCGAGATCGTGCCGGCGCAGGATGCGCAGGATCACGCCATAGAGCTTGGCGTTGGTGGCCGCATAAAGCCGCTCGAAGGCGGCCGCGTCGCCCTTGGCGACGGCGGTCAATATTCCGACGATCTCGACTGGCGTTGCGTTTGCCATTCCGGATGGCCCCTGCCCTCAGGTCCCCGGGACGATTATCCCTGCCGAGCCCGGTCTGTCGAGAGCGCCAACGCCGAAATCGGCGCGACCGCGGCAGCGGATCGCACCGGAATGTCCAGGAATTACGATAGTTTGCGGTGCCCGGAGCGGGCGCGACGTCAGGCGCGGGCGCTGTTGCGCATTATGCCGATGGCGTCGAGCTCGGCCTGCTGGCGGGCGTCTTCCTCGGCGCGTTCGCGCATCTGGTCGCGCTCGTCGAGCAGTTCGACTTTCTTCATTTCCTCGAACGCCTCTCCGAGCGCCGCCTGCGCCTCCTCGAGCTGACCGCGCAGCTCGTCGGCCGAACGCTTGAGATTCTCGCGCCGCTGCATCGCGGCCTTGGCGTAGGTCGGATACGCGAAATGCGCCGGGTCGTGGATGCCGGCGCGCTCCTGTTCGGTCTTGATCTCGCGCTCGAGGTCGCCGGCAATGCGCTCGAACTCGGCGATCATGCCTTCGATCTGCGCCACCTTGCGGCGCCTCTCGTCAACTTGAAACTTCTTCAGGCGGATGAGCGTTTCGCGTGACTTCATCGACTCGTACTCCCCCGAAGTCCCGAAGCGGCGGGACCGCATCGCCCGGCACCGCCGTCATACAGCGGCAATGCCGCCCCGCCGGAATGGCGGAGCGTGCCCTTGCGGGCGGGCCATTCGGGACAGTGTGACGGCACAGTGTTAGTTTTCGGTTTCCAAAGCACCCAAGATTAGCTCAAGGCGTTGATATCCTTCGCGCAAACTGGTTGCTTCTTCCTTATTTTGGGCGAGAAAGGCGTCCAGCGGCTGGTGCAGGCGGATGGCCTCGTCCACCTCCGGGCTGGTGCCGGCGCGATAGGCGCCGAGCCGGATCAATTCCTCCATATCGGCATAGGTCGCCATGACGGCCCGGGCGCGGGTGATGGCCGGCAGGAAGGCCTGGTCGGCGGCCCGCGGCATGGTGCGGGAAACCGACTTCAGCACGTTGATCGCCGGAAACCGGCCACGCTCGGCGATCTGGCGCTCCATCACGATATGGCCGTCGAGGATGGCGCGTACGGCGTCGGCGACCGGCTCGTTGTGGTCGTCGCCCTCGACCAGCACCGTGAACAGGCCGGTGATGGTGCCCGACTCGCGGCCGGGACCGGCACGCTCCAGCAGCCGCGGCAATTCGGTGAAAACGGTCGGGGTGTAACCCTTGGCGGTCGGCGGCTCGCTGGCGGAGAGGCCGATCTCGCGCTGCGCCGCGGCAAAGCGGGTGACCGAATCCATCAGCACCAGCACATCCTTGCCGAGGTCGCGGAAATACTCGGCAATGGCGAGCGTGAGATAGCCGGCCTGGCGGCGCATCAGCGCCGGTTCGTCGGAGGTCGCGACCACCACCACGGAACGGGCAAGCCCGTCGGGTCCGAGATCGTCCTGGACGAACTCCTGCACCTCGCGGCCGCGCTCGCCAACCAGCCCGATCACCGAGACGTCGGCGACGACATTGCGGGCGAGCATCGACAGCAGCACCGATTTGCCGACGCCCGAGCCCGCAAAGATGCCCATGCGCTGGCCGCGGCAGCAGGTGGTAAAGGTATTGAGCGCGCGGACGCCGAGATCGAGCGCCGAGCCCACGCGCTGGCGCTGATGGGCGCCGGGTGGGGCGTTGCGGAACGGATAGGGCGAAGACCCGAGCGCGAGCGGGCCCTTGCCGTCGAGCGGCTCGCCCATCGCATTGACCACGCGGCCCAGCCAGGCCGGCGACGGCCGCACCGCCGCGGCGCTTGCGGTCACGATGGCACGGCAACCCCGGCGTACGCCTTCGAGCGCGCCGAACGGCATCAGCAGCGCATTGGCGCCGGAAAACCCGACCACTTCGCACGGGATATCGCGGTCCCGGCCGGTCTCGATCACCACCCGCGCGCCGACCGGCATGGCATGGATCGGGCCGGCCACCTCGACCATCAGGCCGCGAACGCCGACCACGCGCCCGTAGATCTCGGCGCCGTCGAGTTCCGCGACCTGCTCGGCAAGCGCCTTCATGCGGCCAGCTCCGTGCAGGGCGGTCGCCCAATGGCCGCAGTTTGGCCGTGGTCGTTAACCCCGTGTTTACCCGCGTCGTTAATCATTGCGTCACCGTCGGGGACTGTCAGGCACCTCACGTCGCCCGGCCAGAACGGCGGGCGCGAGTCTTTTGAGTCACTTAAAACCGACTCTTCAAGTCTAACATGAACTCCTTCATGGCTAAAAAACCAACCCAGGGCAATACTTTAGGGCGATTCGACCGAATTTGCCCAGTGAGTTCTTGCGTACTGGAATCAGGTTTTGTTAACCATGCGGCATTAGTGTGACGAGTCGGTTTGTCCGAATGCGTTTTCACGGGCCGCCTAAGCGGCGTGCCGACCTGAGCCCGAAGCGGCGAGGAAGGGGACTGGCATGCGCGTATTGCTGATCGAGGACGACAGCGCCACCGCTCAATCCATTGAGCTGATGCTCAAATCCGAGAGCTTCAACGTCTACACCACCGATCTCGGCGAAGAAGGCGTCGATCTCGGCAAGTTGTACGACTACGACATCATCCTGCTCGACCTGAACCTGCCCGACATGTCGGGCTTCGAGGTTCTGCGCTCGCTCAGGGTTTCCAAGGTCAAGACTCCGATCCTGATCCTCTCCGGCCTTGCCGGCATTGAGGATAAGGTTCGCGGCCTCGGCTTCGGCGCCGACGACTATATGACCAAGCCGTTCCACAAGGACGAGCTGGTGGCGCGCATCCACGCGATCGTGCGCCGCTCCAAGGGTCATGCGCAGTCGGTCATCAACACCGGCGACCTGTGCGTCAACCTCGACACCAAGACGGTGGAGGTGAACGGCGCGCGCGTGCATCTGACCGGCAAGGAATATCAGATGCTGGAGCTGCTCTCGCTGCGCAAAGGCACGACGCTCACCAAGGAAATGTTCCTCAACCATCTCTACGGCGGCATGGACGAGCCGGAACTGAAGATCATCGACGTGTTCATCTGCAAGCTGCGCAAGAAGCTCGCGAACGCTTCGAACGGCAAGAACTACATCGAGACGGTGTGGGGCCGCGGCTACGTGCTGCGCGAGCCGGCCGAGGAAGAGTCGCGGATTCCGGCCTGAGCCGAACAGACTCGCGAATGCAAAAACCCCGGCTCGGAGCCGGGGTTTTTGTTTTGCGTAAAACGCTACGACTGTCCCCCGCTGACGTTGATCACCTGCCCGGTGACGAAGCTCGCATCATCCGAGGCGAGGAAGACGATGGCTGCCGCCTGCTCCTCCGGCAGGCCGCGCCGGCGCAGCGCCTGCTGGTTGCGGATGTCCTCGGCCATCTCGCGGCGCCAGGCCTCCGCTTCCGCCTCGTCGCCCTCGTCCGCCGTCATACCGGGGGCGATGAACTGCCGCGGCGTCACGCGATCGCCGATATCGGTGCCGCCCGGCGCCACCGTGTTCACGCGAATGCCGTGGCGGCCGTATTCCATCGCCAGCACCTTGGTCAGCGCCACGATGCCGCCTTTGCTGGTCGCATAGGGCAGCCGATAGAGCCCGCGCGTCGATTGCGAGCCGAGATTCACGATCGAGCCCGCCTGCTGCGTCATCATGACAGGCAACACCGCAAGGCAGCACCACAAGGTCGGATAGAGCGAGCGCTCCAGCTCGCGCTTCACTTCCTCCTCGGTGTAGCGATGGAAGGGCTTGATCCAGATCGTGCCGCCGACATTGTTGACCAGCACGTCGATCCGGCCATGGGCCTCTCGCGCCTGCGCCATCAACGACTGCGCGCCCGCGAAGGTGGAGAGATCGACGATTGCCGCGCTGGCCGTGACACCATGCTGCTTGAGCTCAGTCACTGTGCGCGCGGCACCTTCCTCGACCCGGTCGGCGACCACGACGATGGCGCCTTCCTGGCCGAGCCGTCGCGCCGTCGCGCGTCCGATGCCTTGCCCCGCGCCGGTGACGATGCACACCTTGCCTACAAGCCTGCGGGCGCCGGCCGCGCGCGGATCGAGATCGGTTGCCATGCATCCTCCTTTGCTCGAAGCACCTGGATCGTGATTGCTTCAGGTCGGGCCGCAATCACGATCTATCTTATTCTTGGAGCATGATCTTTTCCGAAAAGTGGTTTCCACTTTTCGGGATCATGCTCTATGACAAAAAGTCCGTTGCCCCGCCACGCCGTTCTGCCCAGAATGCCCGCTTCTCAAAACGGGATAAATAACGAGATGATCACGAGAATATTGGCGCGAGCGGTCATCGCGATGGCGTTCTCCTTGACCACCGGTTCTGCGGCGCGCGCCGACGCGGTCTCCGATTTCTTCCATGGCAACACCATCAGGCTCTATGTGAGCGCGAATGCCGGCGGCGGCTACGATCATGTCGCGCGGATATTCGTTAAATATTTCCCCAATCACATGCCGGGCAATCCCAAGGTCATCGTGCTGAACATGCCCGGCGCCGCCGGCGTGACCATGACGAACTGGGCCTACAGCGTCGCGCCCAAGGACGGATTGATGCTCGGGATGGCGAACCTGACGATGCCGATGAACCAGGTGATCATGCCGGCACAGGTCCGCTACGACGCGACCAAGTTGAACTGGATCGGAAATCTCGAGGAATCGACCGGCTCGATCTTCACCTACCACACCTCGCGCACCAAGACGTTCGAGGACGCGCTCAAGCGCGAGACGGTGATGGGCGTATCGTCGCGAGCCTCGATCCTCTATCAGTTGCTCACGCTCTCCAATCGGATGCTGAACACGAAGTTCAAGATCATCCTGGGATACAGCGCCAATCGCGTGATCTCGATCGAGCGCGGCGAGATCGAGGGCAGCGCATCCAATCTGGAGAACTTTGCCGGCATCGCCCCGCATTGGCTCAAGAACGATCTCATCAACGTCCTCATCGTCAACGCGCCCAAACGGGTGGCGAAATATCCCGACGTGCCGACCATGATCGAGAAGACCGACAATCCCGGGCACAAACAGATGCTCGAATTCATGATGCTGCAGTCGGCGACCTCGCGCGCGATCTTCGCGCCGCCGGGCGTCCCGCCCGAGCGGGTCGAGGCGTTGCGCCGCGCCTTCGACAAGACCGCCCGCGACCCAGGTTTCGTGGCCGAAATGGAGAAGGCGCTATTCGAGCTCGATCCATCGACCGGCGAGCGGACGCACGAAGCGGTGGCGCGGCTCGTCGCGACCTCTCCTGATATCGCGGCCAAACTGCTGCAGATGATCAAATAGGGGCGGTGACATGGTCAGGCCGATCAGGCGCATTGTCGCCGGCAACGACGACCGCGGCATTGCGGTCGCGCTCAGCGACGGTCCCTCCCCCGACGTGCGGCCGGACCCGGCGCGGCCCGGCTTCGCATCGACGCGGCTGTGGGTGCAGGAGACGACGCCGGCGCGCGCCAAGGGGATTCGCGAAACGCTGCATCTGCCGCATTCGCTGGAGCCGCCGCCGGGAGGCTCGCTTTGCCGCGCGGTCGAGTATCCACCGGAGACGGCCGACCTTGGAAAGGCGAGCCCGGCGGCAGTGCGGGCCTATTTCGAGGCCATGGGCTCACCCGCCGCCTCGACTGCTGCGAGCGGCGCGCCGCATCCCTACATGCAGCGCACACGCTCGCTCGACTTCTGCTCGATCCTCGAAGGCGAGGTCGTGCTGGTGCTCGACACCGCCGAAGTCGCGCTCAAGGCCGGCGACCAGGCGATCCTGCGCGGCGCCAACCACGCCTGGAGCAATCGCTCCGACCAGCCGTGCGTCATCATGATGTCGCAGCACGCGGCGTCATTCGATCGCGCGGATGCGCCGCCCTCCCTCTCGGGCGAGCCCTCGAAGGGAAGCGTGCGTGCATTGCGCCGCGTCGTCGCCGGCAACGATGCGCAGGGACGCTCGGTTGTGCTCCACGACAGCGCCACGCCCAACTACTTCCCGCGCCCGACCGGCACTTGCTTCTATGAGCTATGGACGCTCGACCAGATTCCGGCCGGCGTGGCCGGGACTGCCGACGCCGGCGCGGCCGGACGGCCGTTTGCGCATTCGCCGCCAGCCTCCGGCGCGCACTGGCGTATCACGCATTCGCCGGCCAAACGCATTGCGGTCGCTTCCAAGGCCGAACAGGCGAAGCTCGACGCCGAGAATGCGACCGGCGGCACCCAGCGCATGCAAGGCGCCAAGCACGAGGGTATGCACCGCACGCCTTCGGTCGACTATGCGATCTGCCTCGAAGGCGAGCGACATCTGGTGCTGGAGGACTCGGACGTGCTGATCGGCACGGGCGACGTGGTCATCCAACTCGGCAACTGGCACTCGTGGGAGAACCGCTCCGGCGTGCCGGTGCTGATGAGCTACGTCATGATCGGCGGCGAGTTCGCCGCCTGACGTTTTGCTCGAGCATGATCTTTTCCAAAAAACCAGTTCCCACTTTTCGGGATCATGCTCTACCCCAGCGCCTCGCCCCTGCCCTTCTTGACGTTCGGATCCCACAGGTAGTGCAGGCTGGCGTTCATGCGCAACGTCATCACCTCCACCACCGCGGTGCGTCCGCCGCGCACGTCCGCGATTGCCGCCGACAATGTCTTCGATAGCTCGGCAGGCGCCTCCACGTGGTAGGCTTTGGCGCCGAGCGCGGTCGCGAGCGCACAGATGTCCACGCCCTGGCTGAAACGCGCGACCGCCAGCTTCTTGCTCTTGCCGCCGTCCTGATCCGGAATCTTGCGGTTGTTCTTCACGACGATGAGTACCGGCGCATCGTTGCGGATCGACGTCTCGATATCCATCGCGGTTTCGTTGAACGCTTCCTCACCGATGAAGGCGGCCACCAGCTTGTCGGGCTGCGCCTTCTTGGCGCCGAGGGCCGCGCCGAGCGACCAGCCCATGGCGCTCTGCACGCCGAAGCCGAGGAACGAACGCGGCCGGGTCGCGACGTAGTGCTGCGAGGTCGTGCCGCGCACGGTCCCGGCGTCGTGCAGGATGATGGACTGCGCCGGATCGATGAGCTTCAGGAACTCGCCCGTCACCCGGAACGGATTGATCGGGACCTCGTCCGCCTCGAGCAGCGGTTTGCACAGCGTCGCCCAGCGCGCGTTCAAGTCCTTGAGCTGTTGCGTTCGCGGTGTGACCGGCGCGAGCCGCGTGGCCGGCAGGCGCGCCTTCGCCGCCTCGATGAATTGCCCGAGCACGATCTTCGCATCGCCAAGGATGGCGACGTCCGCCACATGATCCCGGTTCACCTCGACAGGATCGACATCGACCTGGATGTGCTTGGTTTGCTGGCTGGGCCGCACCAGCGTGGCGTGCTGCTTGAAGCCGCAGCCGATGGTGAGGATCACGTCGGCGCTTTCGGCCAAAGTCGTCGCCGGCATCGAGCCGTAGGAGGCGCGTCCGAAGCCGCCGATGCCGAGCGCCAGCGGATGGTCCTCGGGAAACGCGCTCTTGCCGTTCAGCGTGGTCGCGACCGGCAGGGTCAGCAATTCGGCAAAGCGCACCAGTTCCTCGGTCGCTTCCGAGAACAGGATGCCGGCGCCGACATAGACATAGGGCCGCTCGGCGGCGCCGATCAGGTCGATGGCGGCGTTGACCGCGTCAGGGTCCGCGCCCGAACGGACGCGCGGGCGCGGCGACACCGGTACGTATTCGAAATTGCCGACCTCCATCTGCGCGACGTCAAGCGGCACACCGAGCGCAACCGGTCCCGGGCGGCCGGTGCGCAAATGCATGAACGCGCGCCGCAGCACCTCGGCGACTTTGGAGGGATCGTCGATCATCGCCGACCACTTGCTGACCGGGCCGAAGATTTCTAGGAACGGGATTTCCTTGGTGTATTTGCTGGCGGTCTTGGTGCGGTCGTTGTGCCCGGCCAGGAACAGGACCGGTACGGAGTCGCCCCACGAATTGACGATGCCGCCCATCAGGTTGGCGGCCGCCGGGCCGGCATCGGTGAAGACCACGGCCGGCTTGCCGCTCGCGCGCGCGAAACCGTCGCAGATATCGAACGCGACGCGCTCCTGGCGCGCATACATCAGCGACATCTCCTCGCAATCGCCGATGGCGTCGATCACCGGGAATATGGACTGGCCGGCGATTCCGGCCGCGAGCGTCACGCCTTCGGAAACCAGAGCGCGGCCGATGGCTTGTGCAACCTTCATATGAAAAACCTCGGGCGTGTTGTCATTTCGGCGGGCCAAGCCGCGGGCGGGAGCGCCACATTACGACGCTTGTCACCGCGTTTCCAGCCGCACTGGTGGATGGGCGCAACTGCGAATGCGGACCGTGTCGCCCGACTAGCGGTGGGCACCGGCGAGCGCGAGGCGCGGCGAAGGCTTCAACATCGCGCCAGCATTCGGCGCGTAGAGCCCGCGCTTGTCCGCGACCGGCTTGAAGGCATCGGTGAGGCCGACCACGGTCTCGGCCGCGCCAAGGACGAGGTAGCCGTCGCGGTCGATGAGACGCGCGAGGCGCTCCAACACGGAAACCTTGGTTTCCTGATCGAAATAGATCAGCACGTTGCGGCAGAACACGACATCGAACACGCCGAGACTGGTGAAATCTCCGAGAAGATTGAGCGAGCGGAACTGGACCATGGCGCGAATGTCGGGCGCAATCTGCCAAGTCTCGCCAATCTGCGTGAAATATTTCACCAGCATCTGAATTGGCAGCCCACGCTGCACTTCGAACTGGCTGTAGATGCCGCTGCGGGCCTTCTGCAACACCTCGTTCGAGAGGTCAGTGGCAAGGATGTCGATCCGCCAGCCCGCAACCAGCGGCGCCAGTTCCTTCAAGCACATCGCCAGCGAATAGGGCTCCTGTCCGGTCGAGGCAGCGGCGCACCAGATGCGCAACCGCCGCTGCGCCGCGCGCGTCGCCAGCAATCTCGGGACGATCGTTTCCCGGAAATGCTCGAATGGAATCTTGTCGCGGAAGAAGAACGACTCGTTCGTCATCATCGCTTCGACGACTTCGACCACGAGTGACTGCGCATTCGCGCCGTTGATCTGCTGCACCAGCTCGGAGAGGCCCGAGAGCCCGGCCTTGCGCGCAACCGGCAGCAGACGGCTTTCGACCAGATATTGCTTGTCGGCCGAGAGCACGAGGCCCGACCGCTCCTTCACCAGCTTGCGCAGATAATCGTAGTCGAGAGGGGTCACGCGTGACCTCCCCCAAACAGCCGGACGACCTTTGGCGCGATCTGGTCGAGCGGCAGCACGGCCGAGCACAGTCCGGCGGTCGCGACCGAGCCCGGCATGCCCCAGACGACACTGGTCTCTTCGTCCTGCGCGATCACGGTCCCACCCGCCGCGGTCAGCTTGGCCGCGCCGCGGGTGCCGTCGGAGCCCATGCCGGTGAGCACGATGGCGAGATTCTTCGCGCCCCAGATCTCGGCCGCGGAATCGAACAGCGGATCGACCGCTGGCTTGCAGAAATTGATCAGCGGTCCGTCGTCGAGCGCGATCGTCGGATTGCCGTCGCGGCGCACGACCCGCATGTGGCGGCCGCCCGGCGCGATATAGATCTGCCCTGCCCTGACCTCTTCGCCATCGATCGCCTCATGCGCCGGCCGCCCGACCGCGCGAGAGAGATGTTCGGCAAGAATGGTCGTGAACGTCGGCGGCATGTGCTGCACCACCAGCACCGGCGCGTGATCGATCACACTGGTGAGCTGGGCGAGACAGCGGTTAAGCGCCTGCGGGCCGCCGGTCGATGCGCCGATCAGAAGGACGCGCGGCGGGATCATCGGGAGCGGACGCAGCTTCAACACCCCGTGCTCTTGCGATGCCGGAGCAATCGGCGGGCTCGGCACCCGACGCAGCGCGGGCTCTTCGGGGCGATCGAACGTCCGCGCCGTCGCCGGAGCGGCCGGCGCTTGAGCGGCGGCCGCGCCTCGTTTGCGGCGCGATCCCCCCAGCGCCTTGATCTTGTCGATC
>JBOHIG010000234.1:0-20124 GCA_050725815.1 Xanthobacteraceae bacterium
GCGGTTGACCATGCCGATTTCGTGGGCGCGCCTGGCGTCGATCTTGTCGCCAAAGTAGATCAACTCGCGCGCCCGCTTGTGCCCAACGATGAACGGCATCAGCACCGCGGGCCCGACCTGGGAGAACAGCACCTCCGGCTCTCCGAACAGCGCATCCTCGGCCGCGATGGCGAGATCGCAGAACATCGCGAGCTCGCAGCCGCCGCCAAGCGCGTGGCCGGCGACCGAGGCGATGACCGGCTTCTTCAGCGTCCACGGCGTCATCAGGCAACGCATGCTGACCGCCAGCCGTTCGCGGTATTTGATCGCATCGTGGCGCCACGGGCGCTCGTGCGACCCGCCGACGTCGAAGCCGACGCAGAAGCTGCGGCCCGCGCCGCGCAACACGATTACGCTGGTGGCTTCGTCAGCGTCGGCGCGCAGGAGCTGCGTCTCGAGCGCGAGCCGCATGTCCATAGTCAGCGCGTTTAGCTTGTCCGGGCGATTGAGCGTGACAATGCCGACCTTGCCGTCGGCGTCGTAGAGGACGACGTCGATCACGCCGCTTCCGCCTCGAGCGGAGCGAGGCGCTGGACGCCCTTGACGCTGACGCCGCGGCCGAAGCGGCCCTCGCGCTGCGCCTTCGGGATCGGCCGCCCATTGGGATCGAACAGCCAGAGCCGCAGCAGGTGGCGCTTGCGCTCGGACTGCGGCCAGTCGCGGTATTCGCGGCGGGTGTGCAGCATCACGAAATTGTTGAGGAACTGGATGTCGCCGCGCTGAAATTCGATGTCGAGCGCAAGCTCGTCAACAGTCGACCGGTAAACCTCGATGGCCTCTGCTTGCACCGGCGTGAATTTCGGCACGCCCGGCAGCTTCTGCGCCTTGTCGATCACGGCGCCGGCGCCGGTCGCGCTGAAATAGCCGTCCTGGAAGGAGAAGATCGGCTGCGCGAAGTACGGCAGGTCGCCGGGGCTGATCTCGCCGCTGCGGGAGCGGCAATAGTCGCCGCACAACGCCTCTACCAGCTCCGGCCGGCGCGCGAGCATCGTGTTGTAGACGGTGACCGAGCTGGCGATGCGGCTGGCGCCGCCCGACATCGGCGTTTGCAGGCAGAGCAAGCCGACATAGTCGCAAGCGTCGGTGTGGAAGCGCATCTCGGCATTGGTCATGTAGCCGCGGGTGTTGGGATCGGCGTAGTCGCCGCCGAGGTCTTTTACATGGCCGAGGATGTGACCGAGCTTGTTCTGCGACATGGTCTGGCCGAGATGCGCGCCGAGGCCGATATAGGCGATGGCCGCGCCCTCGCGGTTGAAGCGGTCGACCGGGAAATCCTGCATTATCACGATACCGCGGCCGTCCATCAGTTCGCGCCGCACATCCGTGAGCACGTCGGCAAACGCCGAGAGTGGGAAGTCATCCTTCTTGATGTCGACCATGTTGACGCCGTTGCGGCGCACAGCCGCCACCGCTGCCTCCAGCTCATCGGCGTCCCCGGCACTAATCCTGCAGGTCCAGCGCGAGACGTCCTTGAGGCTGTCGGCGGTCCAGCCGGCGGGGTCGACAACCGGTTTCATCGGCGCCGCGGGCTCGCGGCGCGCAACCTTGAAACTACGGAAATCGCCCATTTCTTGTCTCCGTAACCTTGGTTCCCACCTTTTTAGCTCGGCGTCATGACCGGCGAAAGCGGCATCCCGTAATCGTCGGTCGCAACCATTATTGCAGCGCAGCCTTGGCCTTCTTGATTAGATCGGGCGGCGCGGCATAAATCTGCTTCATGATCTTCTCGGCCTCGTCGCCCGATACCGGATCGAGCAGGAGCTTCGACTTCTTGGCCTCGGCGAGGAAGGCGCTGTCGCTCAGCGTGGCGTGCAGGGCATCCCGCAGAACCTTAACCCGCGCGGCCGGCACCTGCTTGGCGACGATGAAGGGACGGCCTAGCTGCCCGGGCGCATTGAGCACGTCGATGACGTCCTTCTGCGCCTGGGTCTTCGCCAGATCGATCACATAGGGGACGTCAGCCGGCATATCGGCTGGCCGTTTCTGCGAGAACCGCAGCAGCGCGTTGATCTTCTTGTTGGCGATCCAATCCGACGGCATGGCCGTCCACGAGCCGCAATTGCCCTCCAGCTCGCCGCGCTCGAGCGCCATGCGCTGCTCGGCGCTGCCGGGATAGCCGGCGATCTGCCGGATCGGCGCCTTGAATACGTTGCGCAGGATCGCGCCGTTGATGTAGGCGTTGGAGCCCTTGGCGGTGACGCCGATCAGGAACTGCTTGCGCTTGAGCACATCGGCGAGCGTCTTGATGCCGGTCGCGTGCCAAGCATAGCAGATACGGATGTCGCGGAGCAGCGTTCCGACCCATTGGAAGTCGGCGAAGCTGACGACCGGCTTGTCGGCGGTCAGCATCTGGGTGATGAGACCCGGATCGAATGTCGTGATGACGGTGCCGTCCTTCGGCGCGGTGGCGTCGAGGTAGCGTACCGCTGTCATGCTCGCCGCGCCCGGCATGTTTTGCACGATGATGTTCGGATTGCCCGGTATGTGGCGGGCATAGTGGCGCGCCAGCATGCGCGCATACTTGTCATAGCCGCCGCCGGCCGAGTAGCCGACGACGATCGATATCGTCTTGTCTTTGTAGAAGGCATCCTGCGCGTACGCCGAACCGGAAAGCATTGTCGCCAACAATAAGGCGACAGATGTATAACCCACGACTCGACGCGAGCGCATTCCGAGCGTTGCGACGTGCCGCGCCACAGCGTCCCCTCCCCCGCATAGCCCGTCGAAGACGGGCGTGAACGCCCTTTCGCCGGGGGAGGGACAGGGAGAGGGCATGCGACCAGCGCCTTCTCCACCTACCCTCTCCCCACCCCGCTCCCGCAAGCGGGAGAGGGAGCATTCCGAGTCCGCCGCACGCGATGTGTGCCAAGCCGCCGCAGTAACGCTTAAATTTGAAGCTCTCATCACTGGATTACCCCTTGAACTCGATCACGTCGAGGCCGCGTTCCTTGTCGGTGACGAACAGCAGCCCGCGGTCGTCGATATAGATGTCGTTGGTCAGCGGCGCGCCCTTCTTCACGCCGTCGCCCGGCTTCGGGATGAAATAGCCACGCTCCTTCGGGGACGCGGGGTCGCCGATGTCCAGGATACGCAGTCCGCCGGCGAACCAGGTGATGTAGCAGAGATTGTCCTCGTCCACGATTTCTCGGAACTGATGGGTGCCGAAGCGGACCACGTTGGTGTCGTAAGGCGTGGACTCGTCCGGCAGCTCGTAGGTGCACAGGACCTTCGGCTTCGTCGGGTCGGTGACGTCCCAGGTGCGGAACGGCGCGTGCGGCTTGCCGTGGTCGGGGCCGCGGTTGGAGCGCTCCTCCTCGGTGGAGATCGCAATGCGTTTGCCACCGATGGAATGCGGCACGCCGAGGAAGGTGTGGGTCTGCTCGGTGTGCGGCGGGTTGTATTCGTAGCGCGCGAGCGTCTTCGGCCTCGTGATGTCGCTCACGTCAATGATGCCGACGCCGGAGTCCCAGCAGGCCGCGAACATCTGGTTGCCGCAGCGCATGGCGTGATGCAGGCGATGCTGGGTGCCCTTGGGATGCGGCGCCTCGCCGCCCTCGGCGTGCTGGCTCTCCATCGCCCAGCGCCCGACCTCGACCGGTTTCGAGGGACTGCGGATGTCGTAGACGATCAGAATGTTGCCGACATACCCCTCCGCTTCGGTCGAGATGTAAGCGTAGTTCTCATCGAGGTCGAAACGATGCACGCCCTTGCCATACGTCTTGTGGAACGTGATCAGCTTCGGGTTGGTCTTGTCCTTGACGTCGTAGATACGGAAGCCGCCCTCGGGGTACTCGCGGATGTTTCCCTTGCCGGGCTCGCGCTCGGAATTGACCACGATCATGTCGCCAACGACGCGCACCTTGTGCGAATGCGACCACGGATGCGGGCACATGATCTGCGACAGAATCTTCGGCTTGCGAGGGTCGGAGATGTCGAGGATGGTCGTGCCTTCCGGGCCATGCTGGTGGCCGACGAAGGCGATGTCGCCCTGGATCACGATCTGCCCGCCGCCGGACAGCTCCATCCGGCTGAGGTGACGGATATTCGACGATCCGCGCGGCGAGGCACCGGCATCGGCGTCGGCGGTGGGCAACACATCTGACATGAGTGGCTCCGTCCCTGCGGGGGCGTTGTGGTTCTGTGGATGCCTGAAAGTTACCGCGCGCCGGCCGCGGCATCAACGCCATCCGGTATCGCCGCGGCGTTATTGCGCGCTCAAATGGATTGTGCAGGATACCAATGCACCGGCTCGGGAGGGCCTGCCGCACGGGACCGTCCATGGGACAATCGATCGACGAACTGCTGCGTCGTGGGCCCTACAACGCGGCTGCGGACCTCATTGACGCCAACGTCGCGCGCGGCCTCGGTGGCAAGATCGCCTTCGCCGATCCCGAACGCAGCATCACTTACGGAGAATTGCAGGCACGCAGCACCCGGTTCGCGCGCGCGCTTGAAACGCTGGGTGTGCGGCAGGAGAGCCGCGTTGCTCTCCTGCTCCACGATACCGTCGATTTCCCGGTCGCGTTCTGGGGCGCGATCCGCGGCGGCGTGGTGGCGCTGCCGCTCAACATCCTGCTCACCGAAGCGCAATACGCCTACGTGCTCGCCGACAGCCGCGCCGGCGCCATCGTGGTGGCGGCGCCGATGGCGAAATCGATTGCGGCGGTGACCGATCGCCTGCCCTGCCTGCGCACCGTGATCCTGGTCGGAGGAAGCGCCGCCGACAAGGCGCAGTTTCCCCGGCACGACGTGCATCTGTTCGAGGACATTCTCGCGCGCGAAAGCGCCGAGCCGTTTGTCGCGTCGACGTTGTCCGACGAGGTCGCATTCTGGATGTACACATCCGGCTCGACCGGCGATCCCAAGGGCGTCAAGCACGTCCACACTACGCCGATGGCCGCGGCCGCCCTGATGGGACGCGCCGTCGTCGGCATGCGCGAGGACGACGTGGCGTTCTCGGTGGCGAAGCTGTTCTTCTCCTATGGCATGGGCAACGCCATGGCGTTCCCGATGTCGGTCGGCGCCACCGCGATCCTGTGGCCGCACCGTCCGACCGCCGACATGGTGTTCGAGATGATGCAACGGCACCGCCCGACCGTGTTCTACGCAGTGCCGACGCTCTATGCGGCGCTGCTCGCCCACAAGGACATGTGCCGCGGCGCGGGCTCCGACCGGCTGCGGCTGTGCGTCTCGGCCGGCGAAGCGCTGCCGGCGGCGCTCGGCGAGCGCTGGCGGGAAGCTGCCGGCTGCGACGTGATCGACGGCATCGGCTCGACCGAGATGTTCCAGACTTTCGTCAGCAACCGGCCGGGCGACGTGCGCTACGGCTCGACCGGCAAGGCGGTGCCCGGCTACGACATCAGGATCGTGGACGAGGCCGGCCGCGAGCTCCCCGACGGCGAGATCGGCGAGCTGGTGGTGCGCGGGCCGACGGCGGGCGAAGGCTACTGGAACCAGCGCGGCAAGAGCCGCCGCACCTTCGCGGGCGAATGGACCTATAGCGGCGACAAGTTCTACCGCGACGCCGGGGGGTACTATTACTACTGCGGCCGTACCGATGACATGTTCAAGGTCTCGGGCATGTGGGTCTCGCCGTTCGAGGTCGAGGCCGCGCTGATGTCGCACGAGGCGGTGTTCGAGGCCGCAGTGATCGGCAAGGAAGACGCCGACGGGCTGACCAAGCCGAAGGCGTTCATCGTGCTGAAGGATGGTTACACCGCGGATGACGGCCTGCTCGAGAAGCTGCGCGTTCATGTCAAGGAGCGTGCCGGCCCGTGGAAGTTCCCGCGTTGGATCGACGTGCGTCCGGACCTTCCGCGCACCGCCACCGGGAAGATCCAACGCTTCAAACTGCGCAATCTGGATTCGCAGCACCCGTGACCGGCTTCATTTATCGCAGGCAGTTCGCGATCGAATGGGGACACTGCGATCCCGCCGGAATCGTGTTCAACAGCCGCTTCTTCGAGTTCTTCGATCGCAGCGCCTGGCTGATGTTCGAGGCCGCGCTCGGCGTCGCACCGCACGAGCTGTCGAAGGCCTACGACATCGTCGGCATTCCCCTGGTCGGCGCCGAGGCCAAATTCCTGGCGCCCGTTAAGTTCGGCGACCTTGCCGAGATGGAAACGCATGTGAGCGAAATCCGCAGCTCGAGCTTCGACGTCAAGCACAGGATGTTCGTCGGTGAAACGCTCGCCGCCGAGGGCATGGAGAAGCGCGTGTGGGCCGCGCGGCATCCGGACGACCCGTCGCGAATGAAGGCGCGTGCGATTCCGGACGAGGTGATCGCCAAGCTCAAGTAGGACTTGCGTAGGCGCTCGCCCCGCGCGATTTGAACGAGGTGCCGATTATTGGTATTGAAGTCCGCAGATGGCACGCATTCTTGAATTCATCTTGAATGGCCGGCCGCGCACGGACGCAGTGCCGGACAACCTCCTGCTGCTGGACTATTTGCGGGAAGTCGTCGGCCTGACTGGAACAAAAACCGGCTGTGACGGCGGCGAGTGCGGCGCCTGCACGGTATTGGTGGACGATAAGCCGCGTCTCTCATGCCTGACGCTGGCCCCCAGCGTCGCGGCTCGGCGTGTGGATACCGTCGAGTCGCTCGGCAGCGATGGCCGTCTCTCGGCGGTGCAGCGCGGCTTCCACGAGAAGCTCGGGTCGCAATGCGGCTATTGCACGCCGGGATTCATCATGGCTTCGGTCGGACTGCTGCGACGCAATCCGCAGCCAAGCGACGACGAAATCAAGGACGCGCTCGGCTCCAACATCTGCCGCTGCACCGGCTATGTGAAGATCATCGAGGCGGTGAAATATGCGGCAGCGCTGGGACAAGAGGGCGTCGCGCCGTGAGTATGACGACTCGTTCCCTGCCGCGAGTCGGGCGCCCGTTGCAGGGCCCTCTCCCCTTGCGGGAGAGGGCAAGATGGCAGTCCCGCGATACGCTGCACGGTGAGGGGTACCAAGCAAGACACCCCTCACCCATCCGAACGCGTGGACATTCCTTCCGGCCCTCTCCCGCAAGGGGAGAGGGCGCAGTAATCAGCGCCGCACACGCGGATAGGGCCGGCGCGCGATGAACGAAATCGTGCCTGCACATAACATCGGAAATTACGTGCCGATGATCGACGGTCCGGAGAAGGTATCCGGCCGCGCCAAATACACCGCCGACCTTGCGGTCGAGCCGGGCACGCTGGCTGGCCGCATCTATCGCAGCCCCTACGCGCATGCCGAGATCGTCGAGGTTGATGTCTCGGAAGCTCTTAAGCTTCCCGGCGTGAAGGCGATCGTCACGGGCGCCGCATGCGACAAGACCTTCGGCGTGCTGCCGATTGCACGCAGCGAGCATCCGCTCGCCCGTGACAAGGTGCGCTACCGCGGCGAGCCGGTCGCTGCCGTGGCCGCAGTCGACGACGCCACCGCCAAGGCCGCACTTGCGCTGATCAGGATGAAGGTGAAGGAGCTGCCGGCCTATTTCACCTCCGCCGAAGCGATGGCGTCCGGCGCCGTACAGCTCCACGCCAAGAAACCCGGCAATCTCGAACGGGACGTGTTCTTCGAACTCGGCAATGTCGAGCAGGCTTTCGGCGACGCCGACCTCGTGCGCGAAGGGACCTATAATTGCGCCGAGGTCTGCCAGAACCAGATGGAGATGCATGCCGCGGTCGCCAGCTACGACGCCATACGCGACCGCATGACGGTGCATGCCTCGACCCAGGTGCCCTACTACGTCCACCTGATGCTGTCGCAGATCCTCGCGATGGACATGTCGAAGATCCGCGTGGTCAAGCCGCATGTCGGCGGCGGCTTCGGCTGCCGCACCGAGACGCTGAACGTCGAGCTGATCGCCGCGCTGCTGGCGCGCAATGCCAAAGGCACTGTGCGGCTCGTCATCAACCGCGAGGAGACCTTCATCACCCATCGTGGCCGGCCCGAGACCGACATCCGCCTCAAGATCGGGATGAAGAAGGACGGGCGCATTACCGGCGTCGAATGCGAGTGCATCCAGCGCGGCGGCGCGCATTCCGGATACGGCGTGGTAACGATCCTCTATTCCGGCTCGATGCTCTACGCCATCTACGACCTCAAGCACGTCAAGTATATCGGCAAGCGCGTGCTCACCAACACGCCGCCCTGCGGCGCCTTCCGCGGACACGGCACGGTCGACGTGCGTTTCGCCTTCGAGAGCCTGCTCGACCAGATGGCCGGCGAGATGGGCCTCGATCCGCTGGCGGTGCGGCGCACCAACTACCTGCCCGCGCCCGCCGCCAAGCCGACCTTCACCGAAAACGGCCTGATGGTGGCGAGCTACGGCCTGCCGGAATGCGTAGACTGGGTCGAGCGCGAGAGCGGCTGGAAGGAACGCAGGGGAAAGCTGCCCAAAACCAACGGCCTGCGTAAAGGCTCCGTACGAAAAGGCCTTGGCTTCGCCTGCTCACACTATATCTCCGGCGCGTCCAAGCCGGTGAACTGGACCGGCGAGCCGCACGCGACCGTCAAGATCAAACTTGATTTCGACGGCTCGGTGGTGGTGCTTTCGGGCGCGGCCGACATCGGTCAGGGCTCAACCACGATCCTGGCGCAAACGGTCGCCGAGGTGCTCGGCCTTGACATGTCGCGTATCCGCGTCGTCACCGGCGACAGCGATATCGTCCCGAAAGACAACGGCTCGTATTCGTCGCGCGTCACCTTCATGGTCGGCAATGCCGCGATCGACGCCGCGCGCAACCTCAAGGCCGTACTGGTCGCCGCCGCCGCCCGCAAGCTCGAGACGAAGCCGGAGGACATCGAGTGCCTCGGCGAGCTCTATCGCGCCGGCGCGCAAGACAAGGGACTCACTTTCAACGAGACGGTGATGGAGGCGCTGCGCGACACCGGCACCATCACCGTCACCGGCAACTATTCGACCATCCCGGACTCGCACGGCGGCAACAAATATCGCGGCGCTGCCATCGGCGGCACCATGGGGTACAGCTACTCGGCGCAGGTCGTCGAAGTGAGCGTGGACGATGAGACCGGCGTGGTTACCGTCGACAAGGTCTGGGTCGCGCACGATTGCGGCAAGGCGCTCAACCGGCTCACCGTCGAAGGCCAGGTGCAGGGCTCGGTCTGGATGGGCATGGGCCAGGCGATGAGCGAGGAAGTCGGCTACCACGAGGGGCTCATGGTGACCGGCAACATGCTCGACTACCGGGTGCCGACGATCCAGGACTCTCCCCCGATCGAGGTCGGCATCGTCGAGAGCAACGACCCGAATGGGCCGTTCGGCGCCAAGGAGGCCGGCGAGGGCTCCCTGGCGGCATTCCTCCCGGCCCTTACCAACGCCATCGCCGACGCCATCGGGGTGCGCTTCAACGACCTGCCGGTAACGTCCGACCGCGTGTTCGCGGCGATCGAGAAGCAACGGCGCAAGGGTAATGGTGGCACGTGATGAATTGGGTAACCGCCGCGCGCATGGCGCTCGTTGCTGTGCCATAAACGTCGAGGCAATGCTGATGGACGCGCTGCCGGATTTCGAATTGCTACGCGCGGCGTCGCTCGACGACGTGTTGAAGGCGCGCACTGCCAATCCCGATGCGCGGCTGCTCGGCGGCGGCACCGATCTCGTCGTCAACATCCGCCGCGGCATCGTCGCGCCGGCGGTGCTGATCGACACGACCGCGGTCAAGGAGCTGCGCACGATCAAAGCTGACGCGCAAAGCATCGAGATCGGCGTGTCGGTCACACTGGCCGAGCTCGCGGAGCATCCGGACGTGATGCGCCTCTATCCGGTTGTGTCGCAGGCCGCCGGCTCCATCGCCGGGCCGACTCATCGCAGCATGGGCACGGTCGGCGGCAATCTTTGCCTCGATACACGCTGCATCTTCTATAACCAGAGCGACTGGTGGCGCGGCTCGGTCAATCACTGTCTCAAGACCTCCGGCGAGGTGTGCCATGTCGCGCCGAAAAGCCGCGGCGTGTGCTTCGCCACGTTCAGCGGCGATCTCGCGCCGGCCTTCCTGACGCTCGGCGCCGAGGTGGACATCGCGGGCTCCGCCGGGCGCCGCACGCTGCCGCTCGACAGGCTCTATATCGGCTTCGCGCGGCAGGATCAGCCGGTCACCGAGTCGCTGGGCGACGGCAAGCATTTCCTCTCGCTGCGGCCGGGCGAGTTCGTGACCGCAGTGCGCGCAAAAAACACGCCCGGCCTGCGCTCGGCCTACGACAAGATCCGCATCCGCCGCTCGATCGAGTACCCGGTGGCCGGCGTCGCCGTGGCGCTGCGCCGCGACGGGGGCACCCTCGCCGATCTGCGCATCGCCTTCACCGGCACCAACCCGCGGCCGGTGCTGCTCGATGGCGTCGAACGGCTCTGCGGGAGCGCGCTCGATGCCCGTGCATTCAAGAGACTCGACGATCTGGTGCGCGACCAGATCATGGCAATGAAAACGACCTTCACGCCCGGCCACTACCGCCGCCGTGTCGCCGGTGTGCTGGCGCGCCGGCTGGTGCAATGGCTGTTCGAGGACGTTCCGGCAGGCTGAACAGCCCGATTCGACAAGCCCGGTAGGTCTGCTCTAAAGATCAAGCCGCATCGACATTGACCGGGGGCAGGCGCTGAAACCCTTGACTGATACTCTCCACCAAATCGGGCCGATCGAAGATCTCAAGCTGCAGATCGAACGACGTGGGAAGGGCCCCCCGCTGCTGCTTCTCCCAGGTGAGGAGGGACTGGAGCACGAGGCGCCGTTCCTCGACGAACTCGCCAAGAAGTACGAGGTCATCATCCTCTCTGCACCCGGCTTCGGCCGATCGACGCGCCCCGACTGGATCACCGGCCCCGACGATATCGCCTACATGGTCCTTGATGTCGTCGACGACCTGGGCCTGCAGAACATTCCGGTGGTCGGCTTCTCGTTCGGCGGCTGGATCGCAGCCGAGATGGCGACCAAGGACGACAGTTTCATTTCCAAGCTGGTGCTGGTCGATCCCTATGGCATCAAGACCGGCAAGCCGACCGAGCGCGAGATCGCGGATGTCTGGCTGCTCGGCGCCGACGAGGTGACGGCGCTGAAGTGGCATGACGCCGCCAACGCCAAGCGCGATTTCAAATCGATGCCGGAGGACAAGCTCACCATCGTCGCGCGCGATCGCGAAACCTTCGCGCGCTTCGGCTGGGAGCCCTACCTGCACAATCCCAAGCTCAAGCACCGGCTGCATCGCATCAAGGTGCCGACGCTTTTGATCTGGGGCGAGAATGACGGCATCGTGACCACAAGATACGGCGAGACCTTCCGCAAGCTGATCCCCGGCACGCGGCTCGTCACCATCCCGAAAGCAGGACACCTGCCGCAGATCGAGCAGCCGCAGGCGTTTCTCGCCGAACTCAACACGTTTCTCGGATAGGATCGGGCAAGAGGACAAGAAGATGAGAGCCTGGCACTTCACCGAAATGCCCTATCCGTACCTGCCTCCGTTCGAGGAAATGCAGAACACGCGGGTGAAGATTCCGAACAGCATGTTCGATCCCAAGCTCGGCGCCGACCTCTACAACCGTTATCTCGACGAGCACTGCATCGCCGACGAGCTCGGCCTCGACATCATGCTCAACGAGCACCATTCCTCGTCGAGCTGCATCGATTCCTGCGCGCCGCTGCCGGCGGCGATCCTGGCGCGTCAGACGAAGAAGGCGCGCATCCTGATCCTCGGCAATCCGGTCGCCAATCGCGGCGAGCCGGTGCGCATCGCCGAGGAGATGGCGATGATCGACTGCATCTCGCGCGGCCGGCTCGACGTCGGCTTCGTGCGCGGCGTGCCGACCGAGATCAATCCGGCCAACTCCAACCCGACCATGACCAACGAGCGGCTATGGGAGGGCATCGACCTGGCGATGCGGGCCTGGACCGCGCACGACGGGCCGTTCAATTATGAAGGCCGCTTCTGGCACAAGCGCGCGGTCAATATCTGGCCGCGGCCGTATCAGCAGCCGCACCCGCCGGTCTGGATCACGGGATCGAGCGACCGCGAGAACGTGCGCAAAGTGGCGCAGCGCGGCTTCACCTTCGCCACCTTCCTGCAACCCTACGAGAACACGCGCAGCCTGTTCGATCACTACCGCAAGCACTATGTCGATGCGGGCGTGCCGAACCAGGGCGGCCTCGCCTTCCTGCCGCTGGTCTTCACCGCGGATTCGCAGTCGGAAGCCGAAGCGGGTGCGCAGGAGCTGCTCTGGTACATCCGCTCCAACAAGACGGAGCCGCAGTTCAAGAATCCGCCGGGTTATGCCTCGATCGCGCTGAATGTACAGGCGCTGCAAGGCAAGTTCGGCGGCCGCACCGAGGCGGTGCGTCAGCAGGGCCTCGACTACATGATGGAACAAGGCATCCTGGTCGCCGGCACGCCCGACGTGGTCGCTGCACGAATCCGCAAATTCTATGACCAAGTCGGCAGCTTCGACCACATCATGATGATGCAGCAGGCCGGCAAGCTCGACCACAAGCGCACGGTGCGCAGCATGACGCTGTTCGCGAAAGAGGTCTATCCGCAGATCCGCGACCTGCCCTCTTCCGTCAAGCACAAGGCGCCTGCCGAAGCGCTCGCGAGCTAACTCGCTCCGCCATAATGCCGCAGTTCGCGCGCGCTTTCTCGCGGCGCTTTGCTGTGGCAAGCTGCGCCCGAGGGCAGCGGCCACGGTCGCTCCCGACTTAAAACAATATGACAAACGGGGAGGACTCCATGTCCGGCAAATTTGCGCTTATGCCGCGCCGTGCTTTCGTCGGCGGCCTTGCCGCGACCGCCGGCCTGACGGCGTCGCCGTTCGCCGGCGCGTCGGCACAGACCTATCCGAACCGCCGCTTCCAGGTCGTGATTCCGACCGGCCAAGGCGGCGGCGCCGAGCGCATCGCACGTCCGTTCGATGCCGCCTGGGGGCCGATGCTCAAGACGCAATTCGAATACTCGTTCTTCCCCGGCGCTTCCGGGCAGATCGGTTACGAGCTCTACGTCAAGCGCCGGCCGCGCGACGGGCACAACTTCCTGTTCGGCAACATGGGCGCGGAGATGATCATGTATGTGGTCCAGAAGCCGGATTACAACTTCCCGCGCGACTTCATCTACTTCTCGCAGGTCGAGATCGACGATAGCTGCATCTACGTTCGTCGCGATTCGCAGTTCAAGGACATCAAGCAATTGGTCGCGGCGGCGAAGAAGAAGACGCTCAACGTCGCGGTGAGCCGCCTGCCGACCCAGACCTCGATCGGAGTGCTGGCGCTGGCCGAGGCGACCGGAGCGAGCTTCAATCTCATCCCTTATGGCGGAGGCAACCCGACTTACATCGCCGTGATGAACGGCGAGGTCGAGATTGGTGCCGGCCCGATGGTCGGCGTGATGCGGCTGATCGACAAGTTCAAAGTGCTCGGCGTTTTCAATCGCAAGCAGAACGTCTATGCCAAACTGAGCGAGAACGCGCCGACGATGAACGCGGTGTTCGGGACCAATATTCCGGACCTGTTCACCGCCCGCGGCTGGGCGGTACACACCGAGTGGGCCGACAAGAATCCCGAGCACTTCGCGATGCTCGAGCGAACCTCACGCGAGGCGCACGCTTCGTCCCTGTTCCGGGAGGAATACCGCAAGACCGGCGCGACCGACGCCAATCTGCTTTATGGCGATCGCGCCGCCTGCACCGAGTATGCGCAGGGGACCATCGCGCTCGCCAAGCGCTACGAGAAGATTCTCACCGCGAAACGAAAGAGGAAATAGCGCCATACTGCGGCAGAGCGCGCGCAGGCGCGCTCTGAGGTCCCGGATAACGCAACATAGTCAATAATTTACGGCATCGCATCGCCTGAGCCTTGTTGCCGCAGGACCCATTGCCACGCTACCGCGCGCAAGCTCGCTGTGGCAGGATGCCCGACAGGGAACAGCGATCTCCCGGCGCAGTTGCCCCTGTATCGTCTCCAGGGAGGAGAAACTCATGACATCCAATCGTCTCACTTTGCCGCGTCGTACGTTTTGCGGCGGCCTTGCCGCGACGGCCGGCCTTATCGCCGCCTCTCCCTTCAGCAGCGCCGGCGCGCAGACCTATCCGAGCCGCAGGATCAACGTGGTGATCCCGACCGGCCAGGGCGGCGGCGCCGAGCGCCTTGCGCGCTCGTTTGACGACGGCTGGAGTCCGCTGCTCAAGCAGAAGTTCGAATACGCGTTCTATCCCGGCGCCTCCGGCCAGATCGGCTACGAGCTGTTCATCAAGCGGCGGCCGCACGACGGGCACAACTTCCTGTTCGGCAATATGGGCCCGGAAATGATCATGTATGTGGTCCAGAAGCCGGACTACAACTTCCCGCGCGACTACATCTACTTCTCGCAGGTGGACGCCGACGACAGCATCATCTTCGCCAGGCGCGACTCGCCGTTCAAAACCGCCAAGCAGGTGGTCGACGCGGCGAAGAAGAAGACGCTCAATGTCGGCGTGAGCCGCATCCCGCACCCTGCATCGATCGCGCTGCTGGCGCTCGGCGAGGCCACGGGCTCAACCTACAACCTGATCCCCTACGGCGGCGGTAACCCGACCTATATCGCCGTGCTCAACGGCGAGGTCGACATCGGCGCCCTGCCGATCTCGGGCGTGATTGCGCTCAAGGACAAGTTCAAGGTGCTCGGCGTATTCAATCGCAAGGAGAACCGGTATGCAGCGCTGAGCGAGAACGCGCCGACGATCAATTCCGTGTTCGGCGTCAACGTGCCCGACCTGTACTCCGCACGCGCGTGGGCCGTTCATGCCGATTGGGCGAACAAGAACCCGCAGCACTTCGAGCTCCTGGAAAAGACCTCGAAGGAGGCGCACGCATCGAAGGCCTTCCGCGAGGCCTACAAGAAGACCGGCGCGCCCGACACCGCGCTCCTCTATGGCGACCGCAAAGCGTGCACCGAATACGCCGAAGCGACCATGAAGCTCGCGCAGAAATACGAGAAGGTGCTCTCCGCCAAGCGCGGCAAGAAGAAGAAGAAATAGCGCGATCGGCGCCGTCCCAGCTATCGCAAAATCTCGTGACCCCGGGCGAAGGCCCGGGGTTTCGTTTCCGGGAGCGTCGCCAACGAGCCCGATTGCCGGCAGACGCGGCAATCCAAAAACGTCAGCGCTTCTTCGGCTTGCGCGGTGCGGCCTTGCGCTCATCGACGTTGCGCACCTCGGTATTCATGCGAACGTCCTTGCGGCGGCGCTTTTCCAGTTCCTTGCCGGTTTCGAGGTAGTCGCCGCGCGTGGCGCGCAACGCGGCCTCGTCGAGGTCCGGCCCCCATTCGCCCAGCGAGTAGCCGAACCAAGGCGCCTCCGGCTTGAGTTTCGGCAGGCCGAGTTCATCCCAGATCGCCTTGGCGCGCTCCATGTATTCGCGCTTCGGCAGCGAAATCGGCGGGAAGTCCTCCTTCAACGTCGCATCGATCAGGACCGAGGCGTCCTGGCCGCCGTTGCGCTTGCTGCGCGGTCCGTGACCCTGGTCGCGGTGCGGCAGCACGTGCATATCGAGATTCGGATTGGCGCGGTACGACATCGCCCACAGGATCGCATCCGCGTTCTCCGGATCGATGTCGTCGTTGAGCGCAATTACATATTTTCCGGCGGCGCGATGCAGCACCGCCGCGCCATAGAGCGCACGCCAGATCTCGGTCGTCGGCATGTCGCGGTCGCAGACGATCGCGATCACCTTGCGGATATTGGTGAGCGGCTCGTGCATCGATACCCGCTTGATGCCCTTGATGCCGAGGGTGCCGGTCAGGAAGTTCAGGAATAGCGGTTCCATGCCGATGCGCTTGATCAGGCTCGATTCCGACGGCGTCACCTGCGAGATGATGGAGGTCAGCACCGCGTCGCGCCGGCGCGTGATGGCGGTGACATCCATATAGGCGTTGAATTCCTGCAGGTTGACGTGCCCGTGCGATTCGCCGAACGGCGCCTCCGGCTCGAGATACTCGGTGTCGATGAAACCTTCGATTACGATCTCTGCTTCCGCCGGCACCAGGAGGTCCACGGTCTTCGCCTTAACCACGTTGATCGGCGCACCGACCAACGCGCCCGCGACGTGCAGCTCGTCGAGCGTCTCGGGCAGCTTCTGCACCGAGGCGAAGGTGACGCAGGGCGGCGCACCGAGCACGACCGCGCAGGGAAGCTTCTTGAAGCCCCGCGCGCGCAACCGCTCCCAGTGGTTGTAGATGCCCGGCCGCAATTCGAGCGATGGATTCATACCGAGCCGCCGCCGCGCCTTCATCTGGCCGCGGTAGTTGCCCATATTCTGAATGCCGGTGTCGGGATCCCGGGTGATATATTGCGAGAGCGTCGCGTAGGGCGCGATATCCCAGCCCGGCGTGGAAATCGGCAGCGGAATGCCGTCGAGACCCTGTCCCGGCTTGTCGAGCGCCTTGCCGGTGATGACGACCTCGTGGCACGGCGCATTATCGACCAGCCGCGGCGGGATCGGATTTTGCGCCGCCCGCACCCAGCGCGCGTCGATCTCCTCGAACGCGCAGCCAATGCCGATGCGGTAGATTTCCTTGTTGGCGGCGAGCCCGCCGACCAGCACCGGGATATCGTATTTGCGGCCTTTGCTGTCGACGACATTGTTGAACAGGAACGCCTTGCGGTCCTTTTCTTCGATACCGCCGCGGAACTGCCACCGCACCAGTGGGTGCATCTCCGTGTCCTTGTTGATCGGACGGTCGACCGAAACCAGCAGGCCGGCCTTGTCGAGGGCGCGGATATGGTCGTGCAGGTCGGGATAGGCACGCGCGACCGCGTTGCCCGGCTTGCGCTTCGGCTTGGTAACGGCGTCCATTGAACATTCCTTTGCAGGCGGTAGCGTCGGACGCACATGTTGTCCGACATAGGCGCCACAAAACGTGCCGCTCCCTCTCCCCGCAGGGGAGAGGGAGCTCGCAGCATTTGCCGTCAAGCAGCGACTCAAACGAAAGCAATCAACCGACGACCAGCGCAGCGTGCTGGCTCTGGCCCTCGCTGAGGCCGCGGGCCTTCATCCAATCGTACGCGCGGTTGAACAGCGATGCGTCGTAGTAGTCGACGTGCTTATAGCGCACGAAGGCTTTGAGTAGCTCGGTCGGCTTCAATGCGCCCTTGGCATGGGCCGCGACGTGATGGGCGTATTTGTAGAAGTCCGCATTGATGAGGTCGACGGCCTTGTTCTCAGCGTCGTAGTAGGCCTTGCGCTGCTCGGGCGTCAGATCGGCCGAGATCACCTCGCCGCCGCGATAGAAGGATGACGCGATGATGTGTGCGCCTTCTTTGAGGCCAAGGCTGATGAACGGCTCCATCACCGTTACCGCTCGATAGGCGCCGTCTTTGAGGCCGGCCCAGCGCATCTGCGGAAGGCCGCCATTCTGAATGTTCACGTGCTCGGCGCCGACCGCGCTCTCGAGCATCTGCAAGGTCGTGTAGTGCGAGCCGGTGAGGTGCTGCACACAGACCGGCACGTCGGCCAGATCGCGCGGCACTTGCAGCGTGTCGTCGAAGGACAAGATCGCCTGAGCGGCGACCGCAGCGCGCAAGGCGGCGATGTTGCCGCCGCGCGTGCCGCGCTCCAGGCGGTCGATACTCGCCCATTCGCACACGTTGTAGCTGTCGGCGGAGCCGCAATCGAAAAGCTGCTCCTTGAGGCGGAACATGATCGGCTTTTCGACGTCCTTCTCGCGGTCGGCATAGGTCGCCGAGAACTTCACGTCGAGCCCGGCCGCCTCGAACAGCTTCTCCTCGATCGCCACGATCACCGGTAGGTCGAAGACCGGGTTGTTCGGCGCGATTCTCACGGCCGGCGCGTTTTTTATTAACGACATGATTTTCCTCACGAATCTTGGCTGGCGAACAGCGATGCAACGCCCCCGAATGGGCCACCTCCCGCTATCGTACTCCATGTGCACGAGATGACAACCAGTGGATACGATCCTTTCTCGAAACCACGGAAACCGAGAAAATAGTTTCAGTCCGGCTGGTTCCGTCAACGCTCAGCGCAACGAGGGCCGGTTCATCCACCCCTCCTTCTCTAACGCCGCCAACAGCGCATCGGTTGCGGCGCTGATATCGTCCTGCAAGCCGCTTTCCGACGCCGCCACCACGCGCAACCCGGCCTGCAGCCAATGCGGCCGCTTGGTGCCGCCGGCGGGAAGGTCCTCCACCAACGCAGATCTGGCATCAAGCAGAGTCCTTAGCTGCCGCACCGGTCCGCTCTTGGGCGTGATGACGTAGGTCAGCGTTTCATTCCAGTACATGGAGACGCCCGGACAAACGGATATGCTGGCAGATTAGAATATTCCACCGGCGCGCCAAACGGTAGGACGTCTGGGTTGCGATTGGCAGCAATGCCACTGGCTTTGTATGGTTCCGGTAGCCTTGAATGCCAACGGTGTGAGGGGACCTCCATGATTGTCCGGTATCAGTCAGACGGCTCTGTGGTGATGATCACGCAAAACGATCACGCCAAGCTTGCTGGATTTTTCGCCGCACACTGGGGGAATTCGTCGTTCGAGCGACCGCGGCCCCATGGCCCGACGGTGCGTGCGGCCCACTATCACGACAGCGGCTGGTTCCGGTACGAGACCGATCCCCGCTTCGACGGCGGGAAGACGCCGACTTACCGGGCCGTGCCCAACGACAACGTCCAACTGGAGTCCTACCAATGGGCGATCGACATGCTGACCGGCGTGGACCGCTATACCGGTTTGCTGGTCAGCAAGCACCGCACCGGACTCTGGCAGTTGCGCTACGGCGTGATGACACAGCCGCCGCCGGGACCGCCGCGCTCGTTGAGCGACGAGATCAAGACATTCATTGCGCGCAACGAGACGCAACAGAATGCGATCTCGGCCGAGTTCGATGCGCGGGAAGTGGCGACGAATTACCAGCTCTTGCAGACCTGGGATCTCCTGTCGCTCTATGTCTGCAGCAGCGAGCAGCTCAAGGACCATGTCATTGCGCCGGTACCGACCGCCTATTCCGGCGACAATGCCGTAACGATGCGACTTACGCCGCGGTCGGACCGGGAGATCGCGATCGATCCGTTTCCGTTCGACCGAGCCGCGCTGGCCGCCAACGTCGTTTATCGGCAACTTCAACTAAGCGAGCTGCACGACAAGCGCACATTCCAGGCCGCATACTTCGCTGCCCAGCCGCAGATCGCGACCTGTACGTTTGTTGGCCAGCCGCCCGCCCCTTGATTGGCCTACGTTCGGCGCGGTCGCGCCAATGCGTGCAAAATAATCACCTGCATTCGACTACAGCAGGAAGTCGGACCCGGCCAACGTCGTGACGTTCTGCGCCAAAATTTCGAAGTCGCGCACGCCGTCGCCGTTGACGTCGCCCTGCACCAGCACCTGCGAGCCGAGATCGTTGATCCGGATCTCGCCGCCGGCTCCGCTGAAGGCCGCCGCGCCGATGAACGTGAACACGTTGTTGCCGGCTACGTTGGTGTCGGCGTCGATCGAGCGGACGTCGATGTCGTCAGCGCCGCGTTGGAAGTCAGTGATCACGTCCCGGGTCGCCGACGTGCGGCCGGTGTCGCCGACCACGTTGAAGTCGAACAGGTCGCGGCCGCCATTGCCGGTCATCACGTCGCGGCCCTTGCCGCCGGTCAGGATGTCATCGTTCGAACCGCCGAGCAGCCGGTCGTTGCCGGCGTCGCCGGCCAGCAGGTCCTCGCCGGAGCCGCCCTTCAACGTATCGTTGCCGGAGCCGGCCCGCAGCCGATTGTCGCCGGAATTGCCGGTGATGACATTGTCGGTCTGCCGGCCGACGCCGTTGATGTCGGCGACGCCGGTCAGGATCAGGTTCTCGACATTGGGCCGCAGGCTCTTGGAGAACGAGATGCGCATGGTGTCGATGCCTTCGCCGGCATTCTCCACCACAAGGTCGGATGGGCTGTCGAGGAAGTACTGGTCGTCGCCGAGACCGCCGAACATCCTGTCGTTGCCGAGGCCGCCGTCCAGGATGTCGTCGCCGTCGAAGCCCTGCATGGTGTCGTTGCCGCCGAGCCCGTTGATGCGGCCGCCTTCGAGCCGGGCCGCGATCTTGTCGTCGCCGCCGCTGCCGTTGATGATTACACCGCGCGG
>JBOHIG010000235.1:0-13975 GCA_050725815.1 Xanthobacteraceae bacterium
GGGTGACGGAGTGCGCGGCACGGTCATCGCGCAATCTCCCAGGTGGTACCGTCCTTACTGTCCTTAAGCACAACGCCCATGGCTGCGAGTTCGTCGCGGATACGGTCAGATTCGGCAAAGTTCTTTGCATTGCGCGCCGCAGCACGCTTGGCAATCAAAGTCTCAATGGAGGCCGTATCTAGTTCCGCAGATTTGTCCAGAGGAACAAGCTCTAGAAATGCGTCGCGTCGAATTTCAGCTTTCACACCGAGAGCGCCCAACTCTCTTTCCGCGCTTTGAACTATGTCGGATCGCTTATTTGCGATTCCTGCTCTTAGCGCACGAACATAAGGCATTGCATCAAACAACTTGCGAGGCTGTACAGTGCCAGAGACATGATCGCTTTCTAGAGCACCGATAGTTTCTCCATTCAAAAGTCCAAGAAACTCACAGTTCTGGAAGAACTCTTTCGTCAATCCATTCATTATCGAGTTCGCCGAGAACTGATATCGCAAAACGGAAATTGCGCTTGGCGTATTGAGGTCATCACCGAGCGCATCGACAAGTTCGTCCGTGGGACGCGGCGGCGTTTTGCTATATTTCCTGTGTTGATAATCGTTGTGCGCCTCGGAACCAGAATAGAGGCCAGCCCAAATTCCAATTTCTTGCCGAGCCTGTTCAAGTCGAGCGACGGTCCAGTTGATTGGTTGGCGATAGTGCGTTTGCAGCATCGCATACTTAATAACAGGACCGGTCCAGCAACCTAGAAGTTGCCTGATCGTCACGAAATTCCCCAGGCTCTTGCTCATCTTCTCGCCTTCGACCTGCAAGAAGCCGTTGTGCATCCAAAAGTTCGCCATGACCGGCGCATGGAAGGCGCAGCGCGATTGCGCGATCTCGTTCTCGTGATGCGGGAACACGAGATCGATGCCGCCGCCGTGGATGTCGAAGGTCTCGCCGAGATGCTTCCACGACATTGCCGAGCACTCGATGTGCCAGCCGGGCCGCCCCGGCGCTGCGATACCGGCGGGCGACGGCCATGACGGCTCGCCCGGCTTCGAGGGCTTCCACAGCACGAAGTCCTTGGCGTCCTTCTTGTAAGGCGCGACCTCGACGCGCGCGCCCGCCTCCATCTCGTCGAGCGAGCGCCTGGCAAGCTTGCCGTAGTCCGGCATCGACGGCACCGAGAACAGCACATGGCCCTCGGCTACATAGGCGTGGCCAGCCTTGATGAGCCGCTCGATCAGCGTCTTCATCTCGGCGATGTGCTCGGTGGCGCGCGGCTCGACCGTCGGCCGCAGGCAGCCGAGCGCGTCGACATCCTCGTGAAACTGCTTCTCGGTCTTCTCGGTAACGGTGCGGATCGCCTCGTTGAGCGGCAGGTTCGGATATTCCTCCGCCGCGCGCGCGTTGATCTTGTCGTCGACGTCGGTGATGTTGCGGACGTAGGTGACTCCGGTTTCACCCTTTCCGCCGTCCCACGCGCCTTGTTTCGCGAGATGCCGCAACAGCCGGAACAGCACGTCGAACACGATCACTGGCCGCGCATTGCCGATATGGGCAAAGTCGTAGACCGTCGGCCCGCACACATACATGCGCACGTTCGCGGGATCGATCGGCGTGAACGGCCGCTTCTCGCGCGTCAGCGTATCGTAGAGCTTCAGTTCCATAGGACGCGGGTCTTCTGCGTTTGCGATTTTTCGATGCGCCCTGAGGAAAGGACGGCGAAAAATACGCCTGCTGGCCGCTGGCCCGGCGTCGCACATCTCGATCAGGAGAGAAAAGACGGCCGCGCCAGCGAATGTCGCTAGCGGATAATCTCCCGGCAAATGCCGCAGATATGGTTAAGGCCGTTCATGCGGGCGACAATGGGGAACCGGCCGTCCCCCGTCAAGTGGGAACCGTGGCGGGCACAGCCGCCGCCGGACTCGCATTGCGCGAATTCGCCTGTGGGCAACGTCCGAGTTTTCGCAGGTGTTGCACGCCCGTCATAGCCGCACGGGCACCCCCGGTTACACTAAACTTCAAACTTCTCTCCGCGGCCCGGCACGTCGGGTTAACGGGGTCTTAACAGGTTCTCGCGCATTCTCCTCAATTGCGACCGAACCCGGTGCGCAACAGCGAGCGATCCGATGCGTTACGTCATAGCCGCACTCACCCTTGCCGGCGCTCTCTACTTCACCGTCTCCGCCCAGGCGGAGAAACGCATCTTCATCATCGCCAATAATGCCGACGGCTATGGGGTCGACCGCTGTCTCGCCTCGGGCGCGGCCTGCGGCGCGGCCGCTGCGACCGCCTATTGCCGCTCGCGCGACTTCCAGAAGGCGGCGTCCTACCGCAAGGTCGACCGGGATGACATCACCGGTGCGGTGCCTGCCGGTAGCACGGCCTGCCGGGGCGGCGCCTGCAACGAGTTCGTCGCCATCGAGTGCTCCCGCTAAATTTAGGTGATTCCCGGTTGGTTTGACCTCCTTCAGCCGCCGTTGCGAAAGCCGGCGTCTTCGGCCATCTTCGCGCCTTGCGCGTAGCGGCCGCCAACGCACCGGGGCCCTATCCGCGCCCGGGGCGCCCGAGATGACGAACACTGCTGCGACCAAGCCCGAAGCCGCCGAAACGCCCCTGCTCGAGCTCGACGGCTTCCTACCCCACCGCCTCAACGTGCTGTCGAGCCTGGTGTCCCAGGCGCTGACCCAGGTCTATGGCCGGTACGGTATCGGCATACCTGAATGGCGCGTGCTGGTGAGCCTCGGCCAGTTCGGGGTGATGACCGGCAAGGCGATCGGCGCGCGCACCCACATGCACAAGACCAAGGTCTCGCGCGCCGTGGCGCAGCTCGAAGAGCGCAAGCTCATCGCGCGGCGCGCCAACCGGGCCGACTTGCGCGAAGCCTTCCTCTCGCTGACGCCGGCCGGACGTGCGGTCTATGAGGAGCTGGCGCCGCGCGCGCTCGATTTCACCGACAGGCTCTCGCAGGTGGTGACCGCCGCCGACCGCACCGCTTTCGACCGCGCGGTGGCGCAGCTCACCGAGCGATCGGCGCAACTTATCGCCGACGCCGAAGGCAAGGCTTGAACTGCGTCGCCTACCCTGTCACGACAGCTCCCTGATTGACCGCACTATCTCCAAGGGGATGCGACGTGACGCTCTACGGCTATTTCCGCTCCTCGGCCGCCTACCGGGTACGCATTGCGGCAAACATCAAGGGCATCGCCTTCCAGACCGTCCCCATCCACCTGCAAAAGGAGGGTGGGCAGAACCTCAAGCCCGAATTTCGCGCGATCAATCCGCAGATGCGGGTGCCGGCGCTCAAGCTCGACTCCGGCGACGTCCTCACGCAGTCGCTCGCGATTATCGAGTATCTCGACGAGATCCATCCGCAGCCGCCGCTGCTGCCGCGCGATCCGATCGGCCGCGCCAAGGTGCGCGCGCTGGCGCAGCTCATCGCCTGCGATATCCATCCGCTCAATAACGTCGCGCCGCTGCGTTACCTCAAGACCGAAATGGGCCAGGACCAGGCCAAGATCGACGCCTGGTATCACCATTGGGTCATCGCCGGCTTCGACGCGCTGGAAGCGATGCTTGGCGGCGGGCCTTATGCCCATGGTGCCGAGATAACGCTTGCCGACATCTGTCTCGTGCCGCAGGTCGCGAATGCGCGCCGGCTCAAGGTTCCGCTCGATCGCTATCCGAAGATCGTCGCGGTCGATGCCGCCTGCGCCAAGCTTTCCGCCTTCGTGCAGGCGCGACCGGAGAACCAGCCCGATGCCGAGTGAAACACTCCTGTTGTGACCTCTCCCCGCCAACTCGCGCTGGTCGTCCTGTGGATGATCGGCACCCTCCTGTCGTTCTCGGTGATGGCGATCGCGATCCGCGCGCTCGCGGACGCGCTCAGCGTGGTCGAAATCCTCACGGTGCGTGCGGCGGTCGGGCTCGCCATCATCGGCATCGTGGCCGCGGCGCGGCCAAAGCTGCGGCTCGACATCAACCTCCGCCGCTTCCCCCTGCACTTCCTGAGAAACAGCATCCACTTCGGCTCGCAATATCTGTGGGCGTGGAGTCTTTTGCTGCTGCCTCTGGCGACTGTCTTCGCGCTCGAATTCACCATGCCGGCCTGGACGATCCTGATGGCGCCGTTCTTCCTGGGCGAGCGCATGACGACGAGCCGCGTCGGCGCGGTCGTATTTGGACTTGCCGGCGTACTGGTGATCCTGCGGCCGGGGCTGGAGACATTCCAACCGGCCGCCCTCATCGTGCTGGTGGCGGCGCTGGGTTATGGCGTGCAGAACATCGCCACCAAGAAGCTCACCACCACCGAGAGCACATTCGCCATCGTGTTCTGGATGAATGTGATTCAGCTTGTCCTGGGCCTGATCGGCGGCGGGCCGCTGTTCTTCGGCAGGATCGGGCTTGATCTGGCGCCGGCCATTCTCGGGCTTGGCGCCGCTGGACTGTTTGCGCACTTCTGTCTGAGCAATGCATTCCGGGCCGGCGACGCGAGCCTTGTGGTGCCGCTCGATTTTATGCGCATTCCGCTGATCGCGGTCGTGGGCTGGTGGCTCTATTCGGAGCCGCTCGATATCTACGTCTTTGCCGGCGCCGGCCTGATCATCGCCGGGATTCTGTGGAACCTGCACAGCGAAACGCGGCGGCCGATTGCGGTTGGCCGCGCGAGCGTCCAAGCTCCCGGTAGGGAATAACCGCTACTTTGCCGGCGCCCGGCTTCACACTTTGGTCACCATTGCGGCGCTTGATCGAGGCTTCCTCAGTATTCGGGTTCGGGGTGCGGCTCTGCTCCATGAATGAGACAGTGATCTCGATGCTCGTGCGCCGGCTGGCGCCGGCACTGCTGGCATTCGCGGCCGGCATGGCGGCGGCGGCGGCACAGGCACCGCTGCCACCGGCCTATCCCAGCGTGACGCCGCACCCGCAGGCGCCCGCCCAGGCGCAACGCAACCCGGTCTGCGTGCGGCTCGAAGGCCAGCTCGCGGGGCTCGATCGCGGCGCCACCGATCCGGCCCGCGCCGACCAGATCCGGCGCTACGAGGAAGCGGCGCAGCGCCAGCAGAGCGAGCTCGACCGCCTCTCGGCGCAGGCGCGCAAGATGGGCTGCGAAGGCCGCGGCTTCTTCTCGCTGTTCGGCGGCCAGCCGCCGCAATGCGGGCGAATCAACAACCAGATCCAGCAGATGCGCGCGAATCTCGACCGCATGCTGGCCGACGTGCAGCGCCTGCGCGGCGGCACCGCCGACCGCGAAGCCGAACGCCGCACGCTGCTGACCACCCTCGCGCAGAACGATTGCGGGCCGCAATATCGCGCCTACGCCAATCGCGGCGGCGGTTTCTTCGACAGCCTGTTCGGCGGCTTCGGTGGCGGCAGCAGCTCCATCCCGGGCATGGCGCCAGGCGGCGGCGACACCTACCGGACGGTTTGCGTGCGCACCTGCGACGGATTCTATTTCCCGGTGTCCTATTCGACGGTGCCGAGCAAGTTCGCGGAGGACGAGCAGATCTGCCGGCGCATGTGCCCGGCCGCCGAGGTCGTACTGTTCAGCCACCGCAATCCTGGCGAGGACGTCTCGCAAGCGGTGTCGCAAGGCGGGCGGCTCTATTCGGAGTTGCCCAACGCGTTTGCCTATCGCAAAGCGTTCAATCCCGCTTGCGGCTGCAAGGCTGCCGGCCAGACCTGGGCCGATGCACTCAAACATCTCGAGGACACCAGCATTGAGCGCGGCGACATCGTGGTGACCGAGGAGCAGGCCAGAAGGCTCTCGCAACCGGTCGATTCCAAGGGCCGCCCGATCCCGGCGAAGGTCGCGCCCAAGGCGCCGCCGAAGGCCGACGAGAAAGCCAAGGAAAAGGCCGCAACGCCCCCACAGGAAAACGGCAAGCGCACCGTGCGCACCGTCGGACCTACCTTCCTTCCGGCCCGCTAAGCGCCTGCGCGCCCAGCAATTCATCGTTGCAAATCAGAAATCGAACGCCTCGCCCTTCCCGCTCCCGCTCTTGTCGTTGAGCAAGGCGCGGTCTGGCTCCGGCAGCGCCGCGCCGGAGTCGCGGAAGCGATTCACGATCGGGTAGCGGCGGTCGCGGCCAAAGTTCTTCAGCGTCACCTTCACGCCCGGGGCCGACTGCCGGCGCTTGTATTCGGCAAGGTCGAGCATGCGGGCGACCTTCGACACCGTCTCCCTGTCGAAGCCCGCCGCGACGATGTCCGCGATCGGCTCCTCGCGTTCCACCAGCCGCTCCAGGATAGCGTCCAGCACATCATAAGGCGGCAGCGAATCCTGGTCGGTCTGGTTTTCGCGCAGTTCGGCAGACGGCGCGCGGGTGATGATGCGCTCGGGGATCACCGAGCCGTCCGGCCCGCGCGCATCATCGGGCTTCCAGCTATTGCGCAGCCGCGCCAGCCGATAGACCTCGGTCTTGTAGAGGTCCTTCACCGGATTGAAGCCGCCATTCATGTCGCCATAGAGCGTGGCGTAGCCGACCGACATCTCCGACTTGTTGCCGGTCGTGACCACCATCAGGCCGAGCTTGTTGGAGATCGCCATCAAGATGACGCCGCGCGCCCGCGCCTGCAGGTTCTCCTCGGTCACGTCGCGCGGCAACCCGTCGAACAGCGGCGCGAGCGCCTTCTCCAGGCCGAGCACGGCGCTTTCGATCGGCACCACGTCATGCTTGACGCCAAGCGCCCTCGCGCAGGCGGCTGCATCCTCGATCGAGGACTGCGCGGTGAAGCGATAGGGCAGCATCGCGCAGCGCACGCGATCCGCGCCCAGCGCATCGACCGCCATCGCGGCGACCAGCGCCGAGTCGATGCCGCCGGAAAGACCGAGCACCACGCCCTTGAAGCCGTTCTTGTCGACATAATTGCGCAGGCCGAGCACGCAGGCGATGTAGTCCTCCTTGTCGCCGTCCTCCAAGAGCTTCGCCACCGGAGCGTCGGTACAGCGCCACCCATTGCCGGTGCGCCGCCAGCGCACGGTGGTCACCTGCTCGGTGAAGGCCGGAAGCTGGAACGCCAGCGAGCGGTCGGCATGCAGGCCGAACGAGGCGCCGTCGAACACCAGCTCGTCCTGGCCGCCGACCTGGTTGACATAGACCAGCGGCAGGTCGCTCTCGGTAACGCGCGCCACCGCGATGTTGAGGCGGACGTCGTCCTTGTCGCGCATATAGGGCGAGCCGTTCGGCACGATCAGGAATTCGGCGCCGGTCTCGCTCAACGTCTCGACCACGTCCTCGTAGTCGCCCCACTCGGTCCAGATGTCCTCGCAGATCGGGATGCCGATGCGCACCCCGCGGAAGTTGACCGGCCCCGGCACCGGCCCCTGCGCGAACACGCGCCGCTCGTCGAACACGCCGTAGTTGGGCAGGTTGACCTTGCGCCGCACGGCAGCGATCGCGCCGCCCTCGAGCAGGCAATAGGCATTGTAGAGGCTGCCGTTCTCAGCCCAGGGCGTTCCGATCAGCACCGCCGCGCCGCCGTCGGCGGTCTCGCGCGCCAGCACCTCGACCGCGGCGCGGCAGGCGGCCTGCAAAGCCGGCTTGAGCACGAGGTCCTCGGGCGGATAGCCACAGATGAACAGCTCGGGAAACGCCACCAGATCGGCGCCGGCGCGCGCAGCCTCGGCGCGCGCGGCGCGGGCACGGGCGGCGTTGCCGTCGATGTCGCCAACCGTCGGATTGAGCTGGGCGACGGCGATCGCCAGGCTGTCGGCAGGGCGGGAGTTCATGCGGATAGATGTAACGCGGCGACGGCGGGATTGGAATGCGGTTACAAGAGCCCCAGCCGCTCCGCCAACGCAAGCAGCCACACCGCGGCGGCGATCAGTAGCGAGAGGCCGACTGCGGCCGAGCCCATGTCCTTGACGAGGCCGATCTGCGGATCGGTTTCGCGCGTGACGCGGTCGGCAAGCTTCTCGATCGCGGTGTTGAGCAACTCGACCATCAGGATCAGCACGATCACGCCGATGAGCGCGAGGCGCTTCCAGGCCCCCTCGCCCACCACGAAGGCAAGCGGAATCGCGAGCACGAGGACGACAAGCTCCTGACGGACCGCCATCTCGCTGCGTGCGGCGGCGGTGAGCCCATTCCAGGTGTTGATGGTGGCGCGCCAGAGCCGGGTCATGATTATAGTCTAGCTCAGCCGCCGCCGACCACGTGAGTGGGTCCGAACGACACCGTCGACTGGAAGAAGACGCCGAAGTGGTCCTGCTTCCACCGCACCGCCTGCGGCTGCGCGTTGACGCCGACGACATGGCCCTCGAAATGCGTGCTGCCCTTGTTGGTCTCGGTGTGCCAGTAGCGGCCGCCGATGCCGACGCTGAAGGTGTCGTTGAAGCGGTAGGCCAGGAATGCATCGAGCTGATAGCCCCAGCCCTTGCCGTCCTCCGGGATCGCGCCGGTGAAGTCCCCGGGCGAGGTGCCGATCCGCAGCCAATGCGAATCCGCGCCGTACAGTTTCACATAGGGCAGCCAGGCGGCGTCGACGGCAAGCTTCCAGCGCCGGTCGAATTCGACCGCCGCGTCGAGACCGATGCGCAATGAATGCCAATCGTTGCGCTGGGTGATGACTTTGATCGAGTCCGGGATGCCGCCGGCGCACACCGCCGGATTGGCCGCAATCTGGCCGCAGCCGAATGCCGACACCTGATCGCGCAGGAAGTGATAGCCGACGAAAGCGCCGACATGAAAGTCGCCGCCACGGATGATCTTGATGCCGCCGTCGACGCTTCCGTAGAACAGGTAACCGTCCTTCTGGTCGCTGAGCGTCGCCGAATAGGGTACCAGCGTCGGCGGGAAGTCCTCGTCCTTGAGCCGTCCGCCGAACAGGTTGCCGCCTCCGATATAGCCTTTGAGGAACCAGCCGCCCGAGAGATCGAAGCGCGTATAGGCTTCGCCGGTGAAGATGTTGAGGTCATTATAGGCGAGGCGCGATACGAGCAGCGCCCCGGAGGTGTCGTAGAGATTCTTCGCGGTGCGCGCCTGCCCGTACCACATGCGCACGCCGAACTCGCCGGTGTAGGTGTCCGGCGGCACGAATGGGCTGGCCCAATCCGCTGCCTGCACCGGTGCTGCGGTCGCCAGGCTGATCGGAAATGCGGCTGCCAACCGCATCAGTGCGACCGCCAGTGTTTTGATTGTGGTCACGTTGAGGCCCCCCGCCTGCTCTGTGGCAGCGATCATCGGGCCGACGGTTTTCGCAAATCCTTACAAGTCGAGCGAACGCGGCAAGGATTGGTTCTATGTTTAATGTCGAAATAAGCGGAAATCGTTTACCTTCACGGAATGTGAAGAAAGCGGCGGCGCATTTCTACTTGGCCTGAGTTTCTTGCGATCGTCGTCGCACATTCCGCTCGCGCGGACGACAACCTTGCATCAACCAAACTCGTAGGTGTCCATTGAGATCACGCCCGAGCGGTAGCTCGCGTGCACGCGCCGCGCCCCGGTGCCGCTGGCGCCGAGTGCGATGAAGAGCGGCAGGATGTGCTCCTCGGTCGGGTGATTCTCAGCCGCGTACGGCGCGCGCGTGCGATATTGCATCAGCGCATCGAGGTCTCCGTCGGCGATCCGATCGTGCACCCAGTCGTTGAACGCCGCGACCCATGCGAGCGCGGGATCGTCGCCTTCACGTCCGGGCGCGTAGAATTCATGCAGGTTGTGCGTCATCGAGCCGGAGCCGATTACGAGCAGGTCTTCGTCGCGCAGCGATGCCAGCGCCTTGCCGACGGCAACGTGATGCGCCGGACCGAGATGCGGCTGCACCGAGATCGGCACCACCGGCACGTCGGCGTCCGGATAGAGCAGCATCAGCGGCACCCAGATGCCGTGATCGTAGCCGTAGCCCTTGGCCACGCCGGGCGCGAAGCCGGCGGCTTGCAACAGGCCCGCGATCTTGATCGCGACCTGCGGATCGCCCGGCGCGGGATAGACCAGCTTGCGCAGCTCCGGCATGCCGCCAAAATCGTAGATCATCGGCGGCCGCTCGTCGGCGACGACGGCGGGGCGGCTGGTGCCGAAATGCGCCGATGCGATCACGATGGCGCGCGGCTTGGGGAGACTTTGCGCATAGGTCTTGAGGAAATCACGCGAGGCGGAATCCTCGATGATCAGCCGCGGCGAGCCATGCGAGATGAAGAGGGCTGGAAAGGTCACGAACAATCTCCGACACCCAAGAGCGTTCGTCTCACAGCCCCGCTGCGGCCGGCAGCGGCTGCGGCTTACCGGCACGGCCTTGCTTGAGCAGGTCCGCGAGCAGAAAGGCGAGATCGATCGCCTGTTCGGCATTCAGTCGTGGATCGCAGACCGTGTGATAGCGGTCGTTGAGGTCCTCGTCCGAGATGTCGCGCACGCCGCCCGTGCATTCCGTTACGTTCTGTCCGGTCATCTCCAGATGCACGCCGCCGGCATGCACGCCCTCGGCCGCGCAGACCTGGAAGAACGTGCGCGTCTCTTTGAGGATGAGGTCGAACGGTCGCGTCTTGTAGCCCGAGGTCGAGGTGATGGTGTTGCCGTGCATGGGATCGCACGACCACACCACGGTGCGGCCTTCCTTTTTCACGGAGCGGATCAGTGGCGGCAGCAGGTCGGCAGCCTTGTCGGCGCCGACGCGGCAGATCAGCGTCAACCGCCCCGCCTCGTCGTCCGGATTGAGAATGTCAATGAGACGCAGCAGGTCGTCGGGCTTCTGCGACGGTCCGGTTTTCAAACCCAGCGGATTCTTGATACCGCGGCAGTATTCGACATGGGCGTGGTCGGGCTGGCGAGTGCGGTCGCCGATCCAGACCATGTGGCCGGAGGTGGCGTACCAGTTGCCGGGGCGCGTCGAGTCCTCGCGCGTGAGCGCCTGCTCGAAGCCGAGCAGCAGCGCCTCGTGGCTGGTGTAGAAATCGGTGGTGCGCAGCTCCGGGTGGCTTTCGAGGTCGAGGCCGCAGGCCTGCATGAAGTTGAGCGCTTCATAGATACGCTCGGCGAGTTCCTGATAGCGGCGCGCCTGCGGCGAATCCTTGATGGCGCTCAGCATCCATTGCTGGACAGAGGCGAGGTTGGCGTAGCCGCCCTGCGCGAAGGCGCGCAGCAGGTTGAGTGTCGCCGCCGACTGGCGGTAGGCCTGCAACTGCCGGCGCGGATCGGGAATCCGCGCTTCCGCCGTGAAATCGGTGCCATTGACGATGTCGCCGCGATAGATCGGAAGCTCGACGCCGTTCTGCTTTTCGGTCGGCGAGGTGCGCGGCTTCGCGAACTGGCCGGCGATGCGGCCGACCTTCACCACCGGACACGCGGCGGCATAGGTGAGCACCACCGCCATCTGGAGGAAGACGCGGAAGAAGTCGCGGATGTTGTTGGCGCCGTGCTCGGCGAAGCTCTCGGCGCAGTCGCCGCCCTGGAGCAGGAAAGCCTCGCCCTTGGCGACGCGGCCGAGCTGCTTCATCAGGTTGCGCGCCTCGCCGGCAAAAACCAGCGGCGGAAAGGTCGCAAGCTGTCGTTCCACCTCGCCCAACGCCAGCGCATCGGGATAGTCGGGCATTTGCAGCGCCGGTTTCTTGCGCCAGCTCTCGGGCGTCCAACGGTCGGCCATCACGCGGCCCTCCAACAAAAGCGGCCCTAACCCGCAGAGCGGGCTACAGGATTTTGGCGCCATATATACGACGGACGACGCCGAAGGCCAGAATAAATCCCGAACCGGGCCTATTCCGCCGCCTGCCGGCCGACCGTATAGGCCTTTTCGCGCATGGTGACGAGTTCCTCGGCGGCGGTGGGATGCACCGCCATAACGGCATCGAACTGCGCCTTGGTCGCCTTCATCTTCACCGCGATGCCGACGAGCTGGATCATCTCGCCGGCGTCGGGCCCGACGATGTGGCAGCCAACGACGCGGCCGTTCTGCCCATCCACCACCAGCTTGAAGAACGAGCGGGTGTCGCGACCGGCGAGCGTCGCCTTCATCGGACGGAACGAGGTTTTGTAGATGTCGACGCGGGGAAGGCATTCGCAGGCCTGCGCCTCGGTGAGCCCGATCACGCCGACCTCCGGCTCCGAGAACACCGCCGTCGCCACCTCGGTATGATCGACCGGCGTCGGCTTGTTGCCGAAGATGCTGTCGGCGAAGGCGTGGCCCTCGCGGATCGCCACCGGGGTCAGGTTGACGCGGTCGGTGACGTCGCCGATCGCGTAGATGTGGGGAACGGAGGTCCGTGAATATTCGTCGACTGCGATAGCGCTGCGCGCAAGCGTCACGCCCGCCGCTTCTAGCCCGAGGTTCTCCACGTTCGGCTTGCGGCCGGTCGCGAACATCGCACAGTCGACCACGAAGGACTCGCGATTGGAGAGCTCGACATCGAGACCGTGGTCGACTTTCTCGACCGCATCGACAGTCTGCTTGCAGACGATCTTGATGCCGCGTTTGGTCAGTTCGGCGCTGAGATGCTCTCGCACGTCGTCGTCGAAGCCGCGCAGAATCTTTTCGCCGCGATAGACCAGCGTGACCTCCGAGCCCAGCCCGCTGAAGATAGTGGCAAACTCCACGGCGATGTAGCCGCCGCCCTGGATCAGCACCCGCTTCGGCAGATGCGGAAGATGGAACGCCTCGTTTGAGGAGATGACATGATCGAGGCCGGCAATCTTGGCGCCGAGATGCGGCGCAGCGCCGGTCGCGATCAGGATCGTCTTGGCGCGCGCGGTCTTGCCGGTGGCGGTGAGCCGCACGGTGTGCGCGTCTTCGAGCACGGCGCGACTTTTCACAACCTCGACCTTCGAGCGTTCCAAATTCGTGGTGTAGGCCGCTTCCAGGCGGGCGATCTCGCGGTCCTTGTTGGCGATCAGCGTCGCCCAGTCGAACGAGGGTTCGCCCAGCGTCCAGCCGTAGCCCGCCGCGTCCTCGAATTCGTCGGCGAAGCGCGCGGCATAGACCAGCAGCTTCTTCGGTACGCAGCCGCGGATCACGCAGGTGCCGCCGACCCGGTATTCCTCGGCGACCATGACGCTGGCGCCGTAGCCCGCCGCGATACGCGCTGCGCGCACGCCGCCCGATCCCGCGCCGATGACAAAGAGATCGACGTCGTGGTCAGCCATGGCCGATGTCCGATCGCCCTGCGGCAATACTACAGATCGTGTCCTCGCTTGCGCATCTCGGTGCGGAAGCGGGCGATCATCTCCTGGGAGAACTTGTCCTGCCACGCCTTGAGCTGCTTCATGCTGTCGTCGAAGATGCGCGGCTCTTCGGCGATCACCTTCTTGCCGGCCGGCGTTTTGTAGAATGCGAGCACTTGCTTGAGCTCGGCCTCGGTGAAGTGAGATGCATAGGTCTTGGCGAACCCGGTCAGCAGATCCGCGGAGCGCTTCGCGTATTCCTTGCGCAGGGCCAGGGCCACCTCGTTGAGCGGCTTTTGCAGCATCGGGTTGGTCTGCATGTGCATGAATTTCACGCGCTCGATGACCCCCGGGATCATCGGATCGAGCATCGCGGACGAGCCCTTCAGGATGACGATCTCTTTGGCGATCGCGATTGCGTTGGCGGATGGGGGCTTTTGCGCCAGCGCCGGCGCCGAGAAACCGGCAAGTATGCACGCGAGAAGCGCCGCGCGGAAAACTCCCGCATAGGGGGTGGCGATCATGACGATACTCCTTCGCTCAATTTCATCAGCGCCGCTCCACGACACGCACGCCGTTCTCTCCCGCGATCACCGCGGTCTGCGCAAGTCCTACGAACAGCCCGTGCTCGACGACGCCCGCAATCGCCGAAAGCCTCGCGGCCAACGCTGCCGGGTCCGGAATTCGATCGAGCGCGGCATCGAGGATGAAATGCCCGCCATCCGTGACGAAAGCATGGCCTGTCTTGTCACGCCGCGGCAAGGCCACCGCCGGCAATCCGACGGCGGAAAGCGCCGTCTCGACGGCCCGGCGCGTCGCCGCAAGCCCGAACCGGTCGACCTCGATCGGCAGCGGAAAGCGGCCGAGCACCGGCACCCACTTCGACTCGTCGGCGATCACCACCATTG
>JBOHIG010000236.1:0-13110 GCA_050725815.1 Xanthobacteraceae bacterium
CACATGACCCGGCGTGTCGATGATGTTGAGGCGCTTGTTCTTCCAAATTGCGGTCGTGGCGGCAGAGGTAATGGTGATGCCGCGTTCTTGCTCCTGCTCCATCCAATCCATGGTCGCGGCGCCTTCATGCACCTCGCCCATCTTGTGGCTCTTGCCGGTGTAATAGAGGATCCGCTCGGTCGTCGTCGTCTTCCCGGCATCGATGTGGGCCATGATGCCGAAATTGCGGTAGTCCTCGATCGGGTGGCTGCGGGGCATTTAAGATCGCGTCCCTGTTGTTGGCTGGCCCGTCACCAGCGGTAATGCGAGAACGCGCGGTTGGCTTCCGCCATGCGGTGCGTGTCTTCGCGTTTCTTGACGGCGTTGCCGCGGTTGTTCGAGGCGTCGAGCAGTTCAGCCGAAAGCCGCTCGGTCATGGTCTTTTCGTTGCGCTCGCGAGCGGCCGAGATGATCCAGCGGATGCCGAGCGCCTGCCGGCGGGTGGTGCGTACCTCGACCGGCACCTGATAGGTCGCGCCGCCAACGCGCCGCGACCGCACCTCGAGCGACGGCATGACATTGTCGAGCGCCTGCTGGAACACGTTGACCGGGTTCTGCTTGGTCTTGACCTCGATGATGTCGAGGGCGCCATAGACGATCGTCTCCGCCACCGACTTCTTGCCGGCGTACATGATCGCGTTCATGAATTTCGAGATCACCAGGTTCCCGAATTTCGGGTCCGGATTGATCTCGCGCTTCTCGGCACTATGACGGCGGGACATCGGCCTCTCTCGTCTCTCTATTTCGTCATGGCCGGACTCGTTCCGGCCATCTCGCTTATGCTGGCACCTGCATGCCAATCAAACGGGATCGCCGGGACAAGCCCGGCGATGACGGCACAATTACTTCGGTCGTTTTGCTCCGTATTTGGAGCGCCTTTGCTTGCGGTTCTTCACGCCTTGGGTGTCGAGCACGCCACGCAGGATGTGGTACCGCACGCCCGGAAGATCTTTCACGCGGCCGCCGCGGATCATCACAACCGAGTGCTCCTGGAGGTTATGGCCCTCGCCCGGGATGTAGCCGATCACCTCGAAGCCATTGGTCAGGCGCACCTTGGCGACCTTGCGCAGCGCCGAGTTCGGCTTCTTCGGGGTCGTGGTGTAGACGCGGGTGCAGACACCGCGCTTTTGCGGTGAATTCTGCAACGCCGGCACCGTGTTGCGCGCTTTGACCGGCGACCGCGGCTTGCGGATCAGTTGATTGATCGTCGGCATACCTGCCCAAATCCTTCCTTGCGCCGCGCCTTGGGCCATCCCAACGCGCAAAACGGAAGAGCGCCTCCGACGCGGGGCGCTTTCCGTTCGCAGAGGACCGCGCTGCGCGAGCGCTTCGCGGTCATGCACTTTCGTCTGACAGTCGAGCGTCAGAGGCAGCGTTTGAGCTTCATTCGTCGAGGCTTGGATGCCCTCCCGCCGCCGCGCAAAGAAGTCAATACTTCAATGGCTTAGCCGGTACCGGGGCTGCCGTTCCGAACAAGCGAAGCTCACCGCCTGCCGAAAAGTGCGCGGTATGTATCGGTCGCATGCGGTCAAGTCAAGGCAAAGAGCCGCCAAATAGCGCGATCTGGCAACGACATCCTGCCTTTCCGTGCCGGCAGGCTGGCATCGCAGAGGTATCTGCGGGCCGCACTTCGACCGGTTCAAGGATGCGACCGACCCGGCGAAGACATTTGGCCTCGCGAGACCTGTCGATTGCGACTATGATGATTCATGAGCCAAGGGAATTCGGTCCGAACGCCGGGAGGCGCGGTGCTCCAGGAAACCGAGAACAGCGCTCAGACGCTCTTCCATTTCGTGATGATCAAGCCGACGCACTACGATGACGACGGCTATCCGATCCAGTGGTTCCGCTCGGCCATCCCTTCCAACACGCTGGCGTGCCTGAACGGGCTAGCGGAAGACGTCTGCCGCCGGTCGATCCTCGGGCCCAACGTCGAGATCAGGCTCCATACCTACGACGAAACCAACCGCCGAGTGCGGCCTGATCGTATCATCAAGGAGATCCGCAGGGCCGGCGGCCGGGCGCTGATCGGCATGGTGGGCGTTCAGTCCAACCAGTTTCCCCGCGCCGTTGACCTTGCGCGGGTGTTCCGGACGGCGGGCCTCCCGGTCTGCGTCGGCGGTTTCCATGTGTCCGGCTGCCTGGCGATGCTGCCGGAACTGCCTCCCGACATCCGCGAGGCGCAAGCGCTCGGCATCTCTCTCTTTGCCGGAGAGGCCGAGGAGGGCCGCCTGGATCAGCTCATCCAGGACGCCTGGAACGGGACGCTCGCCCCTCTCTACAACTATATGAACGACCTGCCGGCCTTGACGGGCGAGCCTCCGCCGATCCTGCCCCAGAAGCATGTACGGCGCACCGCCGGACGTATGTCGAGCATCGATCTCGGCCGCGGGTGTCCCTACCAGTGCTCGTTCTGCACCATCATCAACGTTCAGGGACGCAAGAGCCGGTTCCGGACTCCGGACGACCTCGAGCGGATCATTCGCGAAAATCATCAGCAGGGCATCAATCGTTTCTTCATCACCGACGACAATTTCGCCCGCAATCGCGACTGGGAATTGCTGGTCGACCGCATGATCCATCTGCGGGAAACCGAATTTCCCAAGCTCGGCTTCACCATTCAGGTCGACACGCTCTGCCACAAGATCCCGAACTTCATCGAGAAAACGACGCGCGCAGGCGTCCGCCGAGTCTTTATCGGGCTTGAAAACATCAATCCGGACAACCTGATCGGCGCCAAGAAGCGTCAGAACAAGATCACCGAGTACCGGGAAATGCTGCAGAAGTGGCGCAATCACGGCTCCATCACCTATGCCGGGTACATCCTTGGCTTCCCGGGCGACACGAAGGAGTCGATCGTCCGCGACGTCGAGATCATCAAGCGGGAGCTCCCTCTCGACATCCTGGAGTTCTTCATTCTGACGCCGCTGCCGGGCTCGGAGGATCACAAGGTCCTCACGCAAAAAGGGGCCTGGATGGACCCCGACATGAATCGGTATGACCTCAACCATTGCGTATCGCACCACCCCAAAATGTCGGATAGCGAATTGATGGAGGCCTATCACGCAGCGTGGGACACGTTCTATGCGCCCGACCACATACGCACGATCGTGCGCCGGTCGGCAGCCTGCCCGATCGGCCGGCCGGGCACCACGCTGTCGACCCTCATCTGGTTCTACCTGATGATCCGGTTTGAAGGCGTCCATCCGCTTGAAGGCGGCGCGTGGCGGCAGAAGCACCGGCGCGACCGGCGACACGGGCTGCCGCTCGAGAACCGGTTCGTATTCTATGGGCGCCTGGCGCGCGACACGGTCGTCAAGGCATGGAACTACGGGACAACCTTCCGTCGGTTGAACGCGATCCACCGCGAGGTCATGTCCGCGCCGGACCGATACACCTACACCGACCTGGCGATCGCGCCACCGCAGGCCGACGAATTCCAGGCGCTCGATCTCTATCACGCGACCCGCGGCGGCGAAGACGCGCTCGCGCGCATGCATCGCGACGAAGCGATCCGCAGACGCGCGCAACCGGCCACTGTCGCCGCGGAATAGACCGCGCCATCGACGCCCGCGCCCCGTCAAACGACCATGAAATCCGCGTTGGTCAACGCAAGCCCCCGCGTCAATACCGCGAATTGGATCGCCGCGCCCGCGCCGCTGCCGTCGGCATCAAAAAGCAATGCCCCGTTGGCGCTGTTGTAGATAACCCGGTCGTCCGTATCATGCGCGGCGGCGCCTCTGAAAAACGCCGACGACGCCAATGTGCCGGCCACCAGCCCCCTGAACACCGCGTTCTCCAGTTGAATCGTGTCGCCGACGACCGAGAAATCAGTGACGCGGTCTACATTCGTGGCAGCATTGAGTGCGGTGTTGAACGCAAAGGTGTCGTTGCCGGAGCGCCCGACCAGCGTGTCGTCACCGGCGCCGCCGTTGAGCAGGTTGGCCGCATTGTTGCCGGTAATCAGGTTGTCCAGGCTGTTGCCGATGCCCCGAATTCCGGCCGTGCCGGTGAGGGCGAGATTCTCGACGTTGGAGCCGAGCATGAAGGTTGCAGTGCTGATCACCCGATCGGTGCCAGCCCCGCTCGATTCGATTGCGCGGTCGGCGACGGAGTTGGCAACATAGGTGTCGTTGCCCGCGCCGCCGCGCATGATGTCGACATTGTTGCCGCCATCGAGATGGTCGTTTCCGGCGTCGCCGTCGAGGCGGTCCTTGCCGTTCCCACCCCGAATGGTGTCGTCGCCGCTGTTGCCAATCAGGACGTTTGCCGCGCCGTTGCCGGTGATGAGGTTGGCGAGCCCGTTACCGGTACCGGAGGAATCGGCATCGCCGACCAGCGTGAGGTTCTCCACGCCGCTGCCCAGCTTGAAACCTGACGTGGCGATGATCCGATCGATACCGGCTCCTCGTGATTCGATGACCACGTCCAAGGCGGTGTTGACGAGGTAGGTGTCGTTCCCTTGTCCGCCGCGCATCGTGTCGATGCCTGACTGCCCGTCGAGCCGGTCGTTGCCAAATCCGCCGCTAAGCTGATCGTTGTCGGTGCCCCCAAAGAGGGAATCGGGGCCGGCGCCGCCAAAGATGCGATCGTCGCCTGCGCCGCCGAGAAGCCGGTCGCCGACGTCGCCGGCAAGCGAACTGGGATCGATGCGATAGATGTCGCCGAGCAGGCTGACCAAATAGAGGTTGCCGGCCCCATCGACGCCAAAGGACGAGACCAGGTCCGCCGAACTGGTGAACTGCTCGGTGCGCTGGATGATGCTGGTCGCCTCACCATTCACGACCTTGAGTGTCCAGATCCGGCCAGAGCCGAAGTCGGTGAAGAAATAAGAGCCGTCAAATCCGGCGTGCGGACCGCGGTAGACATAGCCGCCGGTTACCGTCGTACCCAGCGTGCGCCCATAGTCGAAGATCGGAAGCACGAATCCGGGTTGTTGGGGCCCAAGCGTGCCTTCCATCACGTCCCAGCCGTAGTTGCGGCCGCCGATTCCGGCAGGCTGGAAATCGATCTCCTCTCGCGCCGACTGCCCGACATCGCCGATGTAGAGGTCGCCGGTCACCGCATCGAAGGTGACACGGAATGGATTGCGCAAGCCGTAAGCCCAGATTTCATCGGCACCGGCCTGCCCAACGAACGGATTAGTATTTGGATTGGCGTAGTTGCGCGCCGGATCGCCGGGAAACGCATCGTTGTCGACGTCGAGGCGCAAGATCTTGCCGAGCAGGGAATTCTTGTTCTGCGCGTTGCCGAAGGGATCGTTCCCGCTGCCGCCATCTCCTATCGAGACGTAGAGAAAACCATCGGGCCCGAACGCCACCGAACCGCCGTTGTGGTTCGTGAAAGTCGGGTGTGGCACCGTGATGATGACCTCCTTGGTCGCAGCGTCCGCCTGGTTCGCGCCGGTGCGCTGATATTCGCGGACTTCGACGTCGCCATCGGCATTGACGACATGAACGAAAAATCGGCCATTGGCTGCGTAATTTGGATGAAACGCCAATCCGAGCAGGCCCTGCTCGCCACCGCGGGTCAGGTCGCTGTCGGGAATGTCGAGGAAGAGAGTCGATTGGCCGGTCGCAGGATCGAGGATGCGGATCTGCCCAGTGTCCTTCTGAACGACATAGAGGTGATTTGGGTCGTTCGGCGCCGAGAGCGCGGTAACGGCTCCGGTGAAGCCAGTGCCGACGCGCACGAGGTCGATCTCGCCCGCAAAAGGCGACGTAGTGGCACTCTTGTGACCGAAGATGGCGTCGTCGCCAGCAAGCCCGTCGATGGTATCGGCGCCGTCGGTGCCAAGCAGTAGGTCGTTACCTGCGGTAGCCACCAGGATGATCCTCCTCCATCAAGCAGGGACACCCAAAAGGCGCGGCCAATCTCGAAATTGTTGACGATCAAAGTACCGCCGACCGACATTTCGCCGCAGCCAATCTAGCATGACATTGAATCAAATCATGCGTGCGGCCGAGGTCGCTCGCCGATGCGACGCAGCATTGATGCATCATTGATGCATAGGGGCATGTCCCGGCGCACGCTTATGCGCTTGCAACGCCGTCGGTCCGCACCGGTTCCGCAATGACCTATTTTGCGCTTTCGGACGCGTGGCGCGGGGCGGTCACTGAGAGTCGAGGATAGCCGCGATCGCCCGGATCTGGTTGCGGGCATAGACCGGCAGGCCGGCGCTCAGCGACTTGCCCGTATTAAACGAGCTTTTCCCCGACAGAACTTGCGCCGGGACCATGTTTCGCAGCACCGGCACCTTGCCGTATTCCTTGCGCTTGCCAAGCACGTTGGACTCGATCGCCAGCGCCGTGAAGACGCTGACCACGGTGCGCTTGGGGTCGGACGCGTGACGCTGGAACACGGCCAGGAGCTTGCCGAACTGCATTACCTGATTGACGTAATAGATGCTCTGCTCAAGCGCGCCGACCGACGGTGTGTCGAACCTGGTCAGCTTGGTCAGTCCCAGCTCGCCGACCTCGGCCGCTGAAACCAGCGTCAGCTCGCTGTCGAACTCGAGCTTATCGGAGATGTGCCTTGCCCCTTCCCTGATCTTGTTGGCAAGCTTGATGCCGACCGGCAGCCGGCCTTCAAGCTGATAGACCGAGCGGATGCAGATGACCGTCGGGCGGCCCTCGCACCAGCGCCGCGACGGATGCTGGTTATAGAGTGCCTTCGGCTCCCGCGGCCGCGCTTCGTCGGTCGGCGCGAGCGGACGATGCTTGATGGCGGGATCGAGCCGCTCGACGAATGGCAGCGTGACGAACTTCGCGAGATCGAATGCCTCCGGTGGTCGCGACAGCAGGAAACGCGCCTCGGCGACATACATGTGCAGGCGCTCGCGGAACCGGCGCCGCACGCCGTTGATGATGAAATTGGTGTTGGGCTCGCTGTAGCCGGGATAGAGACTCAGGAACTGGCGATGAAGCGGCCGGGCCTTCGCCCAGTCCTCGTAGGTGATGAACCCCGTGGTGGCGTCGATCAGGCCTTCGCCGGGACGATCAGAGAATGCGATCGTGCCCGGCTTCAACTCGACCAGCGGCCCCTCTGCATTGAGGGATACCTCTTCGAGCCGGAACTCGGCCGTGGAAGCGCTCGCGGCAAAGGACACCACGCCGGCGAGCAGTGCGGTCAACCGAAACGCACGCATTGCCGTCATTCACGCTCCCAGAACGGCCTGTTGTCCCGCTGCTGCGAGCCGCCGCCGCTCCATCCGCCCCACGGCTGGCGTGGCGGCGGAGCATTGGTCCACGGCGCAAAGCCACGGCCGCCGAAGAAGGAGAAGAAGCCGTCGTTCCGGTAGCCGTCGCGATAGGGATCGTTCGCGGAATAGGCCTCGGCGCGCGACACCAGCCGGTATTGCGTGTCGATCGGCTGGCCATTGCGATCACGGCGCAGGTACTCGATCAGCCCGCCTTGCACAGCTTGACCGCTCTGGCCGCCCAACTCGATCGTGTCGCCCGACGTTCTATCGACCCGGCGCGCGACCAGGAAGCGCCGCGCCTCCGCCGATGGGCCGCTCAGACGCGTGCGCGGCGCATAATTTGCCCACGCCGCCTGGATGATCGGCTCGAAAATCGGAATCGCCACGCTGGCGCCGGTCTGTCCGCCGCCAAGCGTACGGCGCCTGCCGTCTGCATTGTCGTAGCCAACCCAGACCGCGACCGTCACCTCGTTGGTAAAGCCCACGAACCAGGCGTCGTTCTCGCCGTCGGTGGTGCCGGTCTTGCCGGCCACATAGGGCGCGAGGGCGGCGAGCCTGGCCGCGGTGCCGCGCATGAGCACACCCTGCAACATGGTCTTGAGCTGGTAGAACGCGACCCGGTCGGCCGAGCCGATCCGCGCATTCGCCGGCTCATGGCGATAGACGACGTTGCCGTCGTCCTCCACCGATTCGATCACATAGGGCGCCGGGCGCACGCCCTCGTTCGCAATTGCCGCGAAGAACGCCGCGAGATCGATCGGGCGGACCGCCTGCGCGCCGAGCACGAACGGATAGTAGCGCGAGCACTCCTTGTAGATCTGCGCCTCCACCGCGAGTGCGCAGACCCGGTCCAGGCTGAGCGTCGGCGTCACGTCGATGCCGCCCTGCAACAAGTTGGCGGTGGCGAGGTTTCGCGACAGCTCGATCGCGCGGCGCAACGTGATGACGCCGGAAGCCCCGCCGTCGTAGTTCTTGGGCGACCAGTAATCCTCCTGGCGCGCATAGCGGCCGTCGGTGGTGATCGGCGACAGCGTTAGCGGCTCGTCCCGCACCAGAGTGTTGGGTTGCAGCCCGCGCGCCAGCACCGCGAGATAGGTCACCGGCTTGAGCGCGGAGCCGGGCTGGCGCTGCGATTGCGTGGCGCGGTTGAGCTGGCTCAGCGGATAGGAGAAGCCGCCGGCCATCGCGAGGATGCGGCCGGTGCGGTTGTCGAGCACGACCGCGGTGCCTTGCACGGTCGGGCGCACGCGCAATTCCGCGCGGGCCGCGCGCTGGGATTTGGGCGCGCCTTTCTGCGCCCTGCCCTTGCCTGCGCGCGCCGCCGCCTCGATCACGCGGACATAAACCACGTCGTGGAGCTTGAGGTTGCGCAACGCGGTCGAGCGCGTCCCGGAGAGCGGCACCACGCGCCCATCCGCCAATCCGACCTTCACGCCGCCGCCGCCCGGTTCGAGGACGATCGCGGCCGGCCAATGCACATCATAGAGCGGCAGCCGCGCCGCCTCGAGCGCACGCTGCCACGCCGGCTTGCCGTCCGGCGCCGCGGGTGCGCGTTCGATGCGGCGGATGGAATCGCCGAGATTGGCCTCCGCGCCATGGAACCGGGCGCGCCCGGTGTTGATCTCGTAGCGCGCCAGCCCCTCCTGCAAGGCGGCCTCGGTCGCGCGCTGCAATTGCGGGTGCAGCGTCGAACGCACCGCATAGGAACGGGACGTCAGCGCGCCGATGCCGGCGAGCGCCTTTGCCTCGCGCGCAATGTGATCGACGAAATGGTAGCCGGTATCCCGCCGCGGCCGCTCATAGACGACCAGCTCCGGCCGACGGGCGGTCGCCTGCTTGGCCTCGTCCGCACCGATCATGCCGTCCTCGGACATGCGCCCGAGCACATAGGCGAAGCGCTGCTGGGCGCGCTGCGGGTGGCGGTCCGGATTGAAATAGTTCGGCCCCTTGGTGAGTCCCGCAAGCAGTGCGCCCTCGGCGAGCGTGAGCTCCTTGGCGCGCTTCCCGAAATAGCTCCTGGCTGCCATCTCGATGCCCCAGGCACCGCGCCCGAGATAGGCCGAGTTGAGGTAGAGTTCGAGAATCTCGTCCTTCGACAGGATGCGCTCGGCGCGGGCGGCGACGATCATCTCGCGCATCTTGCGCTCGTAGCTGACATCGTCGCCGACCAGCAGGTTCTTCACCACCTGCTGCGTGATGGTCGAACCGCCCTGCGGGCGGCCGGACTGAGCCAGATTGCCGAGGAAGGCGCGGATTAGGCCGCGCTCGTCGATGCCCTTGTGCTGCCGGAAGCGCTTGTCCTCGGCCGCGATGAAGGCATTCTGGACGTGCGGTGGGATTTCGCTCAGTGGAATCCAGACCCGCCGATGGTCCTGCTCGAACACCTCCGTGAAGGCTTCGCCCTTGAGGTCGAGGATCTTGCTGATGCCCGGTAACCGCAACCCCTTGAGGCGGGCGTGGTCGGGAAGCTTCTCAACCGTGCGGTTGTAGAACTCGATGATGTGGGCGATGTCGACCGGCGAGTTCTCGACCGTCTCGTTCTTGCAGAACTGTTTGTAGGCGACATGCAGGTCCTTGAGGCTGATGCCCTTGAACTGGGGGATGCCGCCCGTCATTGCCTCCGGATCGTCCATCGCCGTGGCGATGAGATCGTCGATATTGATGTCCTCGATATCGAACGCCTTACGCATATGGGCGCAGCCGGCGCGCAACAGCGCCACCACCTCGTGCTGGTCCTGAATCGGATCGAATTGGGTCTTGATGGTTTCCGGCCCGACCGTGACCTGGCTGAACGTCAGCGCGGTCGCAAAAATCTTGACGAGGAGACTGTCCATCGGGTGGCCGGCCGGCGAGCCTCACTGACGCGCTAACGACGCATTGTCACTATAAAGTGGCTTTTTGGGGAAGTCGTTCCCTGGCATCATTAATTTCCGGTTAGATTCGTGTTTCGGCATGCTCGGCCACGCTCGCTGCTTGGCACAAACGCCAAGGGCCGCCCGGAGGCGGCCCTTGCTTGTGACATCTTGCAGCGGCGATCACTACTCCGCCGCGGGCAGTTGCGCCGGCTCTGCCGCCGCCGCGGCGGCAGCAGCTTTCTCGGCTTCCGCCTTGGCAGCCGCCTCCTTCTCGCGTTCCTCGAGGATGAGCGCGTCGCGCTTGGCGGAGACCTCGCGCAATTGGTTCATCATGGCGCCGGTGCCGGCCGGGATCAGGCGGCCGACGATGACGTTCTCCTTGAGGCCTTCGAGCGTATCCACCTTGCCGTTGACGGCGGCTTCGGTGAGCACGCGCGTGGTTTCCTGGAACGACGCCGCCGAGATGAACGAGCGGGTCTGCAACGACGCCTTGGTGATGCCGAGCAGAACCGGATGCGCGACCGCAGGCTTCTTGCCGGCCGCCTCCGCACGCGCATTGATCTCGTCGAACTCGATGCGGTCCACCTGCTCGGCATGGATCAGCTCGGTCTCGCCGGCGTCGGTCACTTCGACCTTCTGCAGCATCTGGCGGACGATCACCTCAATGTGCTTGTCGTTGATCGCCACGCCCTGGAGCCGGTAGACGTCCTGGATCTCGTTGACGAGGTAGTTCGCGAGCTCCTCGACGCCCTTGATCGCCAGGATGTCGTGCGGCGCAGGATTGCCTTCGACGATGTAATCGCCCTTCTCGATCAGATCGCCGTCCTGCAAGTGGATGTGCTTGCCCTTGGGGATCAGATATTCGAACGGCTCCACATCCTTCTCGTTCGGCTCGATGATGATGCGGCGCTTGTTCTTGTAGTCCTTGCCGAAGCGGATCGTGCCGGAGCTCTCGGCGATGACCGCCGCCTCCTTCGGCCGGCGCGCCTCGAACAGCTCCGCCACCCGCGGCAGGCCGCCGGTGATATCGCGCGTCTTGGCGCTTTCGGTCGGGATACGCGCGATCACGTCGCCGGCCTTCATTTTGGCGCCGGGGTCGACCGAAATCACGGCGTCGACGGCGAGCTGATAGCGCGCCTCGCCGCCGCGGCTGAGCTTCACCACCTTGTTGTCCTTCTTGATCACGATCGAAGGACGCAGGTCGACCTGGTTGCGGCTGGAGCCCGACCGCCAGTCGGTGACCACGCGCTTGGCGATGCCGGTCGATTCGTCGAGCGTCTCCGACATCGACTGACCCTCGACCAGGTCCTCGAAGCCGATCGTGCCCTCGACTTCCGTCAGGATGGGCCGCGTGTAGGGGTCCCATTCCGCGATGCGCTGGCCGCGTTTGATCTGCTCGCCGTCCTCGACCAGCATGCGCGCCCCGTACTGAATGCGGTGAACGGCGCGCTCGGTGCCGTCGGGGTCGAGCACCGCGACGACCATGTTGCGGGCCATCGCGACGTTCTGCCCGTCCGAGTTCCTCACGATATTCTTGTTTTTGATCTTAATCTTGCCGTCGAAGTTCGACTCGATGAACGACTGCTCGGAGATCTGCGCCGCGCCGCCGATGTGGAACGTGCGCATGGTGAGCTGCGTGCCCGGCTCGCCGATCGACTGCGCGGCGATCACGCCGACCGCCTCGCCCATGTTGACCGGCGTGCCGCGAGCAAGATCGCGTCCGTAGCAGGCCGCACAGGTGCCGCTGGTGGTCTCACAGGTCAGGACCGAGCGGATGCGCAGCTCCTGCACGCCGGCAGCGACGATGGCGTCGACCTCGGGCACGTCAAGCAATGTTCCCTTCTTGACGACGACCTTGTGCGACGACGGATCGCGAACATCCTCGGCGGTGGTGCGGCCCAGGATGCGGGTGGCGAGCGAGGCCACCACCGTGCCCGCATCGATGATGGCGCGCACGTTGATGCCTGCGGACGTACCGCAGTCCTCGGTCGTGATAATGCAATCCTGCGCCACGTCGACGAGCCGCCGGGTGAGGTAGCCGGAGTTCGCGGTCTTCAGCGCGGTGTCGGCCAGCCCCTTGCGGGCGCCGTGCGTCGAGTTGAAGTACTCGAGCACCGAGAGGCCCTCCTTGAAGTTGGAGATGATCGGGCTCTCGATGATCTCGCCCGAGGGCTTGGCCATCAATCCGCGCATGCCGGCAAGCTGGCGCATCTGCGCGGGGCTTCCGCGCGCGCCGGAATGCGCCATCATGTAGATCGAGTTGACCTGCGCCTCGCGTCCGTCGGCCGCCCTCTTGGTCGACGAGATCTCCTTCATCATCGCATCCGCGATCTCGTCGGTGGACTTCGACCACGCGTCGACCACCTTGTTGTATTTCTCGCCCTGGGTGATCAGGCCGTCATTGTATTGCTGCTCGAAGTCCTTGGCGAGTTCCTTGGTCCGGTCGATGGTCTTCCACTTCGACGCCGGCACGACCATGTCGTCCTTGCCGAACGAGATGCCAGCCTTGAACGCGTGGTGGAAGCCGAGCGCCATGATGCGGTCGCAGAAAATCACGGTCTCCTTCTGCCCGCAGTGGCGGTAGACCGCGTCGATCATTCCCGATATTTCCCGCTTCGTCATCAGCTTGTTGACGACGTCGAAGGGAATCTTGGCGTTGCGCGGCAGCACCTGGCCGAGCAGCACGCGCCCGGGCGTGGTGTCGTATTCCTTGCTCACCGACGCGCCGTTTTCGTCGATCCCTTCCCACCTGAACTTGATCTTGGCGTGAAGCGTCACCGCCTTGGAATGGATCGCATGCTCAAGGGCCGCAAAGCTCTTGTAGAATCCCTGCTTCGGAAGCTTAATTGCCTTGAGCTTTGCCGCGGCATCCGCGCCGTAGAGCTTCTTCAGTTCGTCACCATAGAGCTTCTTCACTTCCTCTTCAGTGAAGTACTTGAATTCGCCCGGCTCACCCTCGCGCATGATCGAAAGGTAGTAGAGCCCGAGTACGATATCCTGCGACGGCACGATGAT
>JBOHIG010000237.1:0-1586 GCA_050725815.1 Xanthobacteraceae bacterium
GCTGGGACGAGATCACCGCGTCGAACCTCGCCACCGTCAAGCAGGGCGGCGAGATCCTCAGCCACGAGGGCATCACGCTCGGCCCGGCTGGCCTGAACTTCCACTCCGGCATCCTGCGCGCGAGGCCTGAGATCAACTGCACCATCCATGTGCATGCGCGGCCGGGCGTCGCTGTGTCGGCGACCAGGCAGGGCCTGATCATCGTCGACCAGTCGAGCATGCATCTCTACGGCGAGGTCGGCACTCACGACTTCGAGGGCTTCGCCGAAGGCGAGGACGAGGTGCCGCGCATCCTCAACGACCTCGGCGACAAGCACTGCCTGATCATGTGGAACCACGGCCTGCTCGCGATCGGCCGAACGGTCGCAGAAGCCTTCCTCTACATGCGCCGCCTCGTCGACGCTTGCGAACTGCAGATCCAGTTGATGTCGATGGGCACGGAGATCAGGCACATTCCGGAGGACGTGCTCAAGGTCACGCGCGACCGCATCCTGGAGAAGCGCAACAGCCCGCGCTACGCCGAGTCCGAGTGGGAGTACCACCAGCGCATGGCCGAGCGGCTCTATCCGGACTACGCGGATTGATTGCTGGCCACGCGTGCGGCGTTAGTCGATGTGCCCTCACCCCAAAGCCCGTCGAAGACGGGCGTGAACGCCCTTTCGCTGGAAGAGGGCATGAGCTGGCTTTCCGCGAGGTTGGTTGGGTAAGGGGTTGCGCGCGGAGCGCGCGCGCATAGAATCTCCTTCATGACCAAGGAACAGATCGACTCGGTTCTCACCGCCGTCCGCTCCTGGCCGGAAGAAGACCAGCAGGAGCTTGTCGAGCTCGCGCGCGAGATCGAGGCGCGCCGCGCCGGCGTGTACGACCCTTCGCCGGAAGAGGAAGCGGCCATCCGCGAAGGCCTTGCGCAGCTTGAGCGCGGCGAATGGACCGATGAAGAAGAAATGAGAGCTTTCTGGAAGCGCTGCGGCGTTCTATGAGAGTTCGCTACGGCCCGCGCGCCATCCGGGACCTCGAAGCGATCTACGAATATCTCGTCGAGCGCAGCCCGCGCGGTGCGGCCAACGTCATGGCGGCCGTATATGCAGCCATCGAGTTTGCACAACGCAACCCTGATGCCGCTCCCATGATCGCCCGCGTCGCCGGCATGCGAGGCATCCTCGTCCACCGTTATCGCTTCAAGGTCTTTTATCGCGTTGTCGAGGCGGAGGACGTTATAGAAATCGTGCACGTCCGTCACACGTCGCGGCGGCCGTGGATACCCTTGGCGCCATAGGGTGGGTTAGGCGCGCAGCGCCGTAACCCACCGACAGATTCGCCTCGAAGAAAGGTGGTGGGTTACGCGCCTTCGGCGCTAACCCACCCTACGAGCTGCGGCGCTAATCCACCCTACGAGCCGGTCGATTACCGGATCCGAGCAAAAGCTGCCGCTCGCGCATGTAGTGAAATCGCGAAGTTCCGGAGCTATACGCGGAAGTTGGTGACGGCATGAAGGGGTAAGGCGGCGTATCGTGGGGGTGTTCAACGCCTCCACTTCTCCACCGAAGGAGTGATACGCCGTGACCGACACTAACGTCATCAAGCTG
>JBOHIG010000238.1:0-7385 GCA_050725815.1 Xanthobacteraceae bacterium
ACGCAAACGTTGACGGCGCGGACCTGCATCCCTAAGTTCCGCGCACCTCAAGCAACACGAGCCCCGCGCGGCCACCGCGCGACGACCGGAGCCGCCATGAAAGTCCGCAATTCGCTGAAGTCGCTGCGCGGCCGTCACCGCAACAACCGGCTCGTGCGCCGCAAGGGACGGGTCTATGTCATCAACAAGACCAATCGTCGCTTCAAGGCTCGCCAAGGCTAGGTGCTCTGAGGCTGAGCGCATCGCGAGACTGAGCGCGCGCCAGGGCCGCGCTGCCGCAATCATGCCACCTTTGGCCACATCGCAGGCTTTGCCGCGCCACGGTGAGGCGATAAGCTTTCGCGCATGATCAGGCGATTCCCAGCGTTCTTGCTCGCCGTCGCTTTGGGCGCCGGCATGACGTTCGCCAATCCCGCATACGCGCAAGCGCCTGAGCGCTCGCCGCCGAGCGCCGAGTCACTCAAGCCGGTTGAGCCGCCGCATGATCTGCCTCAAGTGCAGCGCGGCGATCCCGCCAAGAACCTCGACCGGCTGTTTGCCGCGCTCAAGGCCGCCCCCACCAATGACAGCGCCAAGTTCATCGAAGGGCGCATCTGGGCGATCTGGGCCGCCTCCGGCGGCGATACGGCCACGTTACTGATGAGTCGCGTGAAGACGGCGATGGCGGCCAAGGATTACGATCTTTCGATCAAGCTCCTCACCGCGATCATCGACATCAAGCCGGACTACATCGAAGCGTGGAACCGGCGTGCCACGCTGTACTACATGAAGAAGGATTTCGGCGCCTCGCTGTCGGACATCCGGGCGGTGCTGGCGCACGAGCCGCGCCATTTTGGCGCTTGGGCCGGCCTTGGCATGATCATGCAGGAGCTTGGCGACGACGACCTGGCGCTCAAGGCGCTTCGGCGGGCGCTTGCGCTCCACCCGCACCTTGAGCGCATTCCGGATATCGTCAAGAAGCTCGCCGACAAGGTCGACGGTCGAGATATCTGATGGCTGCGGTCGAGTCGGATCCCTCGCGCATCTACGACTGTCGTGCGCGTTACTCTTGCCCGGCTTCGGACCCCACGAATGCTATGCGCAGCATGTTGGTGGCACCCGGCGTCCCGAGCGGCACGCCAGCGACCACGATCACGCGCTGACCGGCGCGAGCAAATCCATCCCTGAAGGCAAGGCGGCTGGCACGCTCCACCATGTCGTCCTGGTCATGGGCGTCCTCCGCCACCACGCAATGCACGCCCCAGACCAGCGACAGCCGGCGCGCTGTCGAGAGATTGGGCGAGATTGCGACGATTGGAGGTTTCGGCCGTTCACGCGCAACGCGTAGCGCGGTCGATCCGGAACTCGTCCAGCAGATGATAGCTGAGAGCTCCAGTGTCTCGGCGATCTGGCGGGCCGCAGCAGCGATGGCATCGGCGCCGGTCGCTTCCGGTTCGGCGCGCTGCGCGTGAATGATGGTCCGGTAGAGCGGGTCGCTCTCCACCTCCTCGGCGATGCGGTTCATCGTGGTGACGGCCGGGACCGGGTGCTGGCCGGCGGCCGATTCTGCCGACAGCATGACGGCGTCGGCGCCCTCGAAGATCGCGGTCGCGACGTCCGACACTTCCGCGCGGGTCGGAACCGGGCTGGTGATCATCGATTCCAGCATCTGCGTGGCGACCACGACCGGCTTGCCCTCGCGGCGCGCGGTGCGGGTCATGAACTTCTGAATTCCGGGCACTTGTTCCAGCGGCATCTCGACCCCGAGGTCGCCGCGCGCCACCATCAATCCGTCGGCGAGATCGAGGATCTCGCTCAGCCGCGTCACGGCCTGCGGCTTTTCGATCTTCGCCATCACAGCGGCGCGCCCGCGGGTGATCTTCTTGGCCTCGGCGATATCTTCGGGCCGCTGAATGAATGAGAGCCCGATCCAGTCGACACCGGCATCGAGCGCGGCTTCGAGGTCGGCGCGGTCCTTCTCGGCCAGCGCCGAGAACGGGATCGTGGTGTCGGGCAGGCTCACGCCCTTCCGGTCGGACAACCTGCCGCCGACCTCGACCTGGGCGACGATCCGCTTGTCTTCGACCGCTGTGGCGGTGAGCCGGATTTTGCCGTCATCGAGCAGCAAGGAATGACCCGGCTCGACCGCGTCGAGGATTTCCGGATGCGGGAGATGGACCCGCTTCGCGTCACCGGGTGTGGGATCGGTATCGAGCGTGAAGGTGGCGCCTTTCGCCAGCGTGACCGCGCCGTCTGCGAACTTGCCGACGCGGAGCTTCGGACCCTGGAGATCAACCAGAATCCCGATCGGCCGGCCGTATTCGACTTCAACCGCGCGGATCGACTCCACCAGCTCGCGCATGCGCGCATGCGGCGTATGGCTCATGTTGATCCGGAACACGTCCGCGCCAGCCCGGAACAAGCTGTCGATCACTGCTCGCTCGGAGGACGATGGGCCGAGAGTGGCGACGATTTTGGTTCTTCGCTGACGTCGCATCAGTTCCTGCTTCGCGGCGGGGTCGCGGGCAATACGTTGCGGCCGAGCGCCGGCGGCACCGGCATCAGCGGCACACGTGACTGCAGTGACTGCTGCGGCGCCTGCTCGACCGACTCGGTGAGCTGCACCGTCCACGACGGCTGTTCGCCGGTATCGACTTCGAAGAAGCCGGTCCGGTCATATCCCCGCGCCAGGCAATCGTCTGTGCCGCGGATGGTGAACTCCTTCTCACGGGTACACATATAGGCCTGACCCGCCCACTCGCCACCGCGATCGTAGTCAACCGCATAGATGTAATAGTAGCGCGCGACCAGCGCACCACGCAGCAGCGTCTCGCAGCTACGCGCAGAAAGATTCCACCAGCCTTCGGTGGTCCAGTTCTCGTTGTTCTTGTAGCCGAGCGCGACCCCCACCCGGTTGCCGGTGTTGTTGCAAATTCGAAAATCGGCGAACGCAGTGTCCGGCGCCATCGCGAGCATGACCAAGGTTCCCGCGAGCGCCGCGTAGGCGCGAATGCTATGCCGCCGCGGCGACGGTCGTCGGAGAACGCAGGCAATGGTCGGTCGGCTGTTCATCGCGTCTGCATCCGCCACCAAGCCGGATATCGCGTGAAGTTTCAGGGGCTGTCAACGAGGATAGCCCGAAAATCATTGACGTTCGTGCAGGTTGGACCTGGCACCAGAAGGTCGCCAAGCCTTGCAAAAAATTCGGTCGAATTGTTGTCGGCAAGAAAGGCGGCTGGATCAAGGCCGCGCGCGCGAGCCCGGCTGACCGTGGTCGCATCCACATAGGCGCCGGCGGGGTCATTGTTTGAGCCGGTGCCGCCATCGGTGCCGTCGGTGTCAGCGGCCAGCGCGGCGATGCCATCGGCATCGCCGAGCGCAATCGCCAGCGCGAGCTGATACTCCTGATTTGGTCCACCTTGCCCCTTGCCCCTCACAGTGACGGTCGATTCCCCGCCCGACAGCAGCACGGCGCGGCGGCTCTGTGCCCGCAACTCCCGTGCGAGGCGGGCATGCTCGGCCGCGACCGTACGGGCTTCGCCCTCGAGATTCGTGCCGAGTTGGATGCAATCGTAGCCGGCTTTGCGGACCTCCGCTTCGATGCGGGCGAACACCTGCTGCGGTCTGGTCGCCAGCGCGAACGAACTCGTTGCGAAGATCGGATCGCCGGGCTTTGGCGTCTCGTTGGCGCGATCGGCAAGCGCATTCGCGACCAGAGCCGACGCATCGATGCCATATCGCGCGATGGTGGCGCGCGCATCGGCCAGGCTGGTGGGGTCGGGCACGGTCGGTCCGGATCCGATCACGGCGGGGTCGTCGTCGGGCACGTCGGAGATCGCGACCGTGACCAGCCGCGCCGGCTGCGCGCGTTCGGCGAGGCGCCCGCCCTTGATGCGCGACAGATGCTTTCGCACCGCATTGATCTCGGCGATCGAGGCGCCGGACGCCAGCAGCACGCGCGTCAGCGCCTGCTTGTCGTTGAGCGAGAGGCCCGCGGCCGGCGCGATCCAGTTCGCCGAAGCGCCACCGGAGATCAGCGCCAGCACCAGATCGTCGGGACCGGCCGCATCGGCCAATGCGAGCGTCTGGAAGGTTGCCGCAAGGCCGGCGGCATCCGGAACGGGATGACCGGCCTCGATGACCGGTACGTGCCGCGTCGGACGGGCGTATCCCCACCGCGCAACGGCAAGGCCGCCGAGGCGGGCGGGGTCGAATCCGATTTGATCGAGATAGTGCCGCTCGGCGACCTCGGTCATCGAGCCCGCCGCCTTGCCGGCGGCAAGCACGATCAGCCTGCCAGCGTTCGGCGGCTCCGGCAAACATTGCGGCAGACAATTCTTCGGGTGGGCGGCCGCGACCGCCGTGTGGAAGAGGCCTTCGAGGAATGCACGGTGCATCGGGATCAAGATCGAAGCTCTGTTGCAGTCCGCGGGCAGCGCCCGACTGTTTACGCCTTTCCCGGCTTTGTCATCTAATATCCGGCGCCAGGCAGAAACGCCCGCGTGCAAATGTGGATGGCGCGTGCGGTTGGGGAATCGACGGTTCACGCGGCCTGCTGGTATCCGGCCGTCTTCATCACTATCCTTAGGTCTCATTTAGGGCCGGGCGCGTCCCGGCCGTTGTCCGGATTCGCGGAGGATTCTCATGACGCTTGACGACAAGACCCGCACCGAACTCGAGGCCGCGGCGTTCCGGCGGCTCCTGGACCACCTGCGCTCGCGCACCGACGTGCAGAACATCGACATGATGAATCTCGCGGGATTCTGCCGCAACTGCCTGTCCAACTGGCTGAAGGAGGCGGCGGACAACCGCAGCATCCCGATGTCCAAGGACGAAAGCCGCGAGGCGGTCTACGGCATGCCGTTCGCGGAATGGAAGGCGAAATTCCAGCAGGACGCGACGCCCGAGCAGAAGGCCGCGTTCGATAAGGCAAGCCGGAACCACTGATCGCGCTGCCGGTGCTGTGCACTGCTGTGGATGACTGCGGTCCCACCTTGACCGCGGGGCGCGACTCCGAATGCTCCTGATGACGCGTCGTGCGTGAAATCAAGGAGTGATCGATGGCCATCGCTGCCGCCCAGAACGAACCGGACCAGCCCGCGACCCGTTTTGCGAAGGACCACCTCAAGGCTTTCGTCGAGCGGATCGAGCGGCTGGAAGAGGAAAAGAAGGCGCTCGCCGACGACATCCGCGACGTCTACGCGGAGGCAAAAGGCACCGGATTCGACGTCAAGGCGCTGCGCACCATCGTCAAGCTGCGCAAGCAGGACATCGACGAGCGCAAGGAACACGAAGCAATCCTGGAAACCTACATGCACGCGCTCGGCATGCTGAACTAAAAGAGCAATAAAAAAGCGGACGGTGGATGGACACGATCCGCCGTCCGTTCTGCTGTGGTCGATCGCTTTTCGGCTAATGTAGCTTTCGGCTAATTCAGCGACGCGTGCTGTCGGTTGAACGTCACGGTCGCGACAAACACGACCGCGTGCCCCCTGAATCGGTCCGTCGACATGCCGAGATACGGATCGTCGGAAAAGGTCATCATGACCGACGTGGCCGGCTTGTGCAGATGCGGAGCCAGATATCGGTAGTCGGAGGCGCCAAGTAGCGACGTCTTCATGAAGCTCTGTGCATTCGGGCTCACGATCATCGCCCGCATCCAAGGATCGTTGAGCCGGTCAGACATCCGGCCGGAAGCGGTCGGCGGAGGCGACAGGATTGCCGGGCGGTTGTTCTTCCCTTTGACCGCCACGGTTGTATCGCGCGGCGCGGTGCGGGAGGCGCCGCTGCCCATTGGCGCGGCGGTCCGGGAGGCGGTGGGCGCCGCGGGCGGCGCATAGGCGAGCGCCGTCCCGGACGACGAACGGCTGGGCATCGGCCAGGGTGAGAGGCTGGCGGATGCGACACTGCCGGTGACCTTCGGTTCGGCATCGGCGGAGGCCACTTGCCGGGCCGGTGCGCTGTTGCGCGAGGGCGCGCTCAGATGTGCGATTTCGGCCGGCTCCACGAGACCCTTCCAATAGCCGCGCTCGTTAACGATCGCGTTGGCGGAAACGGCGCCGCCCGTCGGGCTGACGGTGGCAGTCCTGCGCACCGGGCGGGCCGGAACCGGCTTGGACGAAGCCGAGGCGAGCTGCATGCCGCCAGGCTGGGCGACCGGTTGCGACGACGCTGAGGCAAGCTGGAAGCCGCTCGGCTGCGCTGCCGGAGGACGGATCGCGGGCTTGACCGGAGGAATTGGTACGAACTCGACAACTGCGGCCCGCCTCACGCTCTCGGTCGGCGTCGCGGCGGCAACGCGGCTGGGCGCGGTGGCGGCAGTGGTCGTCTCACCTTTGTCCTCGTCCCTGCCGCCGCTGAACAAGCTCGCAAACGGATTGATGCGGCTGCGTGCCTTGCTGTTGGACGCCACTTGCGTCAGCGGGCCCTTCGCCATTACGCGGGCGAGCTGGGCTTCCGGCATGCGCGGCCAGTGGCGGACGTTGCCGGTGTCCATGTGAACGAAGGGAGCGCCCGAACTCGGATAGTAGCCGACACCTCCGCGCCGCACCCTTAGCCCGGCTTCGCGGACGCTTTCGAGCGAAACCCCCGGGATGAAGAAGTCGATAGCCTTGCCGCGCATATGCTGGCTGTACTTGGCGACGCCGCTCGAACGGCGGCGGAGCATCGCGTTGGTGGCCGGCGACCGGTAGCCGCCAATGACGTGGATCGGTTCGGTCGCCCCGACCTCGCGATAGACCTCCCAGAGCGCGTCGATGAGATGGGGGTCCATCTGGGTCGGCGCGTTGGTCCGCCAGTCGCGCAACGCCCAATTGATCTTCTTGAGCGCTTCGGCGTCATAGCGGCCGTTCACCTTGTAGGTGATCGTGGTGTCTTCCTTGAGGTGGATATGATGGAACGAGATCGTGCGCGTATCGCCGTTGGCGACCGCATTTTGCAGGGTATTCGCGCCGAAGAAGACAACAATAGCAGCAATACCGCCACAATATCCGGCGTTCACCGCCTTGGACAAAAGACAAGATATGCGCGCGCTACAGACCGGCACTAGCGATCTCGCGTCTAAATTGCACACGTCGCTGCTCGCGCGCGTTTGAAGGCGCGGCGAACATGGTGAACGCAGTCTTAATGGGGATGGGTTAATGCGCCGTAAGCGCGAGCCCCGTCCCCCCCGATACCGACATGGCTACAGGGGGACTGTGGCGAAAAGTGGCCCCGGTAATCCTAATGCTCAAGCAAATGGTTAACGAGCGCTAACCCTGTGGACAGCGCCCGCCTAACCCTAGGGCCTGTCCTCAATTAGAGGATTCCCCTTGAGGATATTGCGTGATTCATAGGCTGTCAGCTGATTCGGAGCTGACAGATGCGCCGCTATGCCCTTCGGGACGATCAATGGGAGAGGATCAGAA
>JBOHIG010000239.1:0-22511 GCA_050725815.1 Xanthobacteraceae bacterium
GCATGCGGCACTTGTACACGGCGGGGGTCGCGGATAGCGCCTGTTACGACGCTGGCCGGTTCATGGCCCGGGTGAATTGGTGATCCAGCGCCCCGGATTCCAGTGGTTTGACTGCTCCATGGCGGCCCATTTTGGGACGAACACCGGCTTCGGTCCGGGTGTGTGTCGAATACACCACATGCCGCCAAAACGAACGTCCTGCGATTGCTTAACAATCCATTGCGGGCTTAAATCGTCAAGGAAGTCCGTTGCTTAGGGGCCGGGGAAATGTCGCCCGCTTGGTGCCGATGGATCGCGGCGCTGGCGATGCTGTTTGCATCGCTGCCGGCCGCTGCACAGATTCCGTCCAGCGAATTGCCCGGCCGGCAGCGCGAACGATTCGTCGAGCCGAAAGGCCCGCTCTCGCAACCGGCCGGCGCCGCCATCTCATTGCCGAGCACGGTCGCACCGGAGGGTGCAGACCGCATCATGCTCGTCGTGCGCGCGGTGCGCGTTACCGGCTCAACTGTTTACAGCCCTGCCGACTTCGAGGAGTTCTATCGCGACGTGATCGGGCGGCGTGTTCCGCTCACCGCAGTCTATGAGATCGCCCAACGCATCACCGCCAAATACGGCAAGGACGGCTATGTGCTCTCGCGCGCGATCGTGCCGCCGCAGGAGCTGAGCCCGGGCGGCGCGACGATCCGCATCCAGGTCGTCGAGGGTTACATCGACCGGGTCGAATGGCCTGCGGTGCTGTCGAAATACCGCGATTTCTTTTCCGCCTACACGGCCAAGATCGTCGCCGACCGTCCAATCAATGTGCGGACGCTGGAGCGCTATCTGCTGCTCGCGAGCGACCTGCCCGGGCTGAAGTTCAAGAACAGCCTCAAGCCATCGAGGACGCAGCAGGGCGCCGCCACCCTCGTCGTCGAGGTGGTCGAAAAGCCGGCCGATCTCAACGTGCGCACCGACAATCGCGGCACCCGGGCGCGCGGCCCGATGCAATATCTCACCAGCCTGAGCATCAACAACATCGCGCGCGCACACGAGCAGTTCACGATCACCACCGCCGGGGCATTCCAGACCCGCGAGCTGCAATACTGGGCCGCGAACTACCTCCAGGTGCTCAACAGCGAAGGGCTCACCGTCTTCGTCAACGCCAGCAAGAGCTGGGGCCGTCCCGGCACGCGGGAGCTCGATCTGCTGGAGTATTCGACCCGCAGCGAGCTGGTCGAAGCCGGCTTCACCTATCCCTTCATCCGCCAGCGCGAGCTCAACGTGATCGGGACCGCGCTGTTCTTCCTGAGCGACGACAAGAGCAACATCCTCGGCGACCTGAATACGCTCGACCGCATGCGCGGCGTGCGGCTGAAGGTCAATGCCGACAAGGCAGACGAATGGAAGGGCATCAACCAGGTCAACGTCATTGTCAGCCAGGGCTTCGACGGGCTGGGCAGCACCTCCAACGACAATCCCTTCGCCTCCCGCGCCAACGGGCGGGTGGACTTTACCAAGGCTGAGATGACGATCAGCCGGCTGCAGACGCTGCCCGCCAACTTCTCGGTGCTGGTCGCCGCCTACGGTCAGTACGGCTTCAACCCGCTGCTGACGCCCGAGCTTTGCGGCTATGGCGGCCGCGGGTTCGGCCGCGCCTTCGACCCCTCCGAGCTGGTCGGCGACCGCTGCATCCAGCTTCTGGGCGAGCTTCGCTACGACGTCCCCCACTCACTCCTGGCCGTCACCCAGTTCCAGCTCTACGGCTATGTGGACCGCGGTTGGCTCCATAATATTGCCCCAGTTGCCGGAACACCTAAGGATGTGGATGGCGCCTCTGTGGGAGGGGGATTCCGCCTCGGTTTGCAGTCCGCGGTGGCGGTCGATCTATCGGCCGCCAAAGGTATTGCGGGCGAACGCGACGACTGGCGGTTTTTCTTCATCGCAACCGGGCGATACTAGGGGACGCCGATGCCTCCACGCTTGCGCAATCTCTTGATGACGACCACGGCGCTGATCGCGCTCGGGTCGGTACAGAGCGCGGCCGGCCCCGAGAACGGACGGGTCGTCGGCGGCACCGCAACCATCGTCGGCGACGGCACCCGCTCCGTGACCGTCAACCAGACCAGCAACCGCGCGATCATCAACTGGAACACGTTCAATATCGGAAGCGGCGAAACCACGCGCTTCAATCAGCCGAACTCCTCCTCCGTTATCCTCAATCGCGTCGACGGCGGACTCGGCCCCTCGGTGATCAACGGCACGCTCACGGCCAATGGCCGCGTGTTCGTCATCAATCGCGACGGCATGCTGTTCGGCCGCGGCGCGGTCATCAACACCGCGGGCTTCCTCGCCTCCACCAACGACATCCGCAACAAGGATTTCATGGCGGGGCGCTACCGCTTCAACATCCCCGGCCGGCCTGACGCCTCGATCGTCAATTACGGGAACATCACGGCGACGAGCGGCGGCTTCGCCGCGCTGGTCGCGCCCGGCGTGCGCAACACCGGCACCATCACCGCGACGCTCGGCACGGTGGCGCTCGCCTCGGGCAACAGCTTCACCCTCGACATGTATGGCGACCGGCTGATCCAGGTCGCAGTGAACGACGAGATCGCCTCCAAGGTGGTCGACGTCGGGACCGGCAAGACGCTCAAGTCGCTGGTGACGAACAACGGACGCATCAGCGCCAATGGCGGCCGGGTCGAGCTCACGGCGGCGGCCGCCCGCCACATCGTCGATTCCGTCATCAACACGCGCGGCGTGATCGAGGCCAACTCGGTCGGCACCCGCTCCGGCAAGATCGTGCTCGGCGCGACCACCTCGACCAGCCGGCGGAACCTGCCCAAGCAGACCGTGCGCATTTCCGGCAAGCTCTCCGCCACCGGCAAGGGCAAGGGCGAGAAGGGCGGCGCCATCCAGGTGACCGGCCACGACATCAAGATCGCCGGCGCGCTGATCGACGCCTCCGGGCACTCCGGCGGCGGACGCATCCTGATCGGCGGCGACTACGGCGGCGGCAAGCCGAATACCAGCCTGGTCAACAATGCGAGCGCGACGCTCGAAGACCGCCGGATTCCGAACGCCACCTATCTGAGCGTCGACGACGCGACCAGGATCAACGCCTCCGCCAGGAACGACGGCCAGGGCGGCAAGATCATCCTGTGGGCGAACACGCTAACCACCTTCGCCGGCACCGCGCTGGCCCGCGGCGGCTACAGCGGCGGCGACGGTGGCTTCGTCGAAGTGTCCGGCAAGCGGCGGCTCGCGTTCACCGGCCGTGCCGATGTGCGCGCGCCATATGGCGCGACCGGCACGCTGCTGCTCGATCCCGAAGATTTCACCATCAACGCGATCGTCGCCGCCATCATCGCCAACAACCTCGCCACGGCCAACGTCACCATCATGACCGGCGCGGCCGGCACTGGCGATGGCGACATCAACGTCAATTCGCCGGTCAACTGGTCGAGCAACAACACCTTCACGCTGAGCGCGTTCCGTAACGTCAACGTCAAGGCCGACATCACCAATACCGGTGGGGCGGCGGTGAACCTGCGCGCCGACAACACCGGCGCCGGCACTGGCACGGTGAATTTCTTCAACAATCCCAGCATCGACGTGTCGACCAGCGGCGCGGTGTCGATCTTCTACAACCCCACGAGCTACACGACGCCGACGAACTATGCCGGTAATGTCACCGGCGCGACCTTGACGGCGTACATGCTAGTGAACAATGCCGCTCAGTTGGCGGCGGTTGAAAGCAATCTCGGCGGCACGTATGCGCTCGGGCGGAATATCGATGCGAGTCCGCTCGCCGGCGCCGACGGGTGGGGCACCTTCACCGGAATCTTCGACGGCCAGAACAGGACCATTTCGAATCTGACGATGGCGGCCGGATCCTCACCGATCCAGATGAACAACGGCACCATCCGCAATGTCAGGCTCACCAACGTCAACATCACGGCCCAACGCGACTCCGATGTTCTCGGCGGCTTGGCCGCCATAAACCACGGCACCATCAGCAACGTCACAGTCTCAGGCGTCGTAAATGGCGGTCAGTTTGCTGGCGTCACCGCAGGTGGCTTGGTCGGAATCAATGAGTTCCAGATCACCAATTCGCGCTCGTCAGTGAATGTGACCGGAGGCGGCAACTCGATCATCGGCGGCCTCGTCGGCGGAAATGGTATCGATAACGGCAGCAATGCCTCGATTGCCTCGTCTTACGCGACCGGCGCTGTGCAAAGCCAAGCCAGTTCCTTGTTTAACTTTGCGTATGCCGGCGGCCTCGTGGGTGAAAACCGGGGCAGCATCCAAACGTCGTACGCAACCGGCAATGTGAGCAGCGCCGGCATGCTGAAGATCGCCAATGTCGGCGGTCTCGTCGGGCAGCACATGGATGGGCTCATCGACCGGTCCTATACGTCCGGCAACGTCTCGATCAACAATACGCTGACCTTGAAGTCGGATTGGTCCGCGGCCGGCGGCCTCGTTGGATACACAGCCTCCGGCACCACGATCACCAACGCCTACGCGCTCGGCAACGTGTCGGTTACCACCACGATGCCTGGCTACGACATGTATGCCGGCGGCCTCATCGGGCAGCACGCGGGCAGCGTGGACCGCGCCTACTCGACCGGGACGGTCAGCGCGACCGGCGTCGGCAATTACAGCCCGGGCGGATTCATTGGCAAGCGGGAGTACATGGCCGCTGTCGACAACTCCTACTGGGACACCGGCACCAGCGGTCAGGCCATCGGAATCGGTAACGATGGTGGCGGCTCAAACGCGCCCATCTCGCTCTCCACCAGCGCGGCGCGCAGCCAAGCGAGCTTTAATTTCGACTTCATCAACACCTGGTTCATGCTCAACGGCCAGACCCGGCCCTTCCTGCGCGCGGAGCACTCGACCACCATCCGCAACGCGCATCAGCTGCAGCTCGTTTCGTTGAATCCGAACGCGAACTACACGCTCGCGAACGACATCAATCTCGGTCCGGCGCTTGCAAACGCGTCGGAGATGTGGAGCCCGCGCGGCTTCGTGCCGATCGCCAGCGTGAGCAATGCGTTCACCGGCGATTTCAACGGCCTCGGCAACACCATCAGCCATCTCAAGATCGCCCCGGCGGACACCACGACCCAAAGCATCGGCATGTTCGCCGTCATCGGCGCCGGCGGGCGGGTCCGCAACCTCACCATCGCCGATGCCACCGTGATGGCGAACTTCGCCTTCAACTCCAGCCAAGTCCATCAATCGGTCGGCATCCTGGCCGGCCAGAGCGGCGGCACCATCGACAACGTCACCGTGAGCGGCATCGTCACCGGCGGCCAGAAGCTCGGCGTCATCGCGGGCGGCCTCGTGGGCCAGCACGGCATCTTCGGCACCGGGGCCGCGAGCGGCACGATCAGGAATTCGCACGCCGACGTCGCGGTGTTGGTCGGCGACGGCGGGACGTGCCCCGGCCCGTGCAACTTCAACGCGGCCGGCGGCCTCGTCGGCTCCAATGTCGGCGGCTCGCTCATCACGCAGTCGTCCGCATCCGGCAACGTGACCGGCGGCGCCTTCGTGTGGGCCGGCGGACTGGTGGGCCAGAACGGATTCACCAACCCCGCCGGCGCGACCGGAACGATCACGAATTCGTTCGCGACCGGCAACGTGAAGATCACCGGCATGGGCTCGTCCGCGGGCGGCCTGGTCGGCAACAACTCCGAAGGCTCGACGATCCGGGACTCGCAGGCCTCCGGCAACGTCCAGTCGACCTTCGCCGGCACGTTCTTCTCACAATTCACGGCCGTCGGCGGGCTGGTCGGCCAGAATGACGGAACGATCTCCAGCACCAGCGCGCCCGCGGCCGGCACCGGCAGCGCCGCGGCCACGGCGGCCAACTGCTCGCATGGCGCCGCGTTCTCGTGCGCCAGCGGCAATGTCACGATCGCCACGCTCGGCGAAGCCGGCGGCCTCGTCGGCAGCAACGACGGAACGATCGACCGGGCTTTCGCGACCGGCGCGGTGCGGGCAAACGGTCAAACCGGCGTCGATTCGATTGCGTCCCTCGGCGGGCTGGTGGGGCGCAACGAAGGCACCATCAAGAACTCGTTCGCGTCCGGGAACGTCGGCAACCAGACCGGCAGCTTCGTCGGGGCGGGCGGGCTCGTCGGCAGCAACGACGGAACGATCCAGAATTCCAGCGCCAGCGGGACCGTGCGCACCGGCGATAACGGCTTCGCCGGCGGCCTCGCGGGCGAGAACTTCGGCACCATCACCAACTCCAGCGCCAGTGGCGCCGTCATTGGCGGCACTGGCGTGTTTGCCGGCGGCCTGTTGGGCCTCAATTTGGGCAGCGTGACCGGCTCCAAGGCGACCGGGAACGTCAGCATCGATTCCGGCATCGCCGGCGGCTTTGCCGCCATCAATGCCGGCCTGATCCAGTTGTCGTCGGCGACCGGAAACGTCAGCAGCAGCTCCTTCGCCATGCTCGGCGGCTTCGTCGGCATGAACGCCGGCGCCATCAACCAGACATACGCGACCGGTGCAGTCACGGGCGGAGACGGCAGCATCGCCGGCGGTTTCGTCGGACTCAACCTCGCGCTGCCGGTCGACCTCAACTTCAGCGGCGGCTCGCATGCCTCCGCGCGGAGCGCCTCGCTGCCCAACGTCGATCCCGGCACGATCTCGCAATCCTACGCGCTCGGCCCGGTGACCGGCGGCAACGCCGCGATCGCCGCCGCCTTCGCCGCGCTCAACTTCGGCTCGCTCAATCAGGTCTATGGCGTCGGCCGCGTCGTGGGCGGCGCCGGCAGCACGCTCGGCGGCCTCGTCGCCTCCAACACCGTGTCGTCGCTCCCCGGCAATATCCCCGACCTGTTCGCGGGCACCCTCAAGGCCGGAACCGCCACCAACTCATTCTGGGACATGCAGACCACCGGCATCACGACCAGCGCCGGCGGCACCGGGCTGGACACCAACCAGCTCGCCTCCGGCCTGCCGTCAGGATTCGACCCGGGCATCTGGGCCACCGGCTCATATCCCTACCTGGTCAATCTCGGCACGCAGAACACCAACCCCGGCAACCCCGTGCTGCCGCCGCAGAATACGCAGGAGCCGCCGACGAATGCGCCGGACGCGCCGAACCTGCCGCCGGCGAACGCGCAGATTAACGTCAACAACACCTTCGTCGGCAACGCCACCGCCGGGAGCAGCGTGGTCAATACGACGCAGATGGTGGCGCAGTTGCAGCAGCAACAGCAGCAGCAGCAGCGCCAGCAGTCGCAGCAGCCCACCGGCAGCGTGCCGCCGGCCCCGCAGCCGATCCGGCTCGATGTCGGCGCGAACCGGTATTTCTACCTGCCGCCGCTCAACGAGACCCGGCTGATCACCAACGAGGTGGTGCTGCAACTGCCGTGCAACGTGCCGCAGGCCACGCTCGCCACCATCATGAAGCAGCACAACCTGACCGCGCTCGGGACCGAATGTCTCGGCGCGGCCGGGAACGCCGTCTACCGCATGCGCTTCGCCTCCGGGCAGACCATCGCCGGCGTGATCCGCGCGCTTGCGGCCCATCAGATCATCGCCGCAGCGCAGGCCAACTACGTGTATGCGCTGACCGAGCCGGCGCAGCCCGCCGCGCCCGCCGCAGGCGATCCCGGCCAATACGTCCCCGAGAAGCTGCACCTGCCGGCGATCCACCGCAGCTATCGCGGCACCAACGTCTCGATCGCCGTCATCGACTCCGAGATCGACGCCAAGCATCCCGACCTCAGCGGCTCGATCGCCGAGCAGTACGACGCGACCGGCGTGGAGGACAATCCGCACCCGCACGGCACCGGCATGGCGGGTGCGATCGCGTCGAAGAAGCGCCTGCTCGGCGTCGCTCCGGCCGCGCGCATCCTCGCGATCCGCGCATTCTCGAGCAAGACCGCCAATGCCGAGAGCACGACCTTCCACATCCTCAAGGGATTGGACTGGGCGGTGAAGAACGGCGTCCGCATCGTCAATATGAGCTTCGCCGGACCGCGCGATCCTTCGCTGGAGCGCGCGCTCAAGGCGGCGCACGACAAGGGCGTGATCCTGATCGCGGCCGCCGGCAATGCCGGACCGCGCTCGCCGCCGCTTTATCCCGCGGCCGACCCGAACGTGATCGCGGTCACCGCGACCGACATCGACGACAAGCTGTTCGGCGGCGCCAATCGCGGCCGCCATGTCGCGATCGCGGCGCCCGGCGTCGACATCATGGTGCCGGCGCCGTCCGGCGAGTACCAGATGACGACCGGCACGTCGGTCGCCACCGCGCATATCAGCGGCGTGGTGGCGCTGATGCTCGAACGTAATCCGCGCCTGACGCCGGCCGATGTCCGCCGCATCCTGACGGCGAGCGCGAAGCGCCTCGGCCCCAACAACGAGTTCGGCGCCGGGCTGGTCGATCCTGTCAAGGCGCTGGAGCTCGCGGCGCCGCGGCAGGCGGCGGCGCCCAAGCGTTGACGCCTCCGCTCGCAAGGCTCACTGTCTGTTTTCCCGAAAGCGACTTAATCGCTACGGGCAGAGATAATGACGCGATGGGGCAGAGGCGGTTGGGAAGACCAATCGCGAGCCAAGCAACCTTTCAAGTCGATTTGCAGCGAGGGCGCAGAACTCTGCGACAGGCCGTCCTGTGATGATCTACTCAATCATGCAACCCCTTGGTAGCGGGGTAAGTTCGATGCTTGTTCAAGTTCCAGAGCGCTCTTATGGAACCTAAGCAACAGCCACAGCTTTCTTGGAAAACAGGAATTTCACGAATGCTCGGACACGTTAAATCGCTCCTGCGCGAATGGGCTATTCTTGGAATAGGCGCCCTGTTCGTCGTCTTGGGACTGGCTACTGCGACCTACTACGCTGGCCCGATGTCACTCGAGACGACTGGGCAGAACGAAAGCGCGTCCCCAAAGCGGGACGTGGCCGAAAAGGCGCCAAAGCAAGCGCAAGCTCCTCCAAAAGAAGGAGAACCGCCGTCGACGCCTACTGCAAAGAAAGCGACGGGCGAGATTGACAAGAAATTGATTCCCAAACCGGAGGGGCCCGATGTTGGCTCTGCGCCGTCGAAGCAATCGCCCGGTGCGAAAAATCAGGCGCAGCCTCAATCGAAACCGCCCGCGAAGGCAGCGGAGAAATCCGACACACATGCCAAGCATGACAAGCTCGCGCAGGCCCCCGCCGCGAAATCCAACAAGCCAGCGGTGGCGGCGCCAGCGGGCGACGTTGCCGCCGGCCGCCAAGCGTTCAGCAAATGCCAAGCCTGCCATTCCATGGACAAGGGGAAGAACCTGATCGGCCCGAGCCTCGCGGGCGTGATCGGCAGAAAGGCCGCTCAGGTTCCGAACTACAATTACTCTCCCGCGATGAGCGGTTCGAACGTGGTCTGGAATTCGGACACACTCGACGCATTTCTGCTGGCGCCGCAGAAATTCATTCCGAAAAACAAGATGGCGTTTCCAGGCATCAAGAGCGACAGCGAGCGTGCGAACGTTATTGCCTATCTCGCGTCCGCATCGTCGCCTCAGGTCGCGCAGAAAACCCAGCATCCGCCAGCGCGGCCGACGCCGCCCACGACCGAGCAGCCAGATACCGGCGTCGCCACCTCCGACTCTGGGTCAATCGCTTACATTCCCGATGTGCGCTTCACGGTACGTTCAGGCATTGCCGAGGGCCGCATGGTTTACATTGGCGTCGGCGGGACGATCGACGGGCAGGTCAATCCAATTTTGTCTGCGGCGGAAGGCCAGGTGGTGCAGGTCACGCTTCTAAACGGCGAAGGTGCCGAGCACGACATTGTCTTTCCCGATCAGAAGGCGGCTTCGCCACGCATCACCGGGCGCGGGACAAGTACGGTGCTTGTGTTTCGGGCAACGAAGGCCGGAGATTACATCTACTACTGCGGCGTTGCCGGACATCGTCAGGCCGGAATGGAGGGACAGTTCCTCGTAACACCACGTCCCACTGGCCCAGCCGTGGTTGAGGCAGACATCTCACAACTCGCGACCGAAGTTCCTACCCCGATCGGCAAACGCGAGCCGCAGACGCTGCGCATCGATCTGGTCGCTGTCGAGTTGGAAGCTCGGCTCGCGGAGGGAACGACATTTGGCTTCTGGACCTTCAACGGGCGGGTGCCCGGTCCGATGCTGCGCGCTCGCGTCGGCGACACCCTGGATGTCCATGTCAGCAATTCCGAGGACAGCGCCTTCATCCATTCGGTGGATTTCCACGCCGCCACCGGCCCCGGCGGCGGAGCCGCCGCAAGCCAGGTCGAACCCGGACATACCAAATCGTTCAAGTTCAAGGCGCTCGTACCGGGCCTCTACGTCTATCATTGCGCGACGCCGATGGTGGCTCACCACATTGCCAACGGGATGTACGGCCTCATTCTCGTGGAGCCCGAGGAAGGCCTGCCGCCGGTCGATCGCGAGTTCTACGTGGTGCAGGGCGAAATCTACACTCAGGAGGCGTTCGGTCAGCGCGGTCGCCAGGAATTTAGCGTCGAGAAGCTTCTGAACGAGCGGCCGGAATATTTCATCTTTAACGGTTCGGTCGGAGCGCTATCCAAGCTCCACCCGCTGAAGGCGAAAGTTGGCGAGACGGTGCGCATCTTTTTTGGCGTGGGCGGCCCAAATTACACGTCGTCCTTCCACGTAATCGGCGAAATTTTCGACCGCGTGTACAACATGGGTGACGTGCTGAACCCGCCCATGCGCGGTGTGCAAACCATCACGGTACCGGCGGGCGGGGCAGCCATCGTCGAATTCAAGCTCGATGTGCCGGGCAACTACATCCTGGTCGATCACGCGCTTTCGCGCGCCGAACGCGGGCTCATCGGCATCCTGCAAGTTGAAGGGCAGCCAAATCCGGAGATCTTCGAAGGGCAGGTAGATCCGAACGCGGCGCACTGAATAAGAGTATGATGAACGCGATTCCAAGGCTCAAAGAGTATTCAGGCCCTGTACTTCTCTCATGTGGTTTCCGCCCGTTCTTCTTCTTTGGGGCGTGCCATGCGGCGCTCGCGATGGCCGTGTGGCTGCTGCTGTTTTTCGGCGAGATGACGATTGCGACTCTGTTTGCGTTCCGCGATTGGCACGCACACGAAATGGTATTTGGGTATCTTACGGCGGTGCTTACCGGTTTTCTGCTGACCGCGATTCCAAACTGGACCGGCAGACTTCCGCTGCAAGGTCCACCGCTGCTAGCACTTGTCCTCATCTGGTTTGCAGGAAGAGTCGCGGTAGCATGGTCGGTCCATCTTGGATGGGCCATTTCAGCCAGTATTGATTGTATGTTTCTCCTTGTTGTGGTCGCAGCCGTCGCGCGGGAAATCATAGCCGGGCGGAACTGGCGTAATCTCAAGGTTCTGATTCCGGTTTGCTTTCTTGCTCTGGCGAACATTGGATTCCACACTGAGGCGTATACTTTCGGGATTGCCGAATTCTCCATCCGCGCGGCGATTGCCGTGTTTGTCACGCTGATCATGCTGGTCGGTGGGCGGGTCGTTCCTAGCTTTACGCGCAATTGGCTGGCACGGGAAAAGCCAGGACGGCTGCCGGCACCCTTCGGCCGCTTTGACGCGGGATCGCTCGCCTTCAGCACCGCGTCCCTTTGCCTCTGGGTCCTTCGACCGGAGGGGATTTGGACCGCAGCGACATTGCTGGTCGCGGCCGCGCTGCAAGGTGTACGCCTCGCGCGTTGGGCGGGAGATCGTACGACCCGCGAGCGACTCGTGTTCATCCTTCACATCGCCTATGCCTTCATTCCGGTCGGTTTCGCGCTGGCAGGACTCGCGGCCATAGGCTGGGTTCCAGCCAGCGCCGCGTTGCATGCGTGGATGGCTGGAGCGGCCGGAACTATGACTCTCGCGGTGATGACCCGCGCGAGCCTCGGCCATACTGGGCGTGAGCTTGTCGCCGGTGCCGGTACGCAAGTGATCTACATTGCTGTTGTGATCGCGGCCTGCGCCCGTGTGGTCAGCGCATTCTCACCGGAATGGATGCTCGTGCTGTTGCACTTCGCGGCTATCGCCTGGATCGCGGCGTTCGGAACCTTTGCTGTGCTTTATGGTCCGGTTCTTTTCCGGCAGAGCAAGCGTTGAAATCCGCATCGGCTTATGAACTAGGACATGCGGTGATCCTATCGCTGAGCGTCTGCGTTTGCCCCGCCACGTGATGTCTGCTTGCCCCAAAGGCGACGCCAGGTGGCGGCAAGCGCTGGCGTCAGATGGTCATCGCCGCACGCGGTTTCGGCTGGCCCGAGCGAACGCTCCAGCAGCGCGAAATTCGTCGTGACTGGATACCGCATCGCATGCGCGGAGCATGACTTCGAAGAAGCCGATGCTTCGACGGGAAATCACCAAGCACTACGATCCACTTGCGTCGCTACGATCCGGCAGCGCCGCGCGGCGATAGCGCGCCAGCCATTCGCGGCCGAACAGCAGCCATATCGCTCCGCCATAGGTGACCGCGCCGATCACGGCGAGCATCGCCAGCGACGCGATGTCCCGCATCGCACTCCAGCCGGCGAACAGCGCGCCGACCGGACGGATCGCCAGCGCCAGCACGACGGCGAGGACGGCGCCCGCGATCGCCAGGCGCGCGATCGAGCGCGCCAGCTCCGACTCGACCGTGAACAGGCGCGCGCGCATCGCGAACCAGGTCAGCAGCATGAGATTGACCCAGCCGCCGATCGAGGTGGCGAGGGCGAGGCCCACCTGCGCGTGCTGGTCGTAGAGCAGGATCTTGAGCGCGACATTGACCAGCACCGCGAAGAACAGCGCCTTGACCGGCGTCCAGGTATCGCCGCGCGACAGGAACGTCGTTGCCGCGCTGCGCATCAGCACGAACGGGAAGAGCCCGATCGCATAGGCGCGCAGCGTCGCACCGGCCACCGCGGCGTCGGCGGCGCTGAACGCGCCGCGCGCGAACATCGCGCGCATGATCAGCTCCGGTATCAGGAGAAAGGCGACCACGCAGGGGATCGACAGCAGCAGCGTCAGCTCAATGGCCCGCATCTGCGCACGGCGCGCTCCGGTCTCGTCGCCCGCCGCCAGGCGGTTCGCCATCTCCGGCAGCAGCACGGTCCCGACTGCAATCCCGATCACACCGATCGGAAGCTGATTGAGGCGGTCGGCGTAATAGAGCGCGGACAGCGCGCCCACGGCGAGGAAGCTCGCGATGATGGTGTCGGCGAACAGCGCGATCTGGGTTTCCGCCGCGCCGATGGTCGCGGGCGCGAACCGCTTGAGGAAGTACCTGATCTCCTCGTCGAAGCGCGGCCAGCGGAACGCCGGCAGCGCGCCGCGGCGCGTCACATCGGTGGCGAGCAGCAACACCTCCAGACAGCCGGCGGCGAACACGCCCCAGGCGGCGGCGTGCCCGGCGGTGGGAAAGAACGCGGCCAGCGCCAGCGCCGCCATCATCGAGAGATTGAGCAGGATCGGCGCCGCGGCCGCCGACGCGAAACGCCCGAGTGCGTTGAGGATGCCGCCATAGAGCGTCACCAGCGAGACCAGCAGAAGATAGGGAAAGGTGATCCGCGTCAGCTCGACCGCGAGCGCGAAACGCTCCGGATCGCGCGCAAATCCGGGCGCCAGCCAGCCGATGACGGTCGGCGTGAACGCGAGCGCAATCGCCAGCAGCACGAGCTGGGTGACGAACAGGAGCGTGAAGATACGATCCGCGAACACGCCGGCGACCTGCTTTCCGCCCGTGGTGTTGAGACGCGCGTAAGCGGGAATGAAGGCGGCGTTGAACGCGCCTTCGGCGAAGATCGCGCGGAAATGATTGGGCAGCCGCAGCGCGACGAAGAACGCATCGGCCAGCGGCCCGGCGCCGAGGATCGCCGCCAGCACGATGTCGCGCGCGAATCCCGTGATCCGCGAGACGAGCGTCAGGCCGCCGACGGTGAAGATGCGTCCGATCATCGGCCCCACGCCCCAAAGACGGCCCCGTTGAGAATCACCGGCACAGTAATGCCGTTGATGGCCGGGACAAGGCCCGGGCAGCATGCGCGGGAGAGATCACCGGATTAATCGATGCATCGATGCGTCGTCGCAGCGACCGCAGCGCTGGTTATTGTGCCCTCTCCCCTTGCGAGGGGAGAGGGCACAGCAACTGGCTCTCCCCTTGCGAGGGGAGAGGGCACAGCAACTGGCTCTGCTCGAAGTGCACGTGTGAATGACCGAGGCCGGCCGTGCTACCTGGGCGGCGTCAGCCGATCACGCGCCGGGGCGCGCGCTTGTGAGACGCCGCGGATTGCTCGGCGCTGCTTTGCAGGCACCGGATCGCGATTTCGAGGCCGGCGACCCCTTCCTCGCCCGTCACCGCGGGCTCGGCTCCGGCGCGGATCGCGCCGATAAAGGCCTGCAACTCGGCGCGCAGCGGCTCGGCATGACCGACCGAGAGATGGCGCATCGAGTAGCTGCCGTCGGGCTGGAAGCCGAAGCATTCGGTGACCTGCCGGGTCAGCAGGTCGGCCATGATGTACTTGTTGCGGGTCGCGACGGTGACGTTGCGCGCCTTGAAGGGCGTGAGCCAATTCGTATTGATGTGGGCCAGCACGCCGGAAGCGGTGCGGAACTGGAGCAGCGCGATATCCTCGCGCTCGGCAATCGCGTTCTTGAGCTGCGGCTGCACCTCGACGATCTCGGAGTCGGTGAACCAACGGATCAGGTCGATGTCGTGGACAGCGAGATCGATGACGACGCCGACATTCGACATCCGCGGCGGGAACGGGCCAACCCGCGTGATCGCGATCGAGAGAATGTCCTCGTTCCGGATGGCTTCCTTGATCGCCTCGACCGCCGGATTGAAACGCTCCACGTGGCCGACCATCAGCGTCAAGCCTGCGCGCTGCGCGGCCGCGATGATGGCGCGGCCTTCGTCCACGCTCGATGCGATCGGCTTCTCGACCAGGACATGGACGCCACGGCCGATGCAGGCCAGCGCAAGCTCGCGGTGCAGATGGGTGGGCGCCGCGATGGTCACTGCGTCGATGCCGACGTCGAGCAGGTCCTTGACGTCGGGGTGGGCGCTGCAGCCAAGCGCGCCGGACACGAAATCGCGTTGCTTCTCGTCGGGGTCCGCAATGCCGACCAGGCGCACACCGGGAAGGTCGGCGAAGACCCGCGCATGGTTGCTGCCCATGACGCCAACGCCGACAACGCCGACTCGTAATACTTCGTCCGCGCCCACTTTCGCGGAATCCCCCGTCATCACGCTAGCCTTGTGAGGTCGATCGATAAGCCCATCAATCCCCTAGCATGGGACGGGGCGACTGGCGACAACATCCCCGCCACACGTTTTTTGACAGACCGTTACGGCCTGCACGCGCGCCGAAGGCTGACGATTATGCCTTGTAAATCAAGGCTATAATGGGGATTTGTCGGGTTCCAGATCGAGGCTTCGGCTCAACCCGCGGAGCGCCGGCGCTGCGCCGCGGCCGGTTCTTCGTCCAGCGCGAGCGTGAGACCGGCGGCCAGCGCATCGTCCCTGAACGCCTTGACCGCCGCCAGCGACAGCTCGGCCGGGCTCTTCGATCCCAAGGCCGGCATCTTTTTCAGGATATCGGCCGGCGCCGTGATGATGTGGCAACCCATCTCGTCGGCTTCGACTACATTGAAGGCTTCACGGGTCGAAGCCCAGATGATCTCGACATTCGCCGTCTTGCGCGCCCGCGCAATGGCGTCGCGCATGATCGGGCGGTAGTCGATGCCGAGGTCGGCGAGCCGTCCCGCGAACACCGAGACGCAGGCCGGCGCGCCGCCGGCCAGCGCGTCGATCGCACTGGCGACCTGCTCGGCCGCGAAGATCGCGGTCATGTTGATCTTCACGCCCTGGCGCGACAGCGTCCGCACCGCATCGAACAGCGGCTCTCCCCGCGTCGTCGTCACCGGCAGCTTGACGTAGACATTCGGTCCCCAGGTGGCGATGACATTGCCCTGCGCCACCATCTCCGGAATGTCGTCGGAGAAGACTTCGAAGGAAATGTGCCGGTCCGGAACCGCGGCGACGAGATCGCGGCCGTAGACGGCATAGTCGCGCACACCGGCCTTATGCAGGAGCGACGGATTGGTGGTGAAGCCCCTGATCCACGGCTGCTGCGCCATGTCGAGAATCTGGGCCTTGTCGGCGCCGTCGGTGAACAGTTTGACTTTGAGCTCGGCAAGCTTCGGCATCGGGCCACCTTAAGTCGGCGTTTGAGCGGTCGGCGGCATCTTACGCGGCTTGCAGGAGAACCGCGAGTCGCGCGATGGTCCATCCCCAACGGTCCCCGGTTCCCAAATCGAACACCGACGATGCCTTCACCCAGCCAGCCAGACGACCTCCGCCGCTGCCCTTGGCCGAAGGACGACCCGCTCTATGTCGCCTACCACGACGAGGAATGGGGCGTGCCCGAATACGACGATCGCGCGCTCTATGAGAAACTCGTGCTGGACGGGTTCCAGGCCGGGCTGTCCTGGATCACGATCCTGCGCAAGCGGGAGAATTTCCGCCGCGCCTTCGATGATTTCGCTCCGGAGAAGATCGCGCGCTATACGCCGAAGAAGGTCGAGCGCCTGATGCAGGACGCCGGCATCGTGCGCAACCGCATGAAGATCGACGGCGCCGTGCAGTCGGCGCGCGCCTGGCTCGCGATCATGGAGAACGGCCCGGGCTTCTCGGCGCTGCTGTGGGACTTCAACGGCGGCAAGCCCAAGATCAACAAGTACCGCAGCATCAAGCAGGTGCCGGCCGAGACGCCGGTGTCGCGCGCCATCTCCAAGGAACTGGCCGCGCGCGGGTTCAAGTTCTGCGGGCCGACCATCGTCTATGCCTTCATGCAGGCGATTGGGATGGTCAACGATCATCTGGTGAGCTGTCATCGCCACGACGCCTGCAGCAGGCTCGCGAGGCGCTGATGGCGGCGAAGCCGAAAGCCGGCACCGGCCCCGCGGGCAAGCCGCGCGCCTGGCAGCGCATGCTCTCGGGACGCAGGCTCGACCTGCTCGATCCCTCCGCGCTCGACGTCGAGATCGAGGATATCGCCCACGGTCTTGCCCGCGTCGCGCGCTGGAACGGACAGACTGTCGGCTCGCACATCTATTCGGTCGCGCAGCACTCGCTCCTGGTCGAGACCATTGCGCGGCAGCGCGCCCGCCTCGACCGGGCGGGCCGGCTCGCGGTGCTGCTGCACGACGCGCCGGAATACGTGATCGGCGACATGATCTCGCCGTTCAAGGCGGTGATCGGCGACAGCTACCAGTCGGTGGAGGCGCGGCTGCTCGCCGCCATCCACATCCGTTTCGGGCTGCCGGTCGCGCTGCCGAAAGACCTCCTTGCCCTGATCAAGGCCGCCGACCGCGCCGCCGCCTATCTCGAGGCGACCCGCCTTGCTGGCTTTTCGGCGACCGAGGCACGGCGATTCTTCGGCCGCCCGCCGGTGCTGACATCCACCCTGCAGCGCGACTATCTCGTCCCCTGGCCGGCGGAAGCCGCCGAAGAGCGCTATCTTGAGCGGTTCGCGCGGCTCGCGAAGGCGTGAAAGCGTGAAAGCAATCCAACGCTTTGACGTCACGATTCTCCGGCATATATCGGGGCCATGATCCACGTCTGTTCCCTCGCCCGCCTGCACCAGACCGTCGCCGACACCGGCGCCGGTCGTATCGTGACGCTGCTCAAGCAGACCGACCGCGTCGTACGCCCCGACACGATCCTGGCCGAGAACCATCTGATCCTCGGCATGGACGACGTCGCCGAGCCCATGGACGGCTTCATCCATCCCGCCGACGAGCACGTCGAACGGCTGATCGCGTTCGCGCGCGGTTGGAATCGCGCCCAGCCGATGGTCGTGCATTGCTTCGCCGGCATCAGCCGCTCGACTGCCGGCGCCTTTGTCGCTGCCTGCGCGCTCAATCCGCATCGCAGCGAACGTGCGATCGCCGAACAATTGCGCCGGCTCTCCGGCACCGCGTCGCCCAATCCCCGTATCGTATCGATCGCCGACCGCCTGCTGGCCCGCTCGGGCCGCATGGTCGCGGCGGTCGAGACGATCGGGCCCGGGCTGTCCGCCTATGAGGGCGACCCGTTCCAGCTCGATCTCGAATGACCACCTGACACGCAGGTGTGGTAATCCGCGCCGGATTTCCTCAAATCTTAGCGATCGCGTCACGCCGGGTTTAATCGTTCTCGGCTAAGCCCCTCTGGATATCCCAAGGCTTAGATTCCCGGAGATGCCGCGATGCTTGCGCATGTCAAGAAGAACACCGTGCCGATCACCATCGGCGTGTCGTTCTTCGTGTTCGGATTTTTCGTGACGGCGAATGTGCTCAACCTCTCCGAGCGCGAGGTCGTCATTGGACTGATCGCCGGCGCCGTCGGCGGCACGACCACGCTGGTTTCGATGCTCTGGCAGGAGCGCAAGGACGCGCAAGAACCAGCTTCGGCGGTGTAATCACGACGCAAGCCGCAGCGACCGCGGCGGCAGAGCCATATCGCCGCCATCATGACGGATAGGTCGCGGACGGGTTGCGCTGCTACAATCCTGCGATGCCCGCCACCCGCCTCACACCCATCGAGATCGGACTCGCCGCCGCCATCGTCACCGTCGAGGACGAGGGGCCCGCGATCCTGGTCGCCGGAGAGGCCGCCGCCAAGGGCGAGCCGCGCGCCGGGCTGCCGTTCGGGCCGTTCGATCCGCTGCTGCACCGGACCTTCGAGATCGGCCTGCGCGCGTTCGTCGAGGCGCAGACCGGGCTCACCGTCGGCTATGTCGAGCAACTCTACACGTTCGGCGACCGCGGCCGCCATGCGCATCCGGGCGACACCGGCGCGCATATGGTCTCGGTCGGCTACCTCGCGCTCACCCGCGTCACCGATGGCGCGGTGCGCGCCGCTGGCGCCGGCTTTGCGCCATGGTACCGCTTCTTCCCGTGGGAGGACTGGCGCGACGGCCGCCCGTCGATCCTCGACCGCACCGTCGTGCCGCTGCTCAACGAATGGGCCGCGGCCGGTGGCGACGGCTCGGAGCCCACACGCGCGATCGGCCGGCGCGAACGCCTGCGCCTGTGCTTCGGCTCGGGCGGCGGTCGCTGGGACGAGGAGCGCGTGCTCGATCGTTATGAGCTGCTCTACGAAGCCGGCCTGATCGAGGAGGCGCGCCGCGACAGCCGCGAGGCGGCGCTCATGCGCGGCAAGGTGCCGGCGCTGGGCGAGCCGATGCGGTTCGACCACCGCCGCATTCTCGCCACCGCGATCGCGCGGTTGCGCGCCAAGATCAAATACCGGCCGGTGGTGTTCGAGCTGATGCCGCGCGAGTTCACGCTGACCGACTTGCAGCGCACGGTCGAGGCGATCTCCGGACGGCATCTGCACAAGCAGAATTTCCGCCGACTGGTGGAGACCGCCGCCCTGGTGGAGCCGATCGGCGAGATGTCGAAGGACACCGGCGGGCGGCCGGCCGCGCTGTTCCGCTTCCGCCGCGACGTGCTGGCCGAGCGGCCCGCGGCCGGATTCCGGCTGGGCGCGCGGGGCTGAATCGCGATCCCGCAATGTCTCCGATCAGGCGTGTCCCGCGGTTTCGAACATTGCCGCTTCGAGCGCCTCGCGGGCGCCTTCGCCGGCCCACACCACAAACTGAAACGCCGGATAGTAGCGCTCGCACATATCGAGCCCGCTCGCGAGCAACACCTCGCATTGGCCGCCCGTCGCAGCGACGCCGCCGGTCAGGATCAACGAATGGCGATGCATCACCAGCCCGTCCTTATTCCACAAGTCGAAATGACCAAGCCACAATTGCGCGTTGATCAGCGCGATCAGGCGGTCCACCTCGACCTGGCTGCGCTCCTGCACCTTCATCTCGAAGGCGCAGGCGACGTGCAGCGCCTCCATCTCCATCATCCAGATGAACGAAACCTGATAGTCGGTCCACTTTCCCCGGACCACGATATTGATCTCGTCGTCGCACGCACGCTCGAACGACCATTCGTGCTCTCGTGCGACACGCTCGACGACTTCGAGCGGATGCCCGCGCGTGGTTTCATTCAAATCGATGACTGATATGGACATACTGACACGCTCCAAGGATTTACATTGAATGGACGTTGCTGAGGCAATCGCCCGGTGCAGATTGATCGCCCGGTGTCCGGTCGCACTTGGGCCGCACGAATCCGGTCGACTGTCCGGGACAATCGCACTCGACCGCTGTCGACATGCAGCAGTGGCCGGCTAGGAAGGCCAGCCGGGCGGATGCGCGTGGCCCATTCGAACGGGATCGCGCGCAATGATCGCGGCAAGGCTTGCCGCTGCCGGAACACACATCGCGTCAAATGGCCCAACGGGCCGCCGCAGAATTCCCCACATATGCACCCCCGTGCGGCGGGCCTACTCTACGCAACACAACAAACACACACAAACGCGTAGCAGACCCTGTCAGTCGCTTTACACTGCCTCCGCATCCTAATCGCAGACGTTGAGATCGCTGTAGACCGCGCGGAGCGGCCGGATCGTTCGAAACAAGTTGGGCTCGGATGTGGTCCGAATTTGATCATTGTGCGGCGGCGAAGAACGACCTACGGTTGCTTTCAACGGTAAGGTATTAAGCCGGGAGGGGACGCAACCGAGATTCGCCGGCCGGCGACAGAGGCGGCAGCGGACGAGAAATGGGCAGGGGCACCAATGACGATGACCGTCAGAACATTACCAAGAATACATCGAACCTCATCCCATCGCAGCGCAACCAAACGAGGCCCGCACCGGCCTTGACATTGATCAGTCGCGGGCGTCGTGCCGCCTGAGCTTGCAGATCGCGCCTGAGCGAATGCCTGTATCGGAGCGACACCGGCATATTTAACGAGGGTCGTGCGGTTGTGGATTGGAAGGTTCTGCAATGCCTGCTGCGGCGACGGCAGGATCTTCAAATCCACCCCGCGACCGGCTGCGGGAACTGATTTATGGAAATCGTCTTTCTGGTTTTGCTTGCGCTGTCCTTCCCGGTCATCGCAATCGTCGGACTTGTGATCGCGATCGGCGCGCGCGACCGCGTGCGCAGCCTGGAAGCGCGCTTCGATAAATTTCAACAGCAGCAAGCGGCGGCGCCGGATGCCTCGCCGGCGCGCACAACGGCGGCAGAGCCGCAACATCCGGCGGCAACGTCCGCAGCCGCCGCTCCGCCTCCGTCGCCTGTCGAGCCGACAAGAACATCGGAGCCGGCACACGCCGCGGCATCGGCGGCACCTCCCCCCTCCCCGCCTTCACCGCCCTCACCGCCATCGCCACCGTCGGCTCCGGCTGCGCCGCAGATGGGTTTCGAGGAGCGTCTCGGTACGCAATGGACGGTCTGGGTCGGCGGCGTCGCGCTCGCGCTGGGCGGCTTCTTCCTGGTGCGCTATTCAATCGAGCAGGGCTGGTTCGGACCCGGCATGCGCATCGTCCTCGGCGCGCTGCTTGCGCTGGCGCTGATCGTCGCCGGCGAATGGGCGCGGCGAAAGGAAAACCTGAGCGGCATTTCCGGCGTGCCGGCTGCGCACATTCCGAGCATCCTCACCGCCGCCGGCACGGCCGTCGCCTATGCCGACGTGTATTCGGCCTACGCGCTCTACAACTTCGTCGGACCGGCAACGGCCTTCGTCCTGCTCGGAATCGTCGCGCTCGCGACGCTGGCGGCCGCGCTGCTGCACGGCCCGGCGCTCGCCGGGCTCGGCCTGGTCGGCGCCTATGTGACGCCGCTGATCGTCTCGACCGGCAAGCCGAATTTCTGGGCGCTCTACATCTATCTCGCCGTCGTGACAGGGGCGGCGTTCATGCTGGCGCGGGTGCGGCTCTGGCGCTGGCTCGCGATCACGGCGGTGGCATTCGGATTCCTCTGGACGCTGCCGGGCCTGGACGCCATGCGGGTAATCCTGCCGAACGCCCATCTCTTCCATGTGGTCGTTGGATTTGCGCTTGCCGCAGCGTTGATCGTGTCCGGTCTGCTGTTCGGTCCCGGCGCCGCGCCCGGCCGCGTCGACGCGGTGTCGTCGGGCGCGATAGCGACCTATCTCTTCGGCACGACGCTGATCGTGCTTGCGAGCCGGCATGACGGGCTGGCGCTCACCGCGTTCGTTCTGCTCACCGCCGCCACCGTCGCGATCGCCTGGCGCACCGAGGCGGCCGTCGCCGCCGTTCCCGCCGCCGGGCTGATGGTCGCGCTCGTCTTCTTGCAGTTCGCGGTCAATATTCAATGGGAGCAGCTCGTGCTGCCGTCGGGCCCGGTCGCCGGTGCGGTGCCGGAACCGCAACGCTTATTCTATGGCGCTCATCTGGCGCTCGGCGCGGCGTTGGCGGCATTGTTCGGTGGCGCCGGATTCCTCGCGCAAGGGCGCTCGACGCGCCCGGTCGCGCCGATGCTGTGGGCGGCGTCCGCCGTGTTCGTGCCGGTCGCGATCCTGGTCGCGCTCTACTACCGCATCTACTATTTCGAGCAGTCGTTCCCGTTCACGGGCGCCGCGCTGCTGCTGGCCGCCCTGTTCGCGCTCGCCACGGAAGCGCTGGGCCGGCGCGAGGCGCGCC
>JBOHIG010000240.1:0-6194 GCA_050725815.1 Xanthobacteraceae bacterium
ATTCGCATCGCGTGCTCGCGGCAAGGTCGGTAGCGAATGTCAAATCCACTCCACTAGTCTAGCGTCACGATTCAGACGTTCGCAAACCGTTCTCGTGGGAACGCCATTCGCCGCTTACGCGTTGACGATGATTGAAGGGGCAAGAACGGGCCCGGGCCAGTGAATATTAACGATCTCGAACTCCAAAAATCCGCAATTCTGCTCGATGTTGACGGCACTCTGCTGGATATTGCCGCCACACCGCATGACGTACGGGTTCCGGAGCGCCTGAAGGGCGCGCTGTCCAAGCTTCGCGAACGAACCAACGGAGCGGTCGCCTTCATCAGCGGTCGCCCGCTTGCCGAGCTCGACCGCCTGTTCGCACCGCTGCGGATCGCGATCGTCGGCGGCCATGGCGCCGAAATCCGCATCAACGGGACCGACACGCCAACCAAGATCAGTGTCGGTATCGGCGCCGACCTGCGCAACCAATTCGAGGCGCTGACCTCCAAGCTCGCGGGCGTCCTGCTCGAGGACAAGGGCTACTCGATCGCGCTGCACTATCGGCTCGCGCCGCAGCACGCCGACGTTCTGCGCGAAGGCGTGGCGGCCGCCTGCGCGGCCTATCCCTCCGCCTCGATCGAGGTGCTGCCGGGCAAGGCGATGATTGAGGTCAAGCCGGCCGTGTTCAGCAAGGGCTCGGGCGTGCGCACATTGATGCATCACGCGCCGTTTGCCGGGCGGCGCCCGGTGTTCGTAGGTGACGACGTCACCGACGAAACGGTGTTCGCCATGCTGCCCGAATTCGACGGGCTCGGATATTCCGTCGGCCGCCGGATCAAGGGCCTGGCCGGTTGCTTCCCGCGCCCGATCGAGGTCCGGACGTGGATCTACCAGCTCGCCGAAGCCGCCGAGGCCGTGCAGCCGTGACCGACTATGGATTGGATCTCGCGGTCGTCGGAAACTGCCGAACCGCGGCACTCGTTAATCCGGGCGCGCGAATCGTCTGGTGGTGCTTGCCGCGCTTCGACTCGAACCCGGTTTTCTGCCGCCTGCTGGCGGGCGACGAGGAGAAGGGCTTTACCGACGTCGTCATTGAAAACCTGGTCGAGACGACGTCGGACTATGTGCGCAACACCGCCGTCGTCGAGACGATCCTGCGGGACTGTCATGGCGGCGCAGTCAAGGTCACCGATTTCGCGCCGCGGTTCTATCAATTCGGCCGCACCTTTCGTCCGCCCGAGCTGGTGCGCATCATCGAGCCGGTCGCCGGTCTGCCGCGCATTACCGTTCGCTTCCGCCCGACTCACAGCTACGGCAATCCCGAGATGGACCGCGCCATCGGCAGCAGCCATATCCGCTATTCCGGCGGCGGCCTGACGTTGCGGCTGACCACCGATGCGCCGCTCTCCTACATCGACCGCGATGCGCCGTTCGTCCTGACGCGTCCGCTGCACATGGTGTTCGGATCGGACACACCGTTCGAGGGCGCACTCGAATCGACCTGCCGCGACTTCTATCACCGCACCTGCGACTACTGGCTCGAATGGGTGCGCCGGCTCGCCATCTCCTACGACTGGCCGGAGGCGACCATCCGCGCCGCCATCACGCTCAAGCTGTCAAATTTCGAGGAGACCGGCGCGATCGTCGCTGCACACACGACCTCGATCCCGGAAGCGCCGGGCTCCGGGCGCACCTGGGACTACCGCTACTGCTGGCTGCGCGACGCCTATTTCGTGGTCCAGGCGCTCAACCGCATCGGCGCCTCGCGCACCATGGAGCAATTCATCTCTTTCATCCTCACGCTCGCATCGGGGCCGTCCGAGAAGCTGCGGCCGGTCTACAGCGTGGTTTCCTCCGATCCACTCGACGAACGCATCGAGCCGAAGCTACAAGGCTATCGCGGCGACGGTCCGGTCCGCATCGGCAACGAGGCCGCGATGCAGGATCAGCACGACACCTACGGCAGTATGATCCTCGCGGCGACACCGATGTTCTTCGATCGCCGGTTGCCGCGGATGGGCGACGCTGACCTGTTTCACCGGCTTGAGCCGCTCGGCGAGAAGGCTGCAGCGCTCGCGATGACGCCCGACGCCGGCATCTGGGAATTCCGCGGCCGCAAGCGCATCCACGTGCATTCGGCGGCGATGTGCTGGGCCGGCTGTCAGCGGCTCGAAGCGATCGCGGCGCATCTTGGCCTGGTCGGCCGCGCGCACTACTGGGGCGAGACCGCCACCAGGATCGGCAACGAACTGCTGGCCAAGGCTTGGAATCCGAAATGCAAGGCATTCACCGCCGCTATCGGAAGCAACGAACTCGACGCCAGCGTGCTTTTACTTGGGGAATTGGGGTTGATCGAACCAAATGATCCGAAATTCGTTAGTACCGTGGAAGTTGTAGAACGAGAACTTCGTCGCGAGCAGCATGTGATGCGTTATGTAGGCTCAGACGATTTCGGGCTGCCGGAAACCGCATTCCTGATCTGCCGTTTCTGGCTCATCGATTCATTGTGGATGATCGGACGCCGCGAAGAGGCCCGGGAGCGCTTCGTGGACGCGCTGAAGCTGCGAAACCGTTACGGCCTGCTGTCCGAGGACGTGCATCCGACGACCGGAGCGCTCTGGGGCAATTTCCCGCAGACCTATTCGATGGCAGGCCTGATACTCAGTGCAATGAAGCTCTCCCGAAGCTGGGAGGATCGTTATTGGCGCAGCTCGTCATAGTATCCAATCGCGTCGCCGTTCCCGATGACAAGGGACCCGCGCGGGCCGGCGGCCTCGAAGTCGCCGTCAAGGCGGCGCTCAATCGGATGTCCGGCATCTGGTTCGGCTGGAGCGGCCGCATCACCAACAAGCCGGTCGTGCAGCCGACCAAGATCGAGCGCGACAACATCAGCTATATCGTGATCGACCTCGCGAAGGAGGATCACCAGGAATATTACAACGGCTTCGCCAATCGGGTGCTGTGGCCGATCCTGCATTACCGCGTGGACCTGGCGGAATTCTCACGCCGCGATCTAAGCGGCTATCTGCGCGTCAACGAGAACTTCGCCACCCGCCTCCACACCATGCTCAGCCCCGACGACATCGTGTGGGTGCACGACTATCACCTCATCCCGCTGGCGCGCGCGCTGCGCGAACGCGGACACAAGAACCGCATCGGATTCTTTCTGCACATCCCCTGCCCGCCTCCCGAGATCCTGACCGCGCTGCCCAATCACGAGCGCCTCGTCCCGATGCTCTGCGATTACGATCTGGTCGGCTTCCAGACCAGCGACGACGCGTTCAACTTCAGCCGCTATCTTACCCGCGAATGCGAACTGCCCAGTCGCGACTTCAACTTCTTTATCGGCAAGCGCACCGTGCGCATCGACGTCTTCCCGGTCGGAATCGAGGTCGCCGCCTTCGCGCAGATGGCCCAACGCGCCGAACGCTCGGCCTTCGTCAAGAGCATGCGCGATAGTCTTGCCGGCCGCGCCATGATCATCGGCGTCGACCGCCTCGACTATTCGAAGGGCATCCCTCAGCGGCTCGACGCGTTCGAACGCTTCCTCACCACGCAGTCGGAGTGGCGCGGCAAGGTCACCTATCTGCAGATCACGCCCAAGAGCCGCAGCGACATCCGCGAATATTCCGACATGGAGCAAGGCGTCGGCGCGACCGTCGGGCGGATCAACGGCGCTTTCGGCGAGGTCGACTGGACGCCGATCCGCTACGTCAACCGCGCCTACAGCCGCTCGGCGCTGGCAGGCCTCTACCGCGCCGCCCGCGTCGGGCTGGTGACGCCGTTGCGCGACGGCATGAACCTCGTTGCCAAGGAATACATTGCCTCGCAGAATCCGGACGACCCCGGCGTGCTCGTGCTCTCCCGCTTCGCGGGCGCGTCGCGCGAATGCGAGGCCGCGCTGCTGGTCAATCCCTATGACCCCGACAGCGTCGCGCTGGCGATCGGCCGCGCCTTATCGATGCCGCTGGCGGAGCGCCAGGAGCGCCACCAGCGGATGTTGCGGGTGCTGTCCAAGAACGACATCCAGTATTGGGCGGACCGCTTCATCGACGAACTGCAACAACCGCCGGCCACGGCCAGCCGCCTGGAGCAGATCGCATCCGTGGGCCTGACGCCCTAGAATTGTCGAGCATGATCTTTTCCGAAAACCGGTATCCACTGTTCGGGATCATGCTCTGAGCGTCACTTCGGCGCCGCCGCCAGCGTCTGTTGCAGGGAATCGATCCACGCCTTCTGATCGGCGGTGAGTTTTCCCGCGGCGTCGAGCTTACGCATGATCGCGAGCGCGCGTTCGAGCCGCGGGCGCGGCTCGTCACCCAGGAGCGCCAGCTTGTAAAGGCTGAGCACCAGATCGACCTGCCAGAGCACATTGTCCGGGTCCGTTGCCGAATAGGCCTCGATGATGGCGACGCCCGCGCGGAATTCGCCGCGCGCCTCCTCCATGCGCTTGAGCGACACCAGCGTGGCGCCGATCAGATCACGGCTGAGCGCCATGTCGCGCTGCGCCCTGGGATTGGCACGATCCGCGCGCGCGACTTTCTGACGGATCGCAAGGCTCTTACGATAGATGGCGAGCGCGTCCTCGTACTTCTCGTCAGCATTGAGCATGCCGCCGATCCGGTCGTAGATCGTGGATACGTCGCGCTGAGCCTGCATGTTTGACGGATCGGCGGCCGCCAACCGTGCGCGGATGACGCTGCTTTTCTCGTAATATGCGCGCGCCATGGCACGGTCGGTTGCAACGACCGCGTCACCGACCTTGACGAGGCTGATAGCGAGGTCGCGTTGCCACTCTGCCACCTGCGGATTGCCGGCGGCGAGCTTTTCGACGATCGAAAGGCTGTCCCGATAGGCCGCCAGCGCCTCCTTCGGGCGGCGCATGTTCGTCAGGGCATCGCCGATCTTGTTCTGCATCACCGCCACGTCGCGCAGCCACTGGACGTTGTTCGGGGTGATCGCGAGCAGCTTGCGGGTAATCACCAGGCTGCGCCGATAGTGTTCGAGCGCTTCCGGAATCGCGCGCTGTTCCGCCAGCAGCGTGCCGATCTGTCCCAGGATGGTGGAGATGTCGCGCTGCCATTGCAGATTACCGCGATCGGTGGCGGCCAGCGCCTCGATTACCGCCAGCGACTTGCGATAGGCATCGAGCGCCTCGGCCCGGCGTCCCATCGTGCTGAGCAGATCGCCGAAGCGTATCAGCCCCGTCATCCGGTCGCGCTGCCAGTTGCTGTTCTTCGGATCCCGTTTGGCGATCGCCTCCCGGATTTCGATGGCCCGGCCATAGGCTTTGAGCGCTTCCTCGCGCTGCCCCACGACCGTCAGCAGCATGGCGACGCGGGTCTGGGAAAATGCGACGTCCGACTGCCAGCGCAGCTCTTGCGGTTCCCTGGCGGCCAATGCTTCGACGATCTCGAGCGCCTTGCGGTAATTCGCCAGCGCTTCGTCGCGGCGTCCCAGGAACGTCAACGCATCCGCGACCTTGTTGAGGCTCGACGAAAGGTCGCGCTGCAGGCCGGTATGTCTCGGATAGTCCGGGGCGATCCTGCTGATGATGGCCAAGGCGGCCTGAAACGACTTGAGCGCCGCGGCGGCCTCGCCCAGCGCAATCCTCGCATCACCGATCTTGTTCAACGCGACCGCCAATTCCCGCTGCAAGGAAGCGTCGCCGGGATCGGCATCGACCAGCGCCTGCAGGTTCTTGCGCGCGCGTTCGGACGCTTCCAGCGCCGACCTGACATCACCCTGATCGAGATAGATCGACGCCAGCTCGTCGAGTGCCGCTGATTCAAGCCGCACCAGATCAGGAGTCCGCTCGCCGGCCTGGGCGAGCTGGCGCTGCAATTCCTGCACCCGTTCCAGGATGAGGCGAACGAGGTCGACCGGCATCCCGGTGCGCCGGCGAAACTCCTGTGCGAGATCGAAGATCAGCGTGTCGGCGGTCTTCGTCGCAAGATTCAAGGACGTTTCGGCACGCGTCCGCTGGGCCTCGGCGATCCGCTTCTGTTCGGCGGCGGCGCGCCATTGCCAGGCGGCGAGCCCGGCCAGGCCGAGCGCGATGACGAGACCGGCCGCCGTCGCCGCAATGATGGCCCGCGCCCGAGTACGTTCACGGTTGCGTCTGGCTTCGTCGGCAGCCAGCGAGGCGGCGATGAAATTCCGCATCGATAGCGGCAGGTCGTCGCCGAAACGCTCCACGAGCTGCGCCGTGC
>JBOHIG010000241.1:0-18095 GCA_050725815.1 Xanthobacteraceae bacterium
GCGCCCGCACCTGCATCCGAGGAGCGCAAGCCCTGGCGCCGTCGCAAGGATCGTTCCGGCGGCGATGAGGGCGCTGGGCGCGGTCCCCGCCCGCAACGGGTGGATCGACCCGAGCATCCGGAACGCGCCGGCCAGCGCCCGCATCGCGGCAAGCGTCCCGATCGTCCGCGCGGCGACCGTCCCGACCACGACCCCACCTTGCGGGCGAAATACATCAAGGGACGCGACGGCCGCGACCGCCGTGATCAGACGCCCGATCCGAACTCGCCGTTCGCCAAGCTCGCCGCCCTGAAGGCGCAGCTTGAGGCGAACAAGGAGCCGAACTGAGCATGATCCCGAAACGCGGACGCCGGTTTTCGGGAAAGATGATGCTCCACTGAGAACCGTCCTTGGACCGCCAGCGCATCGACAAGTGGCTCTGGCATGCGCGGGTGGTGCGCACCCGTACGGCGGCTGCCGCCCTTGCCGCGTCCGGCCATGTGCGCGTCAACAGCCAGCGGATCGATGCCGCCAGCCGCACGGTGCGTGTGGGTGACGTGGTGACGATCGCACTCGACCGCACGGTGCGGGTACTCAAGGTCGCGGCCCTCGCCGAGCGGCGCGGTGCGGCGGCGGCGCGGCTGCTGTACGAGGATCTGAATCCGCCGGCAGCCACGGCGGAACCGGCCGATCCGGAACCCGCGGCGGTCGCCGCGCGCGAGCCCGGCGCAGGGCGTCCTACCAAACGCGACCGGCGCGCGCTCGACCGCTTTACCGGCGACGGTTAGAGCCGAATCGCCACAATCGGGTCACGACCCTTGCGACGCCCGGTTCCATGCGCTAATTCCGCGGCATTATGGAGAGTTTGTGAATGACTTACGTCGTCGTCGAAGCCTGCATCAAATGCAAGTACATGGACTGCGTCGAGGTCTGCCCCGTGGACTGCTTCTACGAGGGTAAGAACATGCTGGTGATTCATCCCGACGAGTGCATCGACTGCGGCGTCTGCGAGCCGGAATGCCCGATCGAGGCGATTAAGCCCGACACTGAACCGGGCCTGGAGCAGTTCCTCGGCCTCAACGCCGAATTCTCCAAGATCTGGCCCAACATCACGGCCAAGAAGCCGCCCCCCGACGATGCCAAGGAGTGGGAGGGGGTGCCCGACAAGCTGAAGAATAATTTTGAACCCGAGGGCGGGGAGGGTGACTGACCCGGGCGAATTGGGGCGGGTGAACCCGCCTTTTGCCGCCGCCGTTAACTACCTGTCGGCAATTTAATGTCGGCAGAGGCCGAAAATGGCCGTTTGCAGCGCCATAACGCTTTGATTTTCGCGGAAAATGTGCTATACAACTTCAAAATGAGCGAACCCCCCGCATACAGACCGCTCCCCGAGGGGAGCGTGTTTTTTAGGGGGCATCCGAGGAACCGTCAGACAGGGGCGTGAACAACACGCAAGTGCCGTGGCAGGAAAAATGCGTCATCGGTCTAAGAAGACCACCGCCGTGACCAGGCGGTCCAAGAAGGCCGGCTCCCGCCGGAGAGCATCGCCTGCACGGGCCCCTGCCCGCCGCCGGGCGCCCGTGACCAATCTCCGGCACAAACCGGAGGGTGAAGGAGCAAACCTCGGAATGACCGCAAAGAAGGCGACCCAACGTCAAGGCTTCAAGACCAGCGAGTTCATTGTGTACCCGGCTCACGGCGTGGGCCAGATCGTCGCGATCGAGGAGCAAGAGGTCGCCGGCGCGAAGCTCGAGCTGTTCGTCATCAACTTCGTCAAGGACAAGATGACTCTGCGGGTTCCCACCGCCAAGGTGGCGTCCGTCGGCATGCGCAAGCTCGCCGAAGGCGGGCTGGTGAAGCGCGCGCTCGAGACGCTGAAGGGCCGTGCCCGCGTCAAGCGCACCATGTGGTCGCGCCGCGCGCAGGAATACGAAGCCAAGATCAATTCCGGCGACATCGTCGCGATTGCGGAGGTCGTGCGCGACCTGTTCCGTTCGGAGTCGCAGCCCGAGCAGTCATACTCGGAGCGCCAGCTTTACGAAGCCGCGCTCGACCGGCTCTCGCGCGAGATCGCGGCGGTGCAGCGCATCACCGAGACGGAGGCGATCAAGGAGATCGAGGCCGCGCTCGCCAAGGGCCCGCGCCGCGGTCCGGCCAAGGCCGCCGAGGAAGCGGCGGTCGAGGACGAGGCCGCGTAAGCCGGTTTCGACCGCGAGGAATTCGAAGGCCCGGCGGAAGCGCCGGGCCTTTCGCTTTTTTCGCCGCCGCTTTTTGCCTGCCTCCGCGGGCGCGATCGAGTTCCGCCGCGATTCAGGGCGGTGCCATCCCACCGCGGCGGACGGTCGCGCAAGGAAGCGCGCGGTCGGCGCAAGGAAAATGTCAAGGTTAAGTCATACTTAAGCTTGGTTTGTCAGGAAGATAGCACTGGGATTCATCGGGACGCGGGGGCGGGACGCTTGCCAAAAGCCAACAGACGATTTCGATTTGCCTGCATTGCCATGGTCAGCGCGGGCGTCGCCGCAGGCTCTCTCATCGGCGTGGAATCCAACGCCGCACTCACGGACGAAATGTCGGTCGTTGTCGACGCCGCGCCGGTCGTGATCGCGCCGCGCGCGAGCAGGGCTTCCTTATCCGCTCCGCCGGCGCCCGCGCAGCCTGCCCGCGCGCACGAAACGGCGCAAGCGACGCCCGCAGCCGATCCGGCGGCGGCATCTGTGATCGCGATGCGCTTCCCGCCGCAGTGGCACGCGGCGGCGTCGCAGCAGCAACCGGCGCCGAGGCAGGCGATGGCCTATGCGGCCGAGCCGGCGCGTGCAGCAGCCGAGCAGCACGCGGCGCCGGCCAATCCCGGCTACCGGCTCGCCAGCGTCGATCCGGCCCCGCCGTTGCCGAAGAAGCGCGTTGCGCATCCCGCGCCGCGCAAGGACCCGCCGCTGCTGTTCAACGATGCCCAGATCGCGAGCATCAAGGAGCGGCTCCAGCTCAGGCCGGATCAGGAGCACTACTGGCCGGCGGTCGCCACGGCGCTGCGCGCGATCTCATGGCGGCACGCCACGCAGTCCGCCGGGCGCAAGAATGTCCGCGGCGCTCCGGCGGCGGCCATCGATCCCAACAGCCCGGAGGTGCAGCAGCTCAAGTCCGCCGCCTTCCCGCTGATCATGAGCTTCAACGAGGCGCAGAAGAACGAAGTGCGCCAGCTCGCGCACACCATGGGACTGCGCAAAGTCGCCGCGATGTTCTGAGCGCCCATTGGGTGCGACGCCAGCGCCGCAAATGCTGCGGGCTCCCTCTCCCATGGGGAGAGGGTTGGGGTGAGGGGTTACAAACTCTCTTAGGCCCGAACCCCCTCACCCAATATTCATCGCTGACATTCTGAGTAGCCCTCTCCCCCTCGGGGAGAGGGCGCATTGATGCGCGCAGCACCCGCTGCAAACTCAAACCGCCACCGCGGTCGCGTCGTAGCGGTAGATCCAGTCGTAGCGCTCGGTAACGCGCTCGAAGTGCCACTCGCGCTCGATATGCGCGGCGGCCGCCTTCGCGCTCGCGAACGCCTTGTTCACGGCATTGCTGCGCGTTTGCAGCGAGCGCCGCACGATCGCGCCGGTGCGCTCCTGCCGCGCATCCTCGTAGGCTGCAAACGCTGCCGCGTGATCGCCCGCGTGCCGCGTCAGGCACGTCGCCAGCACCCAGGCGTCCTCGATTGCCATCACCGCGCCCTGGCCGAGGAACGGCAGCGTCGGATGGCAGGCGTCGCCGAGAAGCGTCACGCGCCCCACGCTCCAGCGCGGCATCGCCGGGCGCATCATCAGCGCCCATTTGAACGGCTCGGCGATCCGGCTCAACATCTCGTGCAGTTCCGTGTGCCAGCCGCGGAAATCGCGCGCCAGCTCCTCGTGCGTGCCGCGCTCGGTCCAGGATTCCACCTGCCAGTCGCTGCGCTCGGCGAAGGCGACGACGTTCATCACCTCGCCGCGCCGCACCGGATAATGCAGCGCGTGGCCGTTGGGGCCGAGCCAGTTGACTGCGGCGGTGCGCGAGATCTGCGGCGGCAGGGCGTCCATCGGCATCAGCCCGCGCCAGGCGACGATACCGACGAACTCCGGCGCGTCCTTGCCGAACAGGCATGCGCGCACGCCCGAGCGGATGCCGTCGGCGCCGATCGCGAGCGCGCCGCGCGCGCTGGAGCCGTCGGCGAAGTGCACGGTGACGCCACTGTCGTCCTGCGTCAGGCCGACGAAGCGCTTGCCGAGCTGGATGGCGTCCGGCTTCTCGCGCCGCACCGCGTCGGCGAGCGCCGCCTGCAGGTCGCCGCGATGCATGAAGATATGCGGCGCGCCGTAGCGCTGCTGCGCGATCGCTGAGAGGTCGAACGTCTCCCAGATCTGGCCGGTGTTCCATAAGCGCGCCGCCTTGCCCGACGCCACCGACTGCGTGGCCTCGATCGCGTCCTTCAGCCCCAGCGCATGCAAGACGCGCGTGCCGTTGGCGCCGAGCTGCACACCGGCGCCGACCTCGCGCAGCTCCGGCGCCGCTTCGTAGACCGCGACGTCGAAGCCGCGGCGAAGCAAAGCGAGGGCTGTGGCGAGTCCGCCGATGCCGCCGCCGATGATGAGGATCTCCTGCGCCATTATTGACTGTAGCCCGGATGAGCGAAGCGAAATCCGGGATTCGCTTGCTACGGTGATGGTAGGATGGGTTGAGCCCTTGCGAAACCCATCACCTCGGAGCCGTTACCGCTCGCGACAGGTGCCGTGGCTGACCAGTGCGACGATGCCGATGGTGGCGACCTCAAGAAACCCCCCGCTATTGGCGATTTTTGCGGTCATTCCACGCCCCGGCACGTCGATAACGGTGAAAACTCCGCTGCGGGTCAACGAGGCCGGATAGCTATCGCATCCCTTCTTGTCGCAGCGGGCGTAGGTTTGGCGGGCTAAATCAACGACGTTCCATGTCGTGGCCGCGACGGGCGTGCAACCCTCGCCCGCAGCACACGAAAGTTTTTGAGTCACGCGGCAATCAAGAGTTCCTTGGGCCGTGGCTGGCCCGGCGAGCGCAGCGGTAATGCAGATGAATCCAATGATTCTACGCATGGTGCCCCTCGTTCGCTTTCGTTCATCCTATCCGCGTTGCCGCACCGGCTCGAAGCTGATCTTCAAACGGTGCCCCGTCGCCTTGGCGAAGCGATCGAGTGTGCGCGTCGAGGGGCGGCCGCGTCCGCTTTCGAGGCGTGCGACGGTGCTCTGCGTCGTGTTCATACGACGCGCGAGTTCGGCTTGGCTCAATCCGGCGCGGATACGTGCTTTCGCCACGGCGGCCGCGAGCGCGAACTCCTCCTCCAGCGCATCGTATTCCTTGCGAACGTCTGGATTCCTCAGGAGCCGCTTCTTCAGGTCGCTGAGCTTGGTCATGTTACCTCCTTGGCCCTCCGGCGAGCGATCTCCAGGTCGCGTGGCGGCGTTTTCTGTGTTTTCTTGACGAAGACAGGCACGACGACAACACGCTGGCCTGTCGCCGTCACGTAGATCGCCCGGGCGATGCCATCACGGCCGTGGACGCGAAGCTCCCAAAGCTTGTCTTCGAGATGCCTGACGCTGTCGTGCGGCAGCGCCCGAAGGCCGGACTGCTCAATCAAATCGCCGAGACGAAGCAGACGCGCCTGCATGTCCGCCGGAAGAGCCAGAATCTCCTCATCGACGAGCGCATTGAGAGTCTGGAACGTCCATGGCATCGCAAATGAATATAGCAAAAATGAGATGCGTCGAGACGCGAACAATGCCAGCACGGCCGCGCTTGACAATATTCCTCTTATCATCTATATATTCCCAGTCCTGCTCACCGAGGGGCGTCTTCCGGAAGACAGCCGAAGGCGGACGGGATGCGGCGCCCGCCACGCGAGGCTTGTCACCATCGCGTCCGGGGGCTCCGGGAGCCGGCCGCCGGGTAAAAGGAACCCGGTCGCGAGAGATCGCTGAACCGTCCGAAGCGTCACTGCCGACGGACTGGGGGGCCGACCCGGAGAACCAAAAGTCGCCGCGGTGAAGCGCCGAAAGGCGCGCCGGCCTACGTTACTGGCCGGTGGTCTGCGGCGATCCGCAGACCGGCCCGACCGCGAGGCGGGCCACGGGGTGCGGCGCTTTCGCACCAGCGCGTTTCGGCGCTTGACCCCCCTCGCTTTATGAGGGGACCGAAGGGAGGGTCAGGCCCGGCGCCCTCCGGAAAACAAAGCCAGCGGGCGGCGAAGCGTTGGCTGTTTGACAATCGAATACGCGAACACGGCGGACTCGGACAAAGCGCCACGTGCCGATTGCCGGCTCTCGTGCGTTGTACCGTTGAGGCCGCAGATCAAGGATCGCAGATGGAGCTTTCGTATCTCGACGTTGGCATTCGACTCGGAACGGCCGCGTTGGCCGGCATCGCGCTGGGTATCAATCGCGATCTTGCCGACAAGCCGATCGGCATGCGGACGCTGGGACTGGTCGCGCTCGGCGCGGCGGTCGCCGCAGTCGCGACAATCCAGGTCGCGGGAATGGCCGAGAATCCCGACGCGATGAGTCGCGTGGTGCAAGGCATCATTCAGGGCGTGATGGCCGGCATCAGCTTCATCGGCGCGGGTGTGATCCTGCGCAACCCGGAGGCGCAAACCGTCGAAGGTCTGACCACCGCCGCGACGGTCTGGGTTGCGGCTGCGCTCGGCATCGCCTGCGGGCTGGCTTCCTGGAACGTGGTGGTCATCGGTGTGGTGATTGCGTTGCTGCTGCTGGTGGTCATGGCATGGATTGAGAAGCTGGTGGCAAAGGCCAGGCGGTGATCGCAGTTGGCTTCGCTGCATACACATCGATGGCACGCCGGACCGAGATCGAATGCATCGCGCGCCGCGCATGAAGCGAACGTTGTAGCCCGCATGAGCCATAAGCGCGTGGACGCGCGTCTTCGACGCGCTATGGCGACATGCGGGTCAGCCGACCCGGATATCGCTGCGCTCATCCGGGCTATGGCCGGTGCGCGCTGCACCGCATCCGGACACGTGGTCAATCAAGCGCGGTCGTGCTTTAATTGAAAGCAAGGAATAAAGCGCGGAGAGAACGATGTCTGAGATGAGCGTCACGGTCAGCCCGAAGGATGGCGATCAGAAAATCGAAGCGACCAAGAGCCGGAAGGCCGCCGCGGGTTCGAACTCGTCCGACCTCGATTTGTGGCTGGAGAAGGCAGAGGCGCTGGGCGAATTGAAGCGCATCACCGCCGAGGTCGATCCCGATCTCGAGCAGGCGACCATCACCTATCTGGTCGGCCTGGAGAAATCGCCGGCGCTTTTGTTCGAGAACATCAAGGGCCATCCCGGCCACAAGGCGATCTACAACATGATCGGCTGCAACCTGTCGCGCTTCTGCCTGATGATCGGGGAGGAGCCGGTCGATCATCCGCTCCAGGCGGTGCAGGCCTTGCAGAAGAAGCTCGGGCGCAAGATGCCGCCAAAGGAGGTGCCGGCCTCGAGCGCGATCTGCAACCAGAATATCGTCGAAGGCGACAAGATCGACATCCGCATGTTCCCGGCGCAGCGGATGTGGCCGCTCGACGGCGGCAAATATCTCGGCACCGGCGACGCGGTCGTGACCAAGTGTCCGGAGACCGGGCGCATCAATGTCGGCACCTACCGCATGATGATCAAGGGACCGCGCGAGATCGGCGTCTACACCTCGCCGGGCAAGGACGCGACGCTCGACCGCGAGAAGTGGTGGAAGCTGGGCAAGCCGATGCCGATCGCGGCGGCCTATGGCATCGACCCGCTCTTGTTCCTGGTGGCCGCGACCAGCCTGCCGAAGACCGAATGCGAGTACGACTACTATTCTGGCATCAACGGCGCGCCGATCGAGGTGTTCACCAGCGATGTCACCGGCCTGCCGCTGCCGGCGCGCGCCGAGATCATCCTCGAAGGCCACGTTTATCCCGACGAGACCTTCGCGGAAGGGCCGTTCGGCGAGTTCACCGGCTACTACGGGCGTCATTATTTATCTACGCCGTACATGCGCGTCGAGAAGGTGCGCTACCGCACCAACCCGACGCTGACCTGCGCGCTGATGGCGGACGGCCCGTCGAACGAATGCGGGCTGTTCTGGGCGGCGCTGCGGTCGGCGGGAATCTGGGCCGATCTGCAAAAGCTCGGCGTGCCGGGCATCCAGGGCGTGTGGTCGATCCCGGAAGCCGCCGGATGGGGCATGACCGTCGTCTCGATCAGGCAGATGTATGCCGGCCACGCGCCGCAGGTGATGGCGCTCGCCGCGCAATGCACCGCGGGCGCCTATTTCGGCAAATACGTGATTGTGGTCGACGACGATATCGATCCGACCAATGTCGGCCAGGTGCTGTGGGCGATGGCGACGCGCTCGCGGCCGGCGCAATCGATCGACATCTTGCGCGAGACCTGGAGCACGTTCCTCGACCCGAGCCAGAATCCGCCCGAGATCAGGCCGTGGGGTAGCAAGGCGTTGATCAACGCCTGCATGGAATACAAATTCATCAAGACGTTCTCGAAGCGCACCAAGCTCGACAAGGCGACGTACGAGCAGGTGGTGGCGCGCTGGAAGGAATTGGGCCTATCGGGCTTGCCGCCGCCGGTGTCGGTGTTCGAGGATGAGAAATATCCGGATAAGATCACGTGAGCGCTGATGACGTGAGGCAGACTCCGGTGACCTCTCCCCGCTTGCGGCAGGGCTATCGCATATGACTGATGGTAGATGTTGCAGTGTCCACGGCGCTCATGAATGTGCCCTCTCCCCATAGCCCGTCGCAGACGGGCGTGAACGCCCTTTCGCTGGGAGAGGGCAGGAATGCATTTCACCACGGGATAGCTGGGTGAGGGGGTTTCTTCGTAAGAACTGCTGCAGTCTTTGCGAAAAGACCCCCTCCCCCAACATTGCATTGGGGCGCGTCCACCTCGCCCTCTCCCGCAAGGGGAGAGGGCGCAGTAACGGGCTCCGCACATATGCGATTGCCTGCCCGCAAGTGCGGGGAGAAGGAAGCTACCGCGTCGGTTTGATCTTCAGCGCCTTCACGATAGTGGCGACGTGGGCGCGCTGGCGTGCGATGTGGTCGGCGAAATCCTTGGCGCCCCCTGGCATCGGAACCTGCGCAGTGGCGTTCAGCCGGTCCACGACCGCCTTGTTGCTGGAGACCGCGACCACGTCGGCGCCGATGCGCTCGCGCAATGCGGCCGACACGGCCTTGCTGCCGAACAGTCCGACCAGGCCTTCCATTTCCAGCGCGGGGAAGCCCTGCTCGGCGGCGGTCGTCAGGTCCGGCAGGCTCGGCGCACGCTTGGCGCCCATCTGCGCCAGCACGACGAGACTGCCACGCTCGCGGTGCGGCCGCAGGATGGCGTAGGAGGAGGCATAGATTTGCAGCCGTCCTTCGCCGGCATCCACGGCCGCCTTCACGATGTCCTTGTAGGGTACTTTGGTCGTGGTGACCTTGGCGTTGTGGAAGAAGTAGTCGAGCGCAAGGTCGGTGATGCCCGGAACCGCCGCCGAGTTGAACTTTCCCGGCGCGGCGCGGGCGCGCTTCACGAAGTCCGCGAGGTTGGTGAACTTCATCGACGCCGGCACGCCGACGCCGAGGATGGTCGCGGAGTAGCGCGCGATCGGGATGATGTTGGCGGGATCGTACGGCAGCTTCCTGTACAGATACGGGTGAACCGTGAAGTTGCCGCTCGGACCCCACAGGAACGTGTGGTCGTCGTTCGCCGACAGCATCGCCTGGATGGCGATGATGCTGTCGCCGCCCGGACGGTTCTCGATCACCACCGGCTGGCCCCAGCGCTTGGCGAGGCGGTCCTGGATCAGCCGCGCGCCGATGTCGGCGCCGGCGCCGGGACCGAACGGGATGATGAATCGCACCTGACGCTGCGGCCAACTGTGCGCCTGCGACGGCGTCGCCAGCGCGGCGCCAGCGAGCAGCACGGCGGCGACTGTCGCGAACCTTGTTGCAATGACTTTCATGCGTTTTCTCCCCGGGATGCTAACTGTTTTCGCCGCCGAGCGCGCCGGTTGCGTTCCGGCCATGCACGGTTGCTTTGGTCAAAGTGTAAAGGGGCGGACGGCCGGAACAAGCCCGATCGTCACTTTTCAGTGGCGGAAACGAACCGCTACATCTCCGATCGGCTCCAGCACGAATTCGATGCCGTCCTCATCCGCCTCCACGAACAGCGGCGGCACCACCGAGCCGGTGATGATCACCTCGCCGGCGCGCAGCCGTTCGCCGAAAGCGGCCAGCAGATCGGCGACGTGGCGCACAATGGTCAGGATATCGCCGGTCGCGGCCTGCGGCTCGTCCGTGCGGGCGCATTCGGCGCCGCCGCGCATGATGTGGCACGACAGGCCGTCCGTGCGGCCTCCCGCGCGCGAAGCGTCCGGCATGCCGAGGACCACATGGCGCTGATAGATGTTGCCGGCGAGGATCGCCTCGACGTCGTCGGGCGGCCGGTCGAGATCGGCCAGCTCGATCGCCGGCCCGAGCGCCGCGATTGCGCTCTTGACGGTCGCGATGTCCGCGCCCGTGGGCAGATCGTGACCCATGTGTACGGCGATCTCCGGCTCCGCCACCGGCTTGGTCCAGCCGGCGAGCGAAACCACGCCGCCCGGCGGCAGCAGGGCAGGGCGCATCAGGAAGCCGACCAGCGGCGCCGCGATGCCAAGCTTTGCCATCGCCGCCGGCGCGCCGAAGCCGACCTTCCAGCCAAGCGGTGTGTCGCCGGCATCGATGCGCACACGGCGCTTCGCGAGCTGCGTGCGCATGCCGCGCGCAACCCGCGGATCGTCCCAAGGCTGAGCCATCTAGCTGTGACTCTTCGGGTCGACCTCGTAGCCGGAGTCGGCGATCGAGCCGGCGCCCATCCAGCCCCAGACCAGCACCACGTCTTCGCTGGACGTGTTGTTGAAGCCATGCCAGCAGCCGCGCGGCGAATAGACCACGTCGCCTTCGCCGGACGGCGTTTGGCCGGCGTCGTCGTAGATGTGGCCTTGGCCTTTGATGACGATGAAGAACTCGTCACAGTTGTGATGGCGGTGGCGCTCATGGCGCGCGCCGGGCTTGAGCACGGTCCAGCCTACGACGTGGTCGGCGCCGGCGGCCTTTTTGTCGATCAGGAACTGTACCTGCATGTCGACCCAGCCGTCGCGGCGGGCGAGACCCTCGACCTTGGGCACGTCGCGCAGGTTGGTGCGGTACATCGGCGGTCCCTTCGCCTTCTCCTCCGTCATGCGGGCGGTGGTGGCCTTTACCGCCTTCCCAAGCGCGCGTCCGAACTTTTCAAAATTCATGACTGTCCTCCCAGGCGGCGGTAGACCTCATGCGCCACCACGAAATCGCTGGCGTCGATGCCGAGCCCGCGGCACGCATTCATCATCTCGTTGGCGGCGGCGGCCAGTGGCACCGGGCTGCCGAGCTTGCGGCCGAGATCGAGCGCGAGCAGCATGTCCTTCTGTTGCAGCGTTACGTCGGCGAGCGGCACCGCCGGCATCTTCCCTTCCAGGATGAACGGCCCGCGATAGCCGAGCACCGGCGAGGCGGCGACGCTCTTGAGGATGGCGTCGACCGCGATCTCGCGTGCGACGCCGCCCTTCTCGGCGAGCGCCACCGCCTCGCCGAACGCGATCACCTCGACCATCAACAGCAGGTTGACTGCGATCTTCATCTGCACCGCGAGCCCGCTCGCCCCGATGTAAGTAACCTTGGGCCCGATCGCGCGCAGCACCGGCTCGACCCGCTCGAACGCCGCCTGGTCGCCGCCGACCATGACCGAGGCATTGCCCTGAGCCAGCGTCACCGGGCTGCCGGAGATCGGCGCGTCGAGCATCGCAAAACCCTTGTCGGCGAAGGCGGCGGAGACCGAGCGGCTGACATCCGGCGAGATCGTGCTCATGTCGAGATAGATCGCGCCCGGCTTGATGCCGGCGATGATGCCGCCGTCGCCGAGCGCAACCGCGTGCACGGCGCTGCCGTCGGTGAGGCAGGAGAATACCAGGTCCGACTGCTCGGCGGCGGCGCGCGGCGTGTCCGCCCACGTCATGCCGCGCTCGATCAGTGGCTTCGCCTTCTCGGCGCTGCGGTTCCAGCCCGTGACCGAATGGCCGGCGGCCAGCAGTCGCGGGACGATGCCCTGGCCCATCACGCCGAGCCCGACGAATCCGAGATTCATTGCAGTCGCCTCGCCACAATTTCAGATGTCATGTCCCGCGAATGCGGGGCGATCCAGTAATCGCCGACTGACCGGGAGTGCGGTCGGTACTGGATCATACGCTTGCGCGGATGATGACGCCGAATTGTTGGAAACGCCAGCGGGCGGCACGGAGCGCGAGCGGATGTTACTCCGTCACGATCTTGACTTTCTCGCCCGCGCGCGGGCGTTCGGTCGGGCCGAGCCCGTTGAGCACCCGGAAGCGCTCGGCCTTGCGGTCTGTGGCCATCCGGCTGGCCAGCCGCTCGACCGTGTCGGCCTCGCCAACGGTCACGATCCGGATGCGCAACGGCTTCGCTGCATTGACCTCCGCGAGGCTCATGCGGCGGAAGCTCGAAACCGATTCGCGGAAGGCGCGGTCGGCGGCCGGCGTCATCGTCTTCGCCGCGAAGATGAAGCGATAGACGTCGGTGCCGAAGCGCACCGCGTAGAGCCGGAACGTCCACTGGTCGCCCCGGGCGACGCCGGTCGCGGCCGGAAAGCCGTTGATGGTGAGCGGCTGGACGCTCGTGGCGTCGATGCTCTCGATCCAGCCGGAATTGAGGTAGTCGGTGAGCGACTGTTCCGCCGGTACGCTCACGACGTCGAGGCGCAGGGCTTCGCCACCACCGTCCTTGATGCCGAGCACGGCCTGCGCGGTGTTGTCGAGCGCGAAGCGGTCCGGCGCCATGAAGGTGAAGCCGAGCTTGGGATGCAGGAAGCGCCGGCCGCGCACATAACCTTCGCTCGGGTCCTCACCGTAGATCATGCCCTCAAGGCCGGCGAGATAGACGTCGCGGTCGCGGTTGCCGCTACCGGGCCCGCTGAACTGGCGGGCGTTGATTTGCGCGTTGCGTATTCGCTCGGGCGTCGCCGGGTGCGACGACAGGAAGTCGGGCGCGCGCTGATCGATGGCAGAGCCGGCGCTTGCAGGCTTGATGTCGGCCTGGCGGCCCAGCGACGACAGGAAACGGACCGCGCCGAACGGGTCGTAGCCGGCGCGCGCGGCGATGCCGACGCCGATGCCGTCCGCCTCGAATTCCTGCGCGCGAGAGAACGTCGCGAGCGCGATCTTGGATTTGGCGAGCGCCAGCGCCCCCGTGTCCGGGTCGGCTCCGAAATTGTCGAACACGCGGCTCACCAGTGCGACCTGCTTGGCGCGATCCTCGCGCATGGCGGCGTGCTGCGCGATCACGTGCGCCATTTCGTGCGACAGCACCGAGGCGAGCTCGGAGGAATCGTTGGCAAGTGCGAGCAGTCCGCGCGTCACGTAGAGATTGCCGCTCGGCAGCGCGAAGGCGTTGACCGCGGACGAATTCAGCACCGTGATGAGGTAGCGCTGGTCGGGCCGCTCGGACGCCGCCACCAGCTTCTCCACAGTCTGGTTGAGCATCGCGTCGAGCGCGGCCTCACGGTAGGTGCCGCTGTAGGTCGTCAGGATGCGCTGGTGCTCGCGCTGGGCCGGCGTCGCCGTTTGCGCCTGCCGCGGGGGCTCGGGGAGCGTGACTTGGCGTTGCTGTGTGGTTGCCGGCGTGAAGCAGCCGCCGAGCAGCAAACCAAGCGCAAGCAACGCCGGCGCCGCCCGCCATGTCCAGCCGGAATCCCGCACCTGTTTGACTGTCGCGTTCACGGCTCGGCTTTTCAGTTCAACCCCGCGATCTCGATCTGCTGCGGCCGCTGCGCTTCCATTCTCGGGTCGTTGCGGACTTCGATCCAACCACGTACACGCACCGGACGGTTTTCAAGCTCCTTTAGGGCCATGCCGGCCCCGGCGAAGATGCGCTCGCGACGTTTCGATATCGTGACCGTCAACGCCTGCGACCATCGCCGCCCGAAATTCACATAGATGGTGCCCCCACTCGTCCGGACCGACGCCACCTTGCCTTCGGCGAGCGCAAACCGTCCCTGCCGGGCGAGCAGCGCCGCGAGGCTTCGAGCGTCTAATATGGCATATCGCGGGTCGGTCCACAGGCCAAGTTTGGCCGCGCGGGCCACACGCTCTTGTGACAAGAGGCTTTTTGCACAGGCTCGATTGTCGACGTCGGCGCCGACCCGGCCGAAGCCCCCGGCGAGCATCGCATGGCCGGCCGAGCGCGGCCCGGAGGGCGCCGCGGCGCCAACCAGATACACATGGGCGACGGTACGACCGTAGCGGTCGGAATTCGCGGTTCCCGCAGAGCGGAGTTCAACGGTCTGGCCGGCAAGCAGGGATTGCAGAGCCACGCGAGCCGCCGTTCCCTGACTACGGTCGTCCGGCGGAGGGACCTCAAGCGCCGCGATGCGTACGTCGCGCCCGTTTTCGAGCGCAAAGCTGCGGCCATCGTGGATTTTGGCGACGCGTCCGGTCGCGATCAGATCGCCACCGCACGGAAAACCCGCATCGCGGGCGCTGGCGCCGAGCGCCGCCCCGATCGTTACTCCCGCACCAATAAGGAGGGCCCACCCGCCCATGGTCTTAACGAAAGAGGCGGATTGGGGCACAACTGCGGCCGGGACGGGGTAATCCGGAACTTTGTCGGCCGGCAAAAGCGCAGGGCTGGCTTGCTCCAGACAGCAACGCCCTGTGAAATCGTTGTGTCCCGCCGCGCGGGTCTGCCATTCGGAGCGAAGTTGCCATGATTCAGGTGAAAAGACTGGGCCACGCCACGTTCAATACCCCCGACCTCGACCGGATCGTGGACTACTGGAGCCGCATCATCGGGCTCACCGTGATTGAGCGCGACAGTAGCCGCGCCTTCCTCACCACCAAGTATGGCGAGGAAGCCATTGCAGTGCAGGCCGGCGGCAACGCCGATCTCGTCAGCGCCGCATTCCAGGTCGCGCCCGGCACCGCCCTTGCCGACGTGCAGAAAGCGCTCGCAGCCGAGGGGATCAAGAGCGAGATCAGAAGCGACGTCTCGCCCGGTGTCGCCAAGGCGGTCTGCTTCACGGATCCCAAGGGTACGCAGCTCGAGATCTATTCCGACTATCGCTTCGCGGCGCGCGACACCGCGGAACAAGGCATCATGCCGCTCAAGTTCGGGCACCTCGCCTACCGCTGCATCGACCCGGTCAAGGTGACGAAGTTCTACACCGACGTGCTCGGCTTCAAGGTGTCGGACTGGATGGGCGAGCGCTTCTCGTTCCTGCGCTGCGGGCGCGATCACCACACCGTCAACTTCGCACGCTACGAGGAGGAGCGGCTCCACCACGTCGCCTTCGAGGTCGCCGACATGGCCGAGGTGCAGCGCGCGAGCGACTTTCTCGCGCGCAACGACATCCATCTGGTGTGGGGCCCGATCCGTCATCTTGTCGGCCACAACATCGCCGCCTATCACCGCAATCCCGACGACCAGCGCGTCGAGGTCTTCGCCGAGATGGACATCATGCGCGACGAGGAGCTTGGCTATTTCGAGCCGCGGCCCTGGCACCAGGATTTCCCACAAAGGCCGAAGACGTGGCCGGCCGATGCGCTGCGCGCCTATTGGGGCTTCGGATCGTTCGGGCAGTTTCCGGGATATCCGTGAGCGGACGACGCGCGTTCAACGGCGTCCAGCCGCGCGCGTCGTCGCCTTGAGTAGCAAGCCTTTAAATCAATTTCCGAGTCGCTGCGTGACAGCATTGCTTACGCTTGGGGATAAATTCAATTGCGCCACATCTAGGGAAGCTCTAAGCTTTCGAATGGCTTGAAGCCTATTGTCGATAGACTCCAATGTCGGATCGGTCAAAGGACGTTGATGGCGATGTCGCGCACAAGCGCCGCATGGAGATTTATGCGTTCCTCATTGTAACGGCCATCCTGATGCCTGCCATCACGGTCGCGACCGTCGGCACCTACGGCCTGTCGGTCTGGATCTACCAGGCGATTGTCGGCCCGCCCGGTCCACCCAGACGTTGAGGCATGCAATGACCGACTCACCAGCCCGCGATCTCGACCGCCGCCAATTCATCAACGGGCGTTGGACACGATTCGCCGCCGCCAGCGGCGACGCGGAAATCGCAAGCATCCTGGTGCAGGCGCGGCCCGAGCGGCTTGCCGCGGCCGCCCGCGCAATCGAGGCGCTGCCGGGCACGCAAATCTACAGCCGCGATCCGAAAGGCAAGCTGGTCGTGGTGATCGAGGCCTCGGACGTCGGCAGCATCGGTACGGCGCTCAATACCATCTCGTTGATGCCTGATGTCCTGACGGCGGCGTTGGTGTTCCACGGAACCGACGGAGGCTGAACGCAGGAAGTGGGAGAAAAACGATGACTAAGAACCGATTAGATCGGCGTGAATTCCTCAAATTGGAAGCGGCGGCGATGGCGGCAGCGGCCGGCGGGTTGCCGACGCCGCTTGCGGCGCAAAACCTTGTCACCGATCGCGCGCTAACCGACCTGAAGTGGGACAAGGCCCCGTGCCGCTTCTGCGGCACCGGCTGTGGCGTCATGGTCGCCACCAAGAACGGGCGCGTGGTCGCAACGCATGGCGACATGAAGGCCGAGGTCAACCGAGGCCTCAACTGCGTCAAGGGCTACTTCCTGTCCAAGATCATGTACGGCCATGATCGGCTCACGCATCCGCTCATGCGCAAGACGAACGGCAAGTACGACAAGAACGGCCAGTTCACGCAGGTGTCCTGGGACGAGGCCTTTGACGTGATGGCCGAGAAGTTCAAGGCCGCGCTGAAACGGCGCGGTCCGAGCGGCGTGGGCATGTTCGGCTCCGGGCAGTGGACGATCTGGGAAGGCTATGCGGCGAGCAAGCTGTTCAAGGCCGGCTTCCGCTCCAACAATCTCGATCCCAATGCGCGCCACTGCATGGCCTCGGCCGCCATGGGTTTCATGCGCACTTTCGGCATGGACGAGCCGATGGGCTGCTACGACGACTTCGAGGCGGCCGATGCGTTCGTGCTGTGGGGCTCAAACATGGCCGAGATGCATCCGATCCTGTGGAGCCGCGTCACCGACCGCCGGCTGAGCGCGCCGCACGTGCGGGTCGCGGTGCTCTCGACCTTCGAGCACCGCTCCTTCGACCTTGCCGATGTCTCGATGGTGTTCAAGCCGCAAGCGGATCTTGCCATCCTCAACGCAATCGCAAACCACATCATCACGACCAATCGCGTCAACAAGGACTTCGTCGCCAAGCACACGCTGTTCAAGCGCGGGCAAACGGATATCGGCTACGGTCTGCGGCCGGAGCATCCATTGGAGAAGAAGGCGGCGGGGCGCACCAAGGCCGGCGACGCGACCGACATCACATTCGAGGACTATGCGAAGTTCGTGTCTGAATACACGCTGGAGAAAGCCGCCGCCATGTCCGGCGTGCCGGTGAACCGGCTGCGGGAGCTTGCCGAGCTCTACGCCGACCCGAAGACCAAGGTCGTGAGCTTCTGGACCATGGGCTTCAACCAGCACACCCGCGGCGTCTGGTGCAACAACCTCGTCTACAACATCCACCTCCTGACCGGAAAGATTTCCGAGCCGGGCAACAGCCCGTTCTCGCTCACCGGCCAGCCGTCGGCCTGCGGCACCGCGCGCGAGGTCGGCACGTTCTCGCACCGGCTGCCCGCCGACATGCTGGTGGCCAACAAGGCCCATCGCGATATCGCCGAGAAAATCTGGAAGCTGCCGGAAGGCACCATCGCGGCGCAGCCCGGCTACCGCAACCCGGCGAACTTCGTCGTGGTGAGCGATCCGTACCCGACGGTCACCGCGATGGCGGCCGACCTGATCCTGCCGACCGCGATGTGGGTGGAAAAGGAAGGCGCTTACGGCAACGCCGAGCGGCGCACCCAGTTCTGGCATCAGATGGTCACAGCACCAGGTGAGGCGCGATCCGACCTCTGGCAGCTGATGGAGTTTTCGAAGCGCTTCAAGATCGAAGAGGTCTGGCCCGAGGAATTGATTGCCAAGAAACCCGAATACCGCGGCAAGACCCTGTTCGACGT
>JBOHIG010000242.1:0-12540 GCA_050725815.1 Xanthobacteraceae bacterium
CCTCGATCGAGGCTGCGCTTGCCGACGGACCCAAATTCTTCGAGGAGCTGATGGCGGCGGCCGGCAGCCGCGACGGCCGCGAGATCGTGCGCGCGCTGGAAGATCTGCGGGCCAGGACCGCAATCGAGCGCGACGACGAAGGGCGCTATTTTCTCAAGGCATAGGCCGCGTCGCTGGCGTGAGCCGGCATCCTAAAGCGCCCCGCGCACTCAACGGCCCTTTGTCGGTGGCGGCAGGTCGTAGGACGGCGACCCGGATGGACGAGGACGCTCACCAAGACCGGTCGTCCCATATGCATCGGTCCGCGTCATGCACTGCTCGGGGTAGGAGGTGCGGCCTCTGGCGCTCTCGCACTCGCCCATGGTGCCGAACACGCATCGGGTCCCGGCGAGAGTCTGGAGGCAGAACGGCCCTGTGCCCGTCTGCGCGTCCGCGACCTGCGGCATGGCACAGAGCGCACCGATCGCAGCAAAAGCGGCGAGTGATTTCATGGCACAACCTCGCTGGTAGTTCCGACCCGTCCAACCGGCGGCCCGGCAGGATGTTCCGGCTGCTTGCGCGGCGGCGGATATCTTGGTTAGCAAAGCCGCACGGCAAGGAGCGAGGCGGAGCGAGCATGGCGGCGCCAATCCAGATCCGCATGGGCGGCTACGGGCCCGCGGCCACCGGTTTCAGCCGCGCGCTGAAACGGATCGGCGACCGGCTGGAGACGCAATTCGGCGACCGGGTCGACGTCAAGTATGTCTGGAACATCATGGACCTCGGCTATCGCGCCGAGGACATCCTGTGGCTGGTCGAGCATGGGCTGCTGACGCTCGGCTACCAGTCGTCGAGCTATCTCACCGACCGCGTGCCGGAGCTGGGCTTCGTCGACCTGCCGTTCCTGTTCGAGACGACGGAGCAGGCGCGCGGCGCGATGGACGGCGCGCTCGGGCAACGGCTGGCGCAGGCCATCGAAGCGCGGGTGAGCTATCGAATCCTCGGCTGGTTCGAGAACGGCTTTCGCCACATCTCCAACCGGGTGCGCGCGGTGCGCTCGCCCACCGACCTCAAGGGCATCCGCATCCGCGTGCTGCCCAGCCGTATCCACGCGCGGACGTTCGAGCTGCTCGGCGCAACGCCGCGGATCATGGACCTGACCGAGGCGATCGCGGCGATCAAATCAGGCGAGATCGACGCGCAGGAGAATCCGCTGACCAACACCGTTACCTACGACGTGCACAAGTTTCATCGCCACCATTCGCTCAGCAATCATTTCTATGTTTCGCGGCCGGTCTTCCTGCATCGCGCCGCGTTCGACGGCTGGCCGGAGGATTTGCAGGAGGCGATGCGCGAGGCGGTCCTGGACGCCGTCGCCTTCCAGCGCGATTTGCATGACCAGGAGGAGAATGACGCGGCCAAGGCCATCGTGGCTGACGGCGGCGCCATCGTGACGCTCGACGCCGGCCAGCACGCGCTGTTTGTGCAGGCAGTGCAGCCGCTGCTCGCCGATGCGCGCGGGGATTACGACGAGGAATTGTTCAAGCTCGTCCGCAACTCGTAGCCAGGATGAGCCATAAGCGCGTGTACGCGCGTCTTCGACGCGCTATGGCGAAATCCGGAAACGGATGTGCTACAAGATCGTCAATCACCGCCCCGCCGCGTAGCCCTGCATGCCGCGGGGATTGGCGGCGGCGCGGCGGCGCTTGCCGTCGCGCGAGGCGGCGGTGAGGCGGCCTTCCGACCAGTCCGGCTCGACATCGACAATATGGCCGCGGCGGCGCAGTTCCTTCACCGTCTCCGCAGGCACCCGGCCCTCGACCATCAGCACGCCGGGGCGCGCCTCACGCGGCCAGAACGACGACGGGAAGTGCTCGGAATGCCAGGCCGGCGCGTCGATCGCCTCCTGCAGGTTCATCCCGCAATGGACGTGGCGCAGGAACATCTGGGCGATCCATTGGTTCTGCTGGTCGCCGCCGGGCGAGCCCCAGGCGAGGTAGGGCTCGCCGTCGCGCAAGGCCAGCGTCGGCGTCAGCGTGGTGCGCGGGCGCTTGCCGGGCGCGAGCGCGTTCGGATGACCTTCGTCGAGCCAGAACTGCTGTGCGCGCGTACCGAGGCAGAAGCCGAGTTCGGGGATCGTCGGCGAGGATTGCAGCCAGCCGCCCGACGGCGTGGCCGACATCATGTTGCCGGCGCGGTCGATGATATCGAAATGCACCGTGTCGCCGCGCATCGCGCCGGTGCGCTCCAGCTTGCCGCCGTCGCCGGCAGCCACCAGGCTCGGATCGTCCACGTCGTCGTGGGTCCAGGACTGCTTGACCTGCTTGCCGACGGTGGGCTCGCCCGCGCCGGGCGCGGCGACGCGTTTGCCGCCCGGCACGCGGACTTCGAGCCGCATGCCGTAACCGGGTATGTTGCCCGGCCGCAGCTCCAGCGACGCCTCCATGCCGATGAGCTTGCGGCGTTCGGCGTTGTAGGCCTCCGACAGCAGCACGTCGGCGGGCACCTTCACGAAATCCGGATCGCCGTAGAAGGTCTCGCGGTCCGCATAGGCGAGCTTCGACGTCTCGATCTCCGCATGGATGAAGTCCGCGCCGGTCGGATCGGCCCCGTCAAGATTGAGACCCTTGAGCAATGCGAGCTGCTGTAGCATCGCAGGGCCCTGACTCCAGAACCCCGCCTTGCACACCGTGTAGCGGCCGTACTGATAGCTGACCGGCTTCTCCACGCGCGGCAGCCAGCGCGCCATGTCGTCGGCGGCGAGCACGCCGCGATGGCGCTCGCCGCTGGAGTCCATCACCTCCTGCGTGCGGCAGAACGTGTCGATCGCTTCGGCGACGAAGCCATGCGACCACATCTTGCGCGCATGCTCGATCTGCTTGTCGCGATCCCCGCCGGCGCTTTCCGCCTCGCGCAGGATGCGCGCATAGGTATCGGCGAGCCTCGGATTGACAAACAGCGTGCCTTGTTCCGGCACCGTGCCATCCGGCAGGTAGACCGCCGCCGAGGTCGGCCAGTGCTCGCGGAAAAGCTGCTCGACCGTGCCGATGGTCGCGCTCGCGCGCTCGACCAGCGGATGACCTTCGCGCGCATAGAAGATCGCGGGCGCAAGCACATCCGCAAGCTGCATGGTGCCGTAGTCGCGCAGCAGCAGCATCCAGGTCTCGAACGTGCCGGGCACGCAGCAGGCCAGCAGCCCGGTGCCGGGAACGAGATCGAGCCCGAGGCTCTTGTAGTGCGCGATGGTGGCGCCGGCGGGCGCCGGCCCCTGCCCGCAGATCACCTCGACCGAGTCCTTGCCCTTGCGGGTGTCATGCACGATCAGCGGCACATCGCCGCCGGGGCCATTGAGATGCGGCTCCACCACCTGCAGCGTGAACGCCGTCGCCACCGCGGCGTCGAACGCATTGCCGCCGCGCTCCAGGATGCCCATGCCGACCGCGGTCGCGATCCAATGCGTGGAGGTCACGACGCCAAAGGTTCCGTCGATCTCGGGGCGGGTGGTGAATGGATTGGGATTGATGTTGCCGGCCATGCTGGTCCTGCGCGGAAGTTGACGGGGAGCACCTAATCACAGAAGGCGGTGGATGGGCAAAGGCAAGCTGGCAATCGTTATTCGACGCGCGTGCCGCGGGCTCCACCCTCCCTTGTGGTGTGCTTCATTTCGCCTTGATGCCGGCCGCCTCGATGATCGGCGTCCATTTTTCGATTTCGGCCTTTTGAAACGCCGCGAGATAGGCCGGCGTCAGGTTCTCGCGCGGCGTGATCCGGTAGCTCGCGTCGGCGAACCGCTTGCGGATGGCCGGATCGCTGAGCGCGCCGACAACCGCAGCGTTGAGTTTCGCGATCACGTCCTTCGGCGTACCCTTCGGGGCGAACATCGCCTGCCAGGGCTCGATATACGCGCCGGGAGCGCCGGCCTCGTCCACCGTCGGGATGTCGGGCGCCGTGGTGGTGCGGCTGTTCGCCATCACGGCGAAGATCTTGATGCGGCCGCCGCGGAACTGCGGCAGCGACGTGATCGGATCGAGGATCGCCATGTCGAGCGTGCCCGAGACGAGGTCAGGGATCGACGGCGCGGTGCCCTTGTACGGAATCAGCGCAAAGCGCGTGCCGGTGATATTCTGGAACAGCACGCCGCCGATATGCGACGGGCTGCCCGGACCCGCGGTGCCGGACGACGCCTTGTCGGGATTGGCTTTCAGCCAGGCGATCAATCCGCGCAGATCGTTCGCCGGCAAGGTACGCCGCGCGGCGATCAGCCACGGCGTGTTGCCGATCAGCGCGATCGGCTCGAAATCAGCGACCACGTCGTAATTCAATTTGTAGACCGCGGCATTGAGCGCGTGCGTGACATTGGCGCCGTAGCAGATCGTGTAGCCATCGGGCGTCGCGCGCGCGACGCGGCCGGCGCCCATCGAGCCCGACGCGCCGGTGATGTTCTCGATGATGACCGGCTGGCCGAGCGAGGCGCGCATGCCCTCGGCGACGACGCGCGCGTTGGTGTCCATCGCGCCGCCGGCCGGCACCGGAACCACCATGGTGATCGGGCGCGAAGGATAGGCTTGCGCGAACGCGAGGCGCGAGACGGCCGGCAGTGCAACGGCGCCTGCGGCCAGACGCAGAAATCGGCGACGCTGGAATGTCATGACATTCTCCCTTCAGGGCATCCATCTTGACACGTCTCGACGCTCCGTAGAACAACTGACGCCGTCGGAGTGTGCCATGGTGGCGTTGACGCAGGACCAGAAGCTCGAGGGCGTGCGCGCGCTCCTCAATCCCCGCAACATCGCGATCGTGGGCGCGAGCGACCGGCCCGGCAACTGGTCGCTGCGCGTCTATCAGACATTGCGCCGCTTCGACTTTCCCGGAGCGATCTACCCGGTCAATCCGCGCAACAAAACCGTATGGGACGGCCAGACCTGCTACGCCGCACTCAACGAACTGCCGGAGACGCCGGACCACGTGGTGGTGATCGTGCCCGGCGCCGCGGCGATCGAGACCGTCGCCGCCGCCGGCAAGGCCAAGGCGCGCAGCGCCACCGTCTTCACCGGCGGCTTCGGCGAGGGCGGCGATCCCAAGGGCCGTGAGCTCGCCGCGCAGCTCAAGCGCGCGATCGACGAAGCCGGGCTCGCGGTATCGGGCCCGAACTGCCTCGGCAATCTCGCCGCGCCGAACAAGCTGATGACCATCCCCGACGACCGCATCGCCCAGCTCGAATTGGGGCCGGTCGCCGTCGTCGGCCAGAGCGGCGGCATCGTGATGGCGATCCAGCGCGCGCTGCACGCGCGCGGCGTCACCACCAGCTACGCCATCACGTCGGGCAACGAGATCGGGCTCTATACGTCGGACTACATCCGCTATTTCGCCGACGATCCCCATGTGAAGGTGATCGCCTGCTTCATCGAGTCGATCCGCAATGCCGCCGAGTTCCGCCGCGCCTGCGCCTATGCGCGAGACCACGGCAAGCCGGTGGTTGCGGTCAAGATCGGCGGCTCCGAGGAGAGCCGCAAGGCGGCGCTCGCGCATACCGGCTCGCTGGCCGGCTCGCTCGCCTCGTTCGACGCCGTGGCGGAGACCGTCGGCGTCATCCGCCTCGACACGCTCGACGAGGTGGTCGAGGCGGTGGAGTACTTCTCGCATGCGCCGGCGCCCAGGGGACCGCGGCTCGGCGCCATGACCTTCTCCGGCGGGCTCAAGGGCCTGATGCTGGAAGCCGCCGAACGGCACGGGCTCAGCTTCCCGCCGCTGGCGCCGGAGACGCTCGCCCGGGTCGGCGAGGTGCTCGGCGTCGGCACCTCGCTCGGCAACCCGCTCGATGCCGGCTTCGCCGCGCTCTCCAGCGCCGAAGCCTATTTCAAATGCATCGAGGCGCTGCGGGCGGACCCCAACATCGACGTGCTGCTGCTGCAGGAGGAGTTGCCGCCCGTCCCGCGCACCAACAACAAGGTCGACAACCTGCGTCAGGTCGATCGCATAGTCGCCGGCGGCGCCGGCACGCCGGTCGCGATCGTGTCGATGATCTCGTACATGTTCAGCGAGCACACCCGCGCGTTCCGCGCCGAGCTGCCGAACCTTCCGGTGCTGCAGGAGACCGACAAGGCGCTCAAGGCGGTGGGCGCCGCCGGGCGCTACGGCGCTTTGCGCCTGCGGGCGGCGGCCACTGCAGCGGCGCAAGCGCCGGCCGCCAATGCGCCCGACCTGAAGGTGATCCTCAGCCGCCGCAAGCCTGCCGGCGATGGGCTGTCGGTGCTGAGCGAGGCGGATTCCAAGGAGCTATTGCGCGCCTACGGCATCCGCACTCCGAACGAGGTCTTGGCCGGAAGTGCCGACAATGCAGTCAGCGCCGCCAAGCAGATCGGCTATCCGGTGGTGCTCAAGCTCGCCTCCGCCGACGTTCAGCACAAGTCCGACATCGGCGGCGTCATACTCAACATCGCGAGCGAGAACGAATTGCGCCGGGCCTATTCGCGGCTGGCGCAGAACCTCGCCAAGGCGCGCCCGGGCGCCAAGCTCGAGCAGGTGCTGGTGGCCGAGCAGGTCACCGGCGGGGTCGAGCTGGTGCTCGGCGTGCAGCGCGACCCGGAGGTCGGGCCGGTGCTGATGTTCGGCTCCGGCGGCATCCTGCTCGAACTGCACAAGGACGTGGCGTTCGGCGCGGTGCCGCCGCCGCCCTGGCAGGCGGAGGCGATGATCGACCGCACCACCGCCGGCAAGCTGCTCGACGGCTATCGCGGCATGCCGGCGGCGGACCGGGCGAGCGTGCTCGCCGGTCTGGTCGCGCTCGGGCGGCTGGCCCACGATCTCGGCGACCGGATCGAGAGCATCGACGTCAATCCGTTCGTGGCGCTGCCGCAGGGACAAGGCGCGGTGGCGCTCGATGCGCTGGTGGTGCTGCGGGATTGAAAGGGGAGAACTCTCATGGCCGCGAAGCCGACAATGCGTAGCTTGCCCGTCGCCACGTATGCGTTGTTTCTCGCCTCCACCTTCGCCGCCTCCGCCGCCGACATCGACCCGCAACTGATCGCGCGCGCCAAGAAGGAAGGCCAGGTCACGTACTACACCGACCTGATCGTCAATCAGGTGGTACGGCCGCTGGTCGCGGCGTTCGAGAAGAAATACGGCATCAAGGTCAATTTCACGCGCGGCGACAGCCAGGCCAATTCGCTCAAGATCTTCAACGAGTACAAGGCCGGCAAGGTGCAGTCCGACGTGTTCGGCCTGACGTCAGGCCTGCATGTGCTGATCGACGCTGGCGCGGTACGCCAGTTCACCGCCGCCAACGGCAACGAGCTGCCGCCGCAATACCGCGATCCGAACCGCCATTGGGTGTCCTCGCATCGCTACGTCATGACGCCGGCGCTCAACACGTCGCTGGTGCCGGCGGCGCAGCGGCCAAAGACCTTCGACGACCTGCTGACGCCGTATTGGAAGGACAAGATGGTCTGGAAGCCGAACGACCTCTCCGGAGCGCCCGGCTTCATCGGCAACACGCTGCTCAGCCGCGGCGATCAGCAGGGCATGGACTACCTGCGACGACTGGCGAAGCAGAATATCAAGATGGTCAACGCCAGCGCGCGGGCGATCCTCGATCAGGTGATCGGCGGCGAATACGCCATGAGCCTGCAGATCTTCAACCACCACGCCGCCATCAGCGCCAAGAAAGGCGCGCCGGCGCAGTGGCTGCCGCTGAGCCCCGCGACCGTCAATCCGGGCCTGCTCGCGCTGACGAAGAATGCGCCGCACCCGAACGCCGGATTGCTGTTCATCGAGTTCCTGACCTCGAAGGAAGGCCAGGCGATCTTCCAGAAGGCGAACTACCTGCCGGCGCGGCCCGATGTGCCGCCGCTGACGCCGGAGCTGGTGCCCGAGGGCGGCGGCTTCGAGGCGACCGTCATCACGCCGGAGATCCAGGCCAAGCATCTGCATCGCTGGGACAAGGTCGTGGCGGATCTGTTCCGGTGACGCTGCCGCGATGACGCACGCAGGCAGATCGGCTGGGCTCCCACCCTCCCAATCGCATGTGTGCGAGGTAGGTTGCAGCGTCCACGACGCTCGTGAATGCGCCCTCTCCCCCCGAGGGAGAGGGCAGGAGTGCCTTTCGACACGTGATCGTCGGGTGAGGGGGTTTCTTCGTAAGAACTGCCGCAGTTTTTGCGAAGCGACCCCCTCACCCAGCAATACATTGGGGCCCGTTCACCTCGCCCTCTCCCGGCGAAAGGGCGTTTACGCCCGTCTGCGACGGGCTATGGCGAGAGGGCGCAATAATGAGCTCCGCGCATATGCGATTACCTCGCCCGCAAGGAGGAGGTGGAGCAATTGGTGCGGCCTTGCACTATTGATTGCGAGCGCAACGCTGTTTGCTCTGCCGCCCGCCCTCGCCCAGTCGCCGCTGCGCGCGGCCAAGACCGCGCTGGTGCCGTTCGACGTTTCGCCCTTCCCCTATCGCGGCGTCGTGCCGAAGACCGGACAGCCGTTCCTCGACGTCACCGAAGGCGAGCGGCGCGGCCGCAATGCACCGCGCGGCAACGGTCTCGTCTATTGGGAGGAGCAGACCTACAGCGACCGCCACGTGCTGCTGTCGATCCCGCGCTTCTTCGACGCCCGCCGCCCGGCGCTGATCGTGGTCTACCTGCACGGCAACGGCGCGCTGCTGGCGCGCGACGTGCGCGACCGCCAGCGGGTGCCGCGGCAGCTCTCGGACTCAGGGCTGAACGCCGTGCTGGTGGCGCCGCAATTCGCCCGCGACGCGGCCGACTCCAGCGCCGGCCGCTTCTGGGAGCCGGGCGTGTTCCGGCAATTCCTGAACGAGGCCACCGGCCGGCTTGCCCGCCTGCACGGCGACGCGCGCTCGCGCGCCGTGTTCGAACGCGCGCCGGTCGTGATCGCAGCCTATAGCGGTGGCTACCACCCGCTCGCATTCGTACTGGCCGTCGGCGGCGCCAACGATCGCGTGCACGGCGTGCTGCTGCTCGACGCGCTCTATGGCGACCACGACAAGTATCTCGACTGGCTCGCGACCAAGCCGCAATCGTTCTTCGTCAGCACCTATGGCCCGCTGGTGAAGCCGCAGAACGCCGAATTCCAGAAGCAGCTTTCCGAGCGCGGCATCGCCCATACCACCGGCTTCCCGCCGCATCTGGTGGCGGGCATGAACGTGTTCCTGGATGCCGGCGCCGACGTGAAGCACAAGGACTTCGTGACCCGGACCTGGTCACGCGACCCGCTCAAGGTGTTCCTCTCGCGCGTGCCGGGCTTCCCGCGCTGACGGTCCGTTGCGCCCGCTCCATTGCACCGGTCACCCGGATTCGCTAAGCGAGCATGACATCAGGAGGACCGACCTTGCCCTGGATGAACGCCAACGGAATCAGCCTGCATTATCAGATGGAAGGCCAGCGCGGCCCGGTGGTCGTGCTGCTGCACGAGATGGGCGGCACGCTCAATAGCTGGGACGCGGTCGCGCCCGCGCTCGCCGAGAACTATCGCGTGCTGCGCTACGACCAGCGCGGCCAGGGCCAGACCGAGAAGGTGCGCGAGCAGTTCACCAACGACGACGCGGTCGGCGACCTCGAAGCCGCGCTGAAACAGCTCAACCTGCCGCCGCCTTACAATTTCGTCTGCGTGGCGGCGGCTTCGACGCAGGTGCTGCGCTTCCTGGAGAAACATCCCGAGCAGGTGGCCTCGATCGTGCTGTGCAATCCCGCGCCCGGCGTCGCCGCCGACCGCGCCGGTGCGCTCAACGAGCGCGCCGACCTCGCCGAGAAGGAGGGCATGGCGGGGGTAATGGGCATCACTCTCGACAAGTCCTATCCGCCGACGCTGGGCGAGCCGGCCGCTTACGAGGCCTATCGCGGGCGCTACCTCGCCAACGATCCGGTCGGCTTCGGGCTCGCGCACCGGATGCTGGCGATGACCAACATGCTGCACATGCTGCCGAAGGTGTCGGTGCCGGCCATGGTGGTCGCCGGCAAGCACGACACCGTGCGTCCGCCCGCGGGCACCGAGGAGCTGTCGAAGAAGATCCCCGGCGCGACGTTCGCGCTGATCGAGGAGGCCGGCCACTTCCTGCCGACCACCGGGCCGAAGACGCTGGTGAAGCTGCTCAAGGATTTCCTGCCGAAGTCATCGTAATCTAATTTCGCGTAGCGATGAGATGTGCATCGTTCGACTTAATTGTTGTGCGCTGCCCGATGGGAAACTCCATGCCTGATCGACACCCAGCTAACAGGTCCGTCATCGTTCTGCGAATTAGTGCGGCGCTGGACCTCGTTCAACGTATGAATCTTCTGTGGTGGCTTCTTCGACGTCAAAACTTAATCAATCTGCCGCCAGGGATACCCCGCACAGCAATCGATGTCCTCGTAGATAGATATGTCTTGTCATGGACCGCAGCAGCGCTGATCGTGTACCCGCTGTCGTTCGTAAGCCTTCCAACCTCCGCCATCATCAATGTCGTTTTGGCAGCGATTGTCATCGCTATTTCTGCATGGCGTATCATCGAAATAACAACCTTTCACCTGAACATGCTGATTTCTCGGGCCGGACGACCTGGCGCTGTTCCGACAGTCGCGTCGTATGAACGCAGCTTTGTCCTCATGGTCGCCAACTACATAGAAATCACAATGTGGTTTGCCGCTTGGCATTCCATATTGGTGCGATCAGGTGCGTTTTCCCAGGTCCCAGAGTCGCCGTTTTTCTCGATCTTTCGAGAAAGTCTTGCCATGATGCTCGTCAACACGTCCGGTCTTTTTGTCCCAGGGCCTTCGAAATTGCTTTGGGCGGCGATCTGTTTCCAGTCGGTAACAGGACTATTCATGACCGTTGTGGTCATTGGCAGAACATTGACCTTGCTACCGATTCCCAAGGAAGACCCGAAGCTTGAAGGAGTAGCGATGAAAATCACCGCCAACGGCATCAATATCAACTACCAGATCGACGGACGCGAAGGCGCGCCGTGGCTGATCTTCTCCAATTCGCTGATCACCAATCTATCGATGTGGGACGACCAGGTCGCCGCGCTGAAGGACAGCTACCGCATCCTGCGCTACGACCAGCGCGGGCACGGCGGCACGCAAGCGCCGGACGGCAAATACAGCTTCGACATGCTGGTGAAGGACGTGATCGCGCTGATGGATGCGCTCGGCATCAAGCGCGCGCATTTCTGCGGGCTTTCGATGGGCGGCATGACCGCGCTGTTCCTCGCCCAGCGTCACGCCGACCGCCTCGACCGCATCGTCGCCTGCGACTGCGGCCCGGCCTCGACGCCGCAATCGGCGCAGCAATGGAAGGAGCGCATCGAGCTCGGCGCCGACAAGGGCATGGACGCCCTCGCCGACGTCACCATCCCGCGCTGGTATCCCGCCGATTTCGTCGCCACCAAGGCGCCGGTGCTGGACAAGGTGCGCGACATGATCCGCTCGACGCCGTACAAGGGCTTTGCCGGCTGCGCCTATGCGCTGTCGGACTTCGACCTCAAGCCCGGGCTTGCCGGAATCAAGAACCCGCTGCTGCTCATCTGCGGCACCAAGGACGCAACCTATCCCGGCATTCAGTCGATCAATGCCGCCGTGCCGGGCTCCAGGCTGGTCGACATCGAGGGCGCCGGGCACATTTCCAATACCGAGCAGCCGGAGAAATTCACCGGCGCGGTGCGGGATTTCTTGAAGGGCTGACCGCCGGAATCCGCATTCCTGCGCCGCCCGCCCCGCCGTTGCAGACATTCCCGCGGCGATATACATCTTTGGGTAACGCGACCCCGGCCATTCATCGATCGAGCGACCGGCCGGCAGGAAGAACGCGCCCGAAGGAACGATCCAGGAGACGATCATGACCATGGCGACCCAGGAACGAGAGGCCATTCGCCCCGCGCTGTCGAGCAAGGCGCGTGAACTGATGGAAAAGATCAACACCGACGCCGGCAAGGACAACATCTGGGTCCGCACCCAGATGAACGCGCCGGCACAGCGCCCCTGGTTCACCGACACCGGCGGCGCCACCGGCATGGGCGTGATGGCGCAGGGCCGCGTCGCTGCCAATCAGATGAAGAGCGCCGCCGCCCACTGGCGCTGGAAGAACTACAAGGCCTATCTCGACCGGCTCTCCCGCATTGCGGCGGAAGCCGACGTGCCGCCGATCGAGTTCGCCGACCGGCAGTCGATTCTGCTGACCAACCCGGGCCTCAACGGCCGCCTGCAAGTGACCAACACCATCCGCTGCGCGATCTCGATCTACAATCCGGGCGACATCGCCCCCGCGCACGTGCACTCGCCGAACGCCAGCCGCACCATCCTCTCCGACAAGGGCGGCTACACCAATGTCGAGGGCGAGCGCTGCGAAGCGCGCCGCGGCGACATCATCCTGACTCCGAACGGCACCTGGCACGACCACGGCAACGAGGATAAGGAGCCGGTGGTCTGGATCGACATGCTCGATTGGCCGCTGATGGAATATCTCGATTGCGTGTGGGTGGACCAGAACTATGTGAACGACAGCCAAGCGAATGCGAAGTCGCAGCCGACGGTGTTCACTGACGGACATTCGACGCGAATGTACGGCCATGGC
>JBOHIG010000243.1:0-2089 GCA_050725815.1 Xanthobacteraceae bacterium
AACTTGTAGTGTTTGCCGAGCGCGGTGAGCGTCTGCGTGTAGTAGGGCGAGGACGAGCGCGACCACGGCGCGATCGCGCCCTTGCGCAGCGTGGCCTCGTGGTCGGGGATCACCAGCTCGGCGTCGATGTGCTGCTCGACGCCGAGGCCGCCGCATTTCGGGCAGGCGCCGAACGGGTTGTTGAACGAGAACAGCCGCGGCTCGATCTCCGGGATGGTGAAGCCGGAGACGGGACAGGCGAATTTCTCGGAGAAGACCAGGCGTTCGGCGGTCTCGTTGCGCTGCTTGTTGGCTTTGGCGCCGGCCACTGGCGTCGCGTCGGCCAACTCGACGACCGCGAGCCCGTCCGCAAGCTTCAGCGCCTGCTCGAGCGAATCCGCCAGCCGCGCCGCGATGTCGGGGCGCACCACGATGCGGTCGACCACCACGTCGATGTCGTGGGTGAACTTCTTATCGAGCGGCTTGACGTCGGCGATCTCATAGAACGCGCCGTCAATCTTGACGCGCTGGTAGCCGCGCTTGAGGAAGTCGGCGAGCTCCTTGCGGTATTCGCCCTTGCGGCCGCGCACGACCGGCGCCAGCAGATAGAGGCGGCTGCCCTCCGGCAGCGCCATGATGCGGTCGACCATCTGCGAGACGGTTTGGCTCTCGATCGGCAGGCCGGTGGCGGGCGAGTACGGCACGCCGATACGCGCCCACAACAGCCGCATGTAATCGTAGATCTCGGTGACGGTGCCGACGGTCGAGCGCGGGTTCTTGGAGGTGGTCTTCTGCTCGATGGAGATTGCCGGCGAGAGGCCGTCGATCTGGTCGACGTCCGGCTTCTGCATCATCTCCAGGAACTGGCGGGCATAGGCGGAGAGCGATTCCACATAGCGGCGCTGGCCTTCGGCATAGATGGTGTCGAAGGCGAGCGAGCTTTTTCCCGAGCCGGATAACCCGGTGAAGACCACCAGCCGGTCCCGAGGAATCTCGACATCGACGTTCTTCAGGTTGTGTTCGCGCGCGCAGCGGATGGAAATCACCCGCGAATCCAGCCGCTTGTCTGCATGCTTGGCCTTTTGGCTCTGGTCGAAGAGATCGTTCATGAGCCTCGGAACGTAGTAAGAACACGAGGGATTTGCCAGCCCGCAGATTTTGCGGTCCCCCGTAAAATGCGGGGTGTGGGCCGGGACGATTGGTGGCGGAAGAATCCGCAAAGAAAAAGGGCCGGCGCGAGGGCCGGCCCAGTGGATGCAAATGCGGTCTCTGCCGCTCGATTGTGACGCTTAATAAATCGGCCGCACCGGCGTCGCGCCCCAGCGATAGTTGAGGCCGACCTTGGCGGTGTGAACCCGGTTGCGATGCTCATAGGTATCGCCGTCCAGGTTGGTGCCGCGCTGCTTTCCGAAATCCATGTAGAGGTATTCGCTCTTCAGCGACCAGGCCGGCGCCAGCGCGTATTCGAAGCCGCTGCCGACGGTCCAGCCCCATTTGGCGTGGCGCTTCTCGCTGAAGTCGAATGGATCGACCACGCCGTTGCCGTCGAGATCGCCGGCGGTATTGGTGATCTGCGCGACCACCGCGCCGCCCTTCACGTAGGTCAGGAGGCGCTCAAAGGTGAGGCCGACCCGGCCGGTGAGGGTGCCGTACCAGCCGTATTTGACGCCCGCCAGATCGTCCGGCGCCGGGCGGATGGTGTCGCGGATGCCGAGATAGCCGATGTCGGCTTCGGCGCCGATCATCCAGGAGCCCATCTGCCAGTTGTAGCCGATCTGGCCGCCGCCGAAGATGTTGACCGGATGGATGTCGTAGCTCAGCGGGATGCCGGCATCGAAGCCGCCGAACGGCGACTGATTGCTGGTGGTGGTCCGTCCAACGGCGACGCCGGTGTGGGTGCCGATATACAGGCCGGTCCAGGAAAACGGCGCTGCCGTCATGGGCGGCGGCACCGGCATCCGCGCCGGCATGTCAGCCGCCGCGGCGCCGCCCGCCAGGCCAACAACGCAAACGCTCGCGTACAAAACTGTCCTCATATCGCGCTCCTTGAATCCCCGTTTTCGGGCGTGAGTGGCCTCGTCGAAGGGCGCGATATAGACGCAAATCGGTT
>JBOHIG010000244.1:0-8845 GCA_050725815.1 Xanthobacteraceae bacterium
GCTGGGTAGCGAATGTCAAATCCACTCCACTAGACGAGGGCGCAGGCCGCAACTGATCCAGCGACGAAAGGCATCGACATTGAACTCCGATCTCCGCCGCGCGACCCGGTCCGAGGGGACGGCGCGCACCCGCGACGGCACTCGTATCGCCTACACCCTGCTTGGCGACGCCGATGCAAATCGCCGTGCGGCGCTGGTTCATTCCGTCGCCATGGATCGCGCATTCTGGCTCCCGGTGGCGGAGAAGCTCGCGTCCGACACCGCCGTGCTGGTGTTCGATTGCCGCGGCCACGGGGCTTCCGACAAGCCGGAGGGGCCTTACACGGTCGAGCAGTTCGCCGACGATATTGCCGACCTGTTCGATCATGTCGGCTGGGACAAGGCGCTCATCGCCGGCGCTTCGATGGGCGGCATGGTGTCGCTGGCATTCGCGGCCAACCATCCGACGCGTACCGCGGCGCTCGGGCTGATCGACACCACGGCCTGGTACGGGCCGGAAGCGCCAAAGAACTGGGCCGCGCGCGCCAACCAGGCGGTCGAGAAGGGACTCGCCTCGCTGATCGAGTTCCAGACGACGCGCTGGTTCGGCGATGATTTCCGCGCCAGACGAACCGATGTCGTTCAGCAATGCATCGATGCCTTCCTGAAGAACGACGTGCCGGCCTATGCCGAGGCCTGCCATATGCTTGGCCGCGCCGATCTGCGCGCCGCGCTGCCGGGGTTCAAGATGCCAACGGCGGTAGTGGTGGGCGAGGAGGATTATGCAGCGCCGGTCGCGATGGCCGAAGCGCTGCACAAGGGCATCGCCGGCTCCACGCTCACCGTCCTGCCGAAGGCGCGCCATCTGACGCCGCTCGAAGTGCCGGACATCATAGCGGCCGAGCTTGATCGGCTGCTGGTGCGTGCCGCGACATGAAGTTCACCGGCGAAGTGTCGGTCAAGGCGCCGCGGACGGCCGTCTACGAGAAGGTCCGCGATGCGCGTTTCTTCGCATCCTGCGTTGACGGGGTGCAGGACCTTGTCGAGACTGGCCCGGACCAATACGCCGCGGTGTTCGAAACCAAAGTCGCCTACATGAAATTCCGCTTCAAGGTGACGGTCGCGGTCACGCGCGCGGTCACGCCGCGGGAGATCGAGGCTTCGGTCGAGGGCGCGCCGCTCGGCATCGTCGGGCGCATGACCGCGACCTCGGTGACGACGCTGACCGAGGTTGGCGACGAAACCAGGATCGACTATGCCGTCGATGCGACGCTGACGGGCAAGCTCGGCAGCCTGGGACAACCGGTGCTGCGATCGAAGGCGAGGGAGATGGAAAAGCAATTCGCCGAACGGTTGCGCGCCGCGTTTGCTCCGAGCGGAGCGGCACAATGACGCCATTTGAACTCGCCGAGCCGAAGTCCCTAAAGGACGCCGTCGCGCTGCTCGACGCCGGCGATCCGACCGTGCGGCCGATCGCGGGCGGCACCGCACTGATGCTGATGATGAAAGCCGGCGTGTTCCGGCCGTCAAAGCTCGTGAGCCTGAGTGCGATCGAGGAACTGATCGCTATCAATGCGGCCAACGGCGAATTGAAAGTCGGCGCTATGACGCCGCTGGCGGTGCTAGAGCGCTCGGACGCGGTGAAGAAGCACGCGCCGGTCATCACCCGCACGCTGCGAACGCTGTCGAATGTCCGCGTGCGCAACGTCGCAACCGTCGGCGGGAGCCTCGCGCATGCCGATCCGCATATGGACCTGCCACCGGTGTTGATGGCGCTGGGCGCCCGGGTGACGGTCGCCGGGAAATCGGGCGAGCGAACGATCCCTGTCGAAGAGCTGTTCGTCGGTTACTACGAGACGGTGCTCAAACGCGACGAGCTGATCGCCTCGCTCGCCGTACCGCCGCAGGATGGCCGCCGCGCTGTCTATCTCAAATGCACCACGCGCGCCGTGCATGACTGGCCTGCGCTTGGCGTCGCGGTTTCGGTGGTGGCCGATGGCAATACCATCCGCGATGCGCGCATCGTCATCAGCGCGGCGACCGAGAAGGCGAGCCGGATGCCGGGCGCCGAAAATACTGCGAACGGCGCCGCCGATGATGCCGCACTCCGCCGCGCCGGCGACGCGGCGGCGGAGGAAGCCGAGGTCATCGAGGACGCGCAGGGCTCCGTCGCCTACAAGAAGGAGCTTGTGCGCGTCTATGTGGCGCGCGCGCTGCGCGCTGCGTTGGGAGCGACATAATGGCGACGCGGACGATCGGGAGCGGACAGGTCGGGCGCTCGGTGCCGCGGCTCGAGGGCGAGGCCAAGGTCACCGGCCGCGCCGAATACGTCCATAATCTGCGGCTGCCGGGAATGCTGCACGGCAAGATCTTCCGCAGCACGGTCGCGCACGGGCGTATCAAGTCGCTCGACGTGAGCGCGGCGCGCGCGCACCCCGGCGTCTATCGCGTCGTCACCATCGACGACGTGAAGAAGGTCATCCCGACCCCGTTCTACGGGCCTGCCTTCCATGACCAGCCGATCCTGGCGGTCGATAAGGTGCACTATGTCGGCGAGCCGGTGGCGGTGGTGCTCGCCTTCGATCCGCATGTCGCGGAGGAGGCGGCAACGCTGATCGAGGCCGACTACGAGGAACTGTCCGCGGTCTACGACGAGGTCGAGGCGATGAGCTCAGAGGCGGTGGTGCACGATGAGCTCAAGCCCGCCGGCACCTTTCCGGACCTTAAGCACCTCAAAGGCAAGAAGGACACCAACGTCGCGCTCGACTTCCATCTGCGCCGCGGCGACGCCGCCAAGTCCTTCGCGGACGCCGACCATGTTTTCGAGCACACTTTCCGTAGCCAGCAAGTACTGCACGTGCCGCTCGAGCCGTTCGTATCGGTCGGCGAGCCGACCGATACCGGACTGACCGTCCACACCGCGTCGCAGTCGCCGTCGTTCGTGCGCATCGAGATCGCGCGGCTGCTCGGCTGGCCCGAGAACAAGGTGCGCGTGAAGGTGCCGTACCTCGGCGGCGGCTTCGGCGCCAAGCTCTACATCAAGCTTGAGGCGCTGGTGGCGGCGTGCGCGCTGATCGTGCGGCGGTCGGTGAAGATCTCGCTCACCATGGAAGAGCAGTTCTACACGCTGACCAAGCACGCGGCGACGTTCCGCATCAAGAGCGCGGTCAAGGGCGAGCGCGTCACCGGGCGCGAATGCGAGGTGTGGTGGAACGGCGGCGCCTATGCCGATATCGGCCCGCGCATCACGCAGAAGTCCGGTTTCACTGCGCCGGGTCCCTATGACATCGATAACGTCACCATCGACTCCTATTCGCTCTATACCAACCTGACGCCGGCGGGGGCGCTGCGCGGCTTCGGGATTCCGCAACTGGTGTGGGCTTATGAGAGCCACACCGACATGATGGCGCGGGCGCTCAAGCTCGACCCGGTCGAGTTTCGCCGCAAGAACATCCTGCGCGACGGCCGCCCGCAGGCGACCGGCACGCCGATGAAGGACGCCGCCATCGAAGCGGTGCTCGACCGCGTCGCGCTGCGCATGAGCATGAAGGCGCCGTTCGACCGCGGCGAAGGCGGCGTGAAGCGCGGGCGCGGTATCGCCATCGGCTTCAAGGCTTCGATTTCGCCGACGACGTCCATCGCCATCGTCAACGTCGCGGCCGACGGTAGCGTCACGCTCTATTGCAGCACGGTCGACATGGGGCAGGGCTCCGACACCGCCAATGCGCAACTGGTGGCCGAGGTGCTCAACATCCCCGCCGAGCGGATCAGGGTCGTGCATCCCGACACCGACGTGACACCCTACGACATGGCGACGCTTGGCTCGCGCTCGCTCTATCACATGGGCAATGCGGTGCGGCTGGCCGCCGAGGATGCGAAAGCCAAGCTCGCGGCGCTCGCGAAGGAAGTTGGCTTGCCGGAAGGGGCGAACGTGCCGGTCGCGGAACTGTTCCAGAAGAAATACAAGATGCAGGCCGGCAACATCATCGGCACCGGCAGCTACATTCCGAGCTACGTGCCGCCGGACGCCAACGGCCTCACGCCCGAGGCGACGCCGTTCTGGATGGTCGGCGGCGCCGGCTGCGAGGTCGAGGTCGACACCGAGACCGGGCATGTGAAGGTGACGAAGCTGGTCAACGTGGTCGACGTTGGCAACCTGGTGAATCCGAAGATCGTCGAAAGCCAGATTTCGGGCGCAGCGGTGATGCAGTTCGGCTTCACTATGCAGGAGAAGATCGAGATCGACGGCGGGCAGATCACCAACGCCTCGTTCGCCGACTACAAGATCCCGAGCATCCTGGACATCCCCCCGGTGATGCAGAACGAGGCGGTCGAGGCGAACCAGGGTTCGGGCCCGTTCGGGGCCAAGGGCGTCGGCGAGAGCGGCACATTCGCTGTGTCGCCGGCGATCGCCAACGCCATCGAGGACGCGGTCGGAGTGCGGCTGACCGAACTGCCGCTCACCGCCGAGAAAGTTTTGCGCGCGCTGCGTGCGGCGCAGAACAGGCCGCTGGAGGATTGATGCGCACGGTCAATTTCGTCCTCAACGGCGAGCAGGTGTCGGCGCAGGTGGCGCCGCACCACACCATCGTCGAGGTGCTGCGCGACCGGTTCGACCTGTTCGGCGCGCGCGAAAGCTGCGCGCAGGGGCTGTGCGGGTGCTGCACGGTGCTCGTTGACGGTACTGCCGTCTCGGGCTGCCTTTACCTTGCGGCTTTTGCCGACGCGAAAGTGGTGACGACCGTCGAAGGCCTGGCCAGCGACGGCAAGCTCTCGCCCATCCAGCAGGCCTTCCTCGAAACCGGCGCGGCGCAATGCGGCTTCTGCACGCCGGGCTTCGTGCTGATGGCGGGCCAGCTCCTAGACGCGCATCCCGACCCGGACGAGGACGAGATCAGGCACTATCTTTCGGGCAATCTCTGCCGCTGCGCGGCGTATCCTGAAATCATCGCGGCCGTGAAGCTCGCGGCCGGCAGACTGCGGACGGGCAAATCATGACGTTGCAACGAAAGCCGGTCGCCTTCGGCGATCTGCGCGGATGGATCGACGCGCTGCGCAAGGCCGGCGAACTGCATGAGGTCGATGCCGAGGTCGATTGGAACATCGAACTCGGCACGATCATGCGACTGGCGCAGGGGCCGGGCACCGGTCCCGCGATGCTGTTCAATAACATCAAGGGCTATAACAAGCCGGACAGCCGCTGCCGGCGCATCTTCGGCTCCGCGATCAACAACACGCGCCGTATCGCGATGATGCTCGGGCTGCCGCCCGAGACCCATGCGCGCGACCTCGTGAAGCTTGGCCGCACCATCCTGCAGGACGCCGTGCTGGCGCCGCGCATCGTCAAGACCGGTCCGTGCAAAGAGAATGTCGTCACCGGCAAGGACATCGATCTCGACGAGCTTCCCTCGCCCTACTGGAACCGGCTCGATGGCGGGCGCTATCTCATCACCTACGCCGGCGTCGTAACCAAAGACCCCACCACCAACGTGATGAATGTCGGAATTTATCGCGGGATGGTCACTGGGCGCGACACCATTCCGATTCTGATGTGGCGTGCGCAGCACATTGGCCACCATGTCAGCGAGTGGCGCGCGCGCGGCGCCAAGGAGATGCCGATTGCGGTTGCGATCGGCTGGGAGCCGTCGATGGGCTTCTGCGCCGGCTCCCCGGTGCCCAAGGGCGTGTGCGAATACGACGTGATGGGCGCCATCCGCGGCGAGCCCGTCGATCTGGTGAAGTGCGAGACCAACGATCTGTACGTCCCGGCCTCCGCCGAGATCGTGATCGAGGGCATGCTCGGCCTCGAGGAAGACACCTACCAGATGGAAGGGCCGTACGCGGAATTCACAGGCTATTTCGCCGGCGACCGCTCGCCCAAACCGACCATCCGCGTTACCGCCATCACGCACCGTAACGATCCGATCCTGCGCGGCACCATCGAAGGCTGCATGCCGGGCAGCTATTCCGAGAACGCGATGATCTCCTCGATCTTCCGCTCATCGACGGCCTGGAACGTGCTCGACCGCGCGGGGGTGCCCGGTATCACCGACGTCTGGGGACCGACGGTGTGCGCCGGCGCCAATCTGTTCGTGAGCATCAAGCAGACCTACCGGGGACAGGCCAAGCAGGTCGCAAACGCGATCTGGGGCAGCACCGCGGCGCATGTGCGCTACAAGCACATCATCGTGGTCGATGACGATATTGACGTTCACGATTATGCAGCGGTGGACTGGGCGGTGGCCTGGCGGGTGAATGCCGGGGAGAACGACGTCGTGATCATGCCGGCGACTTTCGGGCTCGGGCTTGATCCCTCCACCCGCAAGCGCGACCGCGACCCCACCCTGTTCGGCACCGGCAAGTGGCACCGGATGCTGATCGATGCCACGGTCAACCTCGATTACGATCCCGATCCGGACTACGGCGGCGCCCGCTATCCTCCGACGGTGTGGCCCGAGGACAAGGACGTGGCTGCGGCCAAGGCGCGCTGGACGGAATTGGGGTTGGACAAATTCAAGCCGGATTGAATTCTGAGCACAGACTTCAATCCCGCCCCGCTCGTTGCACGGACGTGCCTCAATCGGAGTCGAAAAACTATGCGCGAAGAAGCCGTCACCATCTCGTCCGCCGGCCTGAAGCTGTCCGGCGCCGTGCGCGTTCCCGACGACGTGAAGCCCGGCGAGCGGCGGCCGGCGTTCCTGGTTCTGCACGGCTTCGGCAGCAACAAGACCTCGGGCAACGTGCAAGGCCCAAGCAAGGTGCTCAACGAGCTCGGCTATGTCACGCTCGGCTTCGACATGCGCGGCTGCGGCAACAGCGAGGGCGAGCGCGGCCGCCTCATCTGCCTGGAGCAGGTCGAGGACACGCGCAACGCGCTCACCTTCCTCCAGACGCATCCGTCCGTGCATCCCGAGCGCATCGCCGTGATCGGCTCGAGCTTCGGTGGTGCCGTCAGCGTCTATACCGGCGGCGTTGACGAGCGGGTGGCCGCAGTCGTATCCAACGGCGGCTGGGGCGACGGCGAGCGCAAGTTCCGCGGCCAGCATAAGTCAACCGAGGAATGGGCGCGCTTCACAAAGATCCTGTCGGACGGTCGCGACCACCGCACCAGGACCGGTAAGTCGCTGATGGTGTCGCGTTATGATGTCGTTCCGATCCCGATGCATCTGCGCGCCAATATCGCGCCGAACTCGATCAGCGAGGTACCGGCCGAGACCGCGCAAAGCATGTTCGATTTCCGCGCCGATGACGTGGTCGGCAAGATCGCGCCGCGACCCTTGCTGCTGATCCACGCCGCAAACGATTCCGTCACGCCGACGGAGCAGTCGGTCGAACTGTTCAAGCGCGCCGGCCAGCCGGCCGAGCTGCACTTGTTCAGCGACGCCGATCACTTCCTGTTTGCGGAAGATAACGCGCGGGTGTGGGGTATCATGCGCGACTGGCTGGCGAAGTATTTTTCCGCCAAAGCCTGATGGCGCAGTTCAATCCGATCCCTGGCCGACGCTGGTAAGCTCGTGTGCGGCTGCTTTGACCTCGAGAGCATGCGATATACGCTCGAGTGCGATTTTCCGCCGCTCATCGGTCCGCCAATCGACTGGCGCCTGGCGCACCCGCTCGACCACCTTCAGGATCGCGTCTTTTGTTTCGGGAGGCAGCGTGCGCGCTCGCTCGATCCGAGGCGCGAGCCGCTCGAGCAACGCGACGTTTTGCTGGTGGCTGACAAGGAAGGCGGGCGTTAGGGCGAGAATGGCAAGGCCGATCGTGAGCGCCGCAATAGCGAACCTGTGATCTTTCATGACGTGCCCTTCCGTCGATGCCCGATCCCTGTCCTCGCAGTTGTCTGCTAACCTCATGCGGCGTTTTCAAGACTTGTTCGATGACGAGGCAAAATCATCGTGGCTTCGCTCGCGTGCATTTTAAACGTATTGCAAACGCAACTTCCGTGCGCGAGGCATCGGGCGGAGAGCAAACGCACATTTCTCCGGTAGCGAAAGCGCCACGTTTCCCGATATTGTAGATGCTGCACCGCGCGCCTATGTGATGAACCATAAGCACCGCTGCCGGGTGAGCGAATGTCAGGATCCGCGACGCTGCCGAATCGGCGAAATTGGCGCCCGCTTGCGGTCGCGGCGGCGACGGGCGGCGTGCTCGTGGCCGCGACGGCGGTGCTGTGGGCGTATTACGGTACGACGGTGTTCTACGAGATGATCCTCGCCGGCATCGCGCTGTGCTTGTAGGATCGGCGGTATCCCGATGACGTTTCGCACCGCACGCATCCTGGTTGCTGCCGGCGCCTTCCTCGCCGGCTTGGTGCTGGTGACCGCCATCGCGCTCCTGGTGGGCGGGCGCAGCATGGATCTCGGTGTGCAGCAGGTCGCCAAAGTAGGCGGGCCGTTCCGTCTGACCGACCACGAAGGGCGCACCGTCACGGATCAGGACCTGAAGGGTCGTCCCTTCCTGGTGTTCTTTGGCTTCACCCATTGCCCGGACGTCTGCCCAACCGCGCTGTTCGAAATCTCCGAGATTCTGCGCAAGCTCGGGTCGGGGGGTGAGAAGGTGCGGGCGCTGTTCATCACCGTCGACCCGGAGCGCGACACACCGCGGGCGCTGAAGGATTACCTGTCAAGCTTCGATTCCCGCATCATTGGGCTCACGGGCGATCCGGCCGAGATCGCCGCGGTGGTCAAGGCTTATCGTGGCCACTTCCGAAAGGTGCCCCTCGACGGCGGTGGCTATACCATGGACCACACGGCCATAGTCTACCTCATGGGCAAGGACGGCCGTTTCGTGTCACCGTTCAGCCTCAAGCGAACCATCGAGGCGGCTGCCGCCGATCTGCGCAAGCAGCTTTAGGCCGTGCGGCCGC
>JBOHIG010000245.1:0-8474 GCA_050725815.1 Xanthobacteraceae bacterium
AGCCGCACCGCGAGATCGACCGCCGCGTGGTCGGGCACATCGAGCCAGAGGATCTGCGTCGCGCCGATCAGCAGCGCGGTTTCCGTGCGCGGAGCCTCGGATGATGGGATGCCGCGGTCGAGAAACATCCCCAGCAGATGACGCAGCGTGCCAAGCCGGCGCAGCACCGTCGCAACCAGATGGCGGGCCAGCGCGCGGTCGCGGTCGGCGAGCGCCGCGAAGCCCTGATGTGCGCCCTCGAGCTGCTCGTCGAGCGGGCGGCCGCGGCGCAGCACGCCTTCCAGCATCTCGGCGGCGATGCGGCGCGCGGCAAGCCCGGGCGGATCGGATGTGCGCGCAGACGAAGTCATGCGCTCATGTCGCATGAATTGCTGCGCGCTGCGAGCGCCGTAGAAAAGCCGGTCAGCTCCAGGGGCCGCGGCTGGAGCGGCCCCAGGGGCCGGCGGAGGCCGGCGCCGGCTGCCGTTCCTGCGGGGGGCGGAAGCTGCCGGAGCCGCCGCGCCCGCCGCCGCTCTGGCCCATCTCCGCGGCGAGCTGCTGCAGCGCCGCGATCCGGTTCTCGGTCGCGGGGTGGGTGGAGAACAGGTTGTCCCAGCCGTGGCCGCCGGTGAGCGGATTGATGATGAAGAGATGCGCCGTCGCTGGGTTCTGTTCGGCGGTCTCGTTCGGGACCTGCTGCGCGGTGTCGGAGATACGTGACAGCGCCGAGGCAAGCACCAATGGGCGGCCGACGATCATTCCGCCAAGCCGGTCGGCGGAGTATTCGCGCGTGCGGCTGATCGCCATCTGCACCAGCATCGCGGCGATCGGCGCCAGGATCACCATCGCCAGCGTGCCGATGATGCCGAAGCCGCCATTGTTGCTGTTGCGGTTGCCGGAAAAGAACATGCCGAACTGCGCCAGCATCGAGATGGCGCCGGCGATGGTCGCGGTGATCGTCATGATCAGCGTGTCGCGGTTCTTGATGTGCGCCAGCTCGTGGGCGATGACGCCGGCCGCTTCATCGCGGCTGAGCTGGTTGAGCAGGCCGGTCGTCACCGCGACGGCGGAGTGCTCGGGGTTGCGGCCGGTGGCGAACGCGTTGGGCTGCGGATTGTCCATGATGTAGACCTTCGGCATCGGCAGCTCGGCGCGACCGGCAAGGTCGCGCACCATGCGGAAAAGGTCCGGCGCGCTGGCTTCATCGACCTCCTGGGCCCCGTGCATCGAGAGCACCATGCGGTCGGAATTCCAGTAGCTGAACACGTTCATCGCCGCCGCGATCGCAAGCGCGATCAGCGCGCCGGTCTGGCCGCCGATCAGGTAGCCGACGCCCATGAACAGGGCGGTGAGCCCCGCCAGCAGAATCGCCGTGCGCAGGTAGTTCATCGTCGTCTCCCACTCGGCGGACCGGCCTGGATCCCGGGCGGAGCCGCCCGGGCATCACGCCGACGCCGAAATGAAATGGGGAGGGGCGGACTGCGATCAAGATACGGCGCTGGCGATCGCGAAAGCGGCCCGGATCGGGCCATCTGTACGCCGAACGGCGGGCTGTCGGGGCGTCGGGCACTCGATCTTGCCAAGGTAGGAATGAATCGCCTATTGTAGGCGTATGTTCCTAGCTCAGCCCAAGCCCCGCCTTGCGCCCCGCTTCGTCGTCGCGATGGCGACGTTTGCGGCTGGCCTCGCCGCCGGCGTGGCGCTTGCGCCGGCGCTCAACGGAACCGTCCTGCCCACGCCCGTCTCCGCCGCGACGCCGGCGGGCCTTGCGCCGCCGCCCGCCTATCCCGCCGAGGTGCTGAGCGTGGTCGACGGCGACACCTTCAATGCGCGGGTGCATGCCTGGCCGGGGATCGAGATCGTCACCAAGGTCAGGCTGCGCGGTATCGATGCGCCGGAGCACCGGGCGCGCTGCGACGCGGAGCGCGTGAAGGCGCAGGCGGCGCACGACGCGCTGGTGGCGCTGTTTGCCGAGGGCGATGTCGCTGTGACCGGCATCAGCCTCGACAAATACGGCGGCCGGGTGCTGGCGCGCGCCTCGACCCGGCGCGTCGCCGATGTTTCGGCTGCGCTGCTGCAAGCCGGGCTGGTCCGCAGCTATTCCGGCGGCCGCCGCGAAGGCTGGTGCTGAGTACCCGAGCGGACGGCGTCAGCTCAGCGCGTCACGACCACCGTCGTTCCAACGCCGACGCGGCTGTACAGGTCGAGGATGTCCTTATTGTACATGCGGATGCAGCCGTGGGAGACGAAGCCGCCGACCGAGCCGGGCGCGTTGGTGCCGTGGATCGCGTATTCGCCCCCGCTCAGCGTCATCGCTGCCGCGCCCATCGGATTGCGCGGCGAGCCGCCGGGGATCACGTCGGGCAGCCGCGGGTTGGCGCGCTTGATGTCGGCGGGCGGCGACCACGCCGGCTTGATGTACTTGCCGCTGATGTAGGATGTGCCGGTCCAGCGCTGGCCGCTCTTGCCGACGCCGACGGGATAGACGATCGCACGGCCGTCGCCGACGACGAAGTAGAGCCGCCGCTGGCCCTGCTTCACGACGATGGTGCCCGCAGGATAGCCGCTGAACGCGACCGCGGAGCGGGCTTCGGCCGGCGCGGCCGAAAACGTGACAACCGAACAGACGACAGCAGCCAAGCCGGCGCCCAGCCAACGCGACAATCGAGCCATAACCGTACCGTTCTTTTTTGGACCTCCCCAACAGCAGAGCGCGACCGTCGTACCGGTCGCGTGCCGCCCGCTAACCATAGTAAGCCATGTCCGGCGGCGGCTCAGCCGAAACCCCCAGCTATCGTTAACGGTTGATGAATTTCCGACGCGCTGTGCCGTGCGTGCAACACCGCGGGCGCGGTGAGAGGCCTAGCGGAGCAGTCGTAGGGCGCAATAAGCGCAGCGCACTGCGCCGGCATGAGGGAAAGACTCTGCCTCATTGCGATGGTAGCACTTGATCGGCGCAATACGCCTTCGGCTATTGCGCCCTACACCGATGCGCTACGCCCGCTTGTTCTGCCTGTTGTTCACCAGGTCGTCGACCACCGTCGGGTCCGCCAGCGTCGAGGTATCACCCAAATTCCCGTGTTCGTCCTCGGCGATCTTGCGCAGGATGCGGCGCATGATCTTGCCGGAACGGGTCTTCGGCAGGCCGGGCGCGAACTGGATCAGGTCCGGCTGCGCGATCGGGCCGATCTCCTTGCGCACCCACTGCACCAGCTCCTTGCGCAGCTCCTCGCTCGGCGTCTCGCCGGCCATCAGCGTGACATAGGCGTAGATGCCCTGGCCTTTGATGTTGTGCGGATAGCCGACGACGGCGGCCTCCGAGCATTTCGGATGCGCCACCAGCGCCGACTCGACCTCGGCGGTGCCGAGCCGGTGGCCGGCGACGTTGATGACGTCGTCGACGCGGCCGGTGATCCAGTAGTAGCCGTCCTCGTCGCGGCGGCAGCCGTCGCCGGTGAAGTACTTGCCCGGATAGGTCTTGAAGTAGGTGTCGATGAAACGCTGGTGGTCACCATAGACCGTGCGCATCTGGCCGGGCCATGAATCGATGATGCAGAGATTCCCCGATCCGGCGCCTTCAATCACCTTGCCCTCGGCATCGACGATCTGCGGCACGATGCCGAAGAACGGCTTGGTCGCCGAGCCGGGCTTCTGCGCGATCGCGCCGGGCAGCGGGGTGATCATGATCCCGCCGGTCTCGGTCTGCCACCAGGTGTCCACGATCGGGCAGCGGCCGTCGCCGACCACGCGGTGGTACCACTCCCACGCTTCCGGATTGATCGGCTCGCCGACGCTGCCGAGCAGCCTCACCGATTTGCGGCTGGTCTTCTTCACCGGCTCGTCGCCGGCCTGCATCAGCGCGCGGATCGCGGTCGGCGCGGTGTAGAAGGTGTTGACCTTGTGCTTGTCGCAGACCTCCCAGAAGCGCGACATGGTCGGATAGTTCGGCACGCCCTCGAACATCAGCGTGGTGGCGCCATTCGCGAGCGGGCCGTAGAGGATGTAGCTGTGGCCGGTGACCCAGCCGACATCGGCCGTGCACCAGTAAATGTCGCCGTCGTGATAGTCGAAGACGTACTGGTGCGTCATCGCGACGTAGACGTGATAGCCGCCGGTGGTGTGCAGCACGCCCTTCGGCTTGCCGGTCGAGCCCGAGGTATAGAGGATGAACAGCGGGTCCTCCGCATTCATCTCCTCGCACGGGCATTCGGACGTAACGTGCTTGGCGGCATCGTGGTAGTAGACGTCGCGCACCGGGTCCATGTCGACCGCCGCGCCGGTGCGCCGCACCACGATGACGTGGTCGACGGCCACGCCGCCTTGTGCGGCCTTGGCGATGGCCGCGTCGGTGTTGGCCTTGAGCGGAATCTTGCGCCCGCCGCGGACGCCTTCGTCGGCCGTGATGACGACGTTCGACTTGCAGTCCTCGATGCGGCCGGCGAGCGAGTCGGGCGAGAAGCCGCCGAACACCACCGAGTGGATGGCGCCGATGCGCGCGCAGGCGAGCATCGCGTAGGCCGCCTCCGGGATCATCGGCATGTAGATGGTGACGCGGTCGCCCTTCTTGACGTTGCGGTTGCGCAGGATGTTGGCCATCCGGCACACCTCGTCGTGCAGTTCTTGATAGGTGATGGTCTTGTCGTCCTTGGGATCGTCGCCCTCCCAGATGATGGCGACCTGGCTGGCGCGCTTGGCCAGGTGGCGGTCGATGCAGTTGTAGGCGGCGTTGGTGACGCCGTCCTCGTACCATTTGATCGAGACGTTGCCGGGACCGAAGCTCGTGTTCTTGATCTTGGTCGGTTCCTTGTACCAGTGGATGCGCTTGGCCTGCTCGGCCCAGAAGGCGGCGGGGTCGGCGACTGAGCGCTCGTACATCGCGCGGTAGTCGGCGTCCTTGATGAAGGCGCGGCTCTTCCATTCGGCCGAAACGTCGTAAATCTTGTCGGACATGGCTGCTGCCTCCACGCGGCGCCCGGCCTGAAGCGGCCAATTACTTCTCGCTGCCGGCCATTATGCGACGGCAGTCCGACAGGCGACAAGGCCGCGGCTGCGATCCAAGAGCCTGGATTTACGATCGTTCTCGAAGCGCGGCCATTTGGCCGCTTGGAAAAGCGGTTCCAATTCGGGAAGATGGGGGCCAATCAATCGTCGGCCTGACCGGCGGCAAGCCGCGAATCGGACCACTAAATTAGCTAGCGAGGAGAACCGCCTGATGTTCCGCTTCCTTCGTCTCGCCCTCGCGCCGGCATTGGCAATGTTTGCAACCGTTGCCGCGGCGCAGACCTATCCTAGCCGGCCGATCACCGTGATCGTTCCGTTCACGCCGGGATCGCCGAACGACGTGGTCGCGCGAATGCTGGCCGACGATCTCACCAAGCGGCTTGGCCAGAGCATCGTCATCGACAATCGGCCCGGGGCCGGGACGACCATCGGTACGCGAGCAGCGGCCGCGGCCGAACTCAACGGTTATACGCTGCTGTTCACCAGCTCCAGCATCGTGGTCGCACCGGCGATGTACAAGAATCCGGGTTTCGATCCACGCAAGAGCTTCGTGCCGGTTGCCAATGTCGTGTTCGGGCACTGGGTGACGGTGATCGAGAAATCGATCCCCGCCAAGAACATGCAGGAATTCATCGCCTATGCCCGGGCCAATCCCGGCAAGCTCGCCTTCGGCTTCGGCCAGGGCACCGCGCCGCAGCTCGTCGGCGAATGGCTGAAGGCCAGGGAGAAGCTCGATGTGACCAGCGTCCCCTACAAGGGCGGCGCCCAAGCCGTTACCGACATGCTCGGCGGACGCATCCACCTCAACATCGGCACCACGTCGACGCTCGTTCCGTTGGTCAAGGCCGGAAAGATCAAGGCGATCTCGGTCTGGAGTCCGAAGCGCTATGCGAATCTTCCCGACGTGCCGACGATGATCGAAAGCGGCTTTCCCGGTCTTGCGCTGGGATACTGGGCCGGGATGTTTGCGCCGGCCGGAACGCCGGCGGCGATCGTCAACAAGCTCAACGCCGCGATCAATGCCGGCCTGAACTCGCCGGAGGTGAAGGCACGCCTGGCGAAGCGTGGTCTGGAAGGGCGTCCCGGCACGCCGAAGGATTTTGCCGCATTCATCGCCAGTGAGCAGCCGCGATGGGCGGAGATCGTGCGCGTCAGCGGAGTCCAGGTGAATTGACAGACGGAATTGACAGGGGGAGATCGATCATGAGCGGCAGGAACGTGCTCCTCGCGACAGTCGTCGCGCTCGGTTTGTGCACGGCGGCGCATGCGCAATCATATCCGAACCGCCCAATCCGGCTGATCGTTGCGTTCCCGCCCGGCGGCGCCACCGACGTGATCGCGCGCACCGTCGGCGCGCCGCTCGGAGCGCGTCTCGGCCAGAACGTGGTGGTGGAGAACCGCCCGGGCTCGAACGGCAACATCGCCGCCGAGCTGGCCGCGCACGCGAAGCCGGACGGGCATGTGCTGATGCTTGGCTCCGACAGCCTGTTCGGGGTCAACCCGCATCTCTACCGGCGCATGCCGGTCGATCCGCACAAGGCGTTCGTGCCGGTCACCAATTTCGTCACCAACCAGCTCCTGCTGGCGGTCAATCCGGCAAAAGTCCCGGCCAAGGACTTCAAGGGGTTCATCGAGCTCGCGCGCAAGGCCAAGCCGCCGCTGTTTTATGCCTCGATCGGCAACGGCAGCCAGCATCACATCGCGATGGAGATGCTCAAGCGGACGGCCGGCATCAATCTCACCCACGTTCCCTACAAGGGCGGCGGGCCGGCCGGCATCGCGACCGTGTCGGGGGAGACTGTGGCGATGTTCGGCGGCGGTTCGGTCGTGCCGCTCGCTCGCTCCGGCAAGCTGCGCGCGCTCGCCGTCAGCAGCAACAAGCGCTCGCCCGTGATGCCAGAGCTTCCCACCATCGGGGAGTTCTATCCCGGCTATGAGGTGACGATCTGGCAGGGCCTGTTCGCTCCGGTCGGCACGCCGCAGGCGGTGATCGACAAGCTGCGCACCGAGGTGCAGGCCGTGCTCAAGATGCCCGACGTCGCGAAACGGTTGATCAACAGCGGCTCGGGCGAGCCGTCGATCATCACCACCGAGCAGTTCAAGGCGATGATCAAGCGCGACTACGAGCGCTACGGCAAGGCGATCAAGGAGGCCGGGATCAAGGTCGACAATTGAGCGGGTCGTGTCCCGGCAGCCCTGTAGCTCGGATGAGCGAAGCGACATCCGGGATCGACGGTGCCGGATCGCGAGGGTCGCCCCGCATATCGCTTCGTTCATGCGGGCTACGAGCCATGCCAGCACGGATGATCGTTACACTCCCATGGCGCCGATGATCGCGCCCATCATGACGAGGACGGCGAGCCAATAGCCGCCGTCGATGACCAGCAGCCTGGGGCTGCGCATCGCAAAGCTGTTGTTCACCAGCATGGTGGTGAAGACGAAGCCGGACCAGCAGAACAGACCGGTGATGACGCCGTTGCGCACCGTCACCTGGCCGGGGCCGAGATGTCCGAGCACGCCGGCCAGCACCCAGGCCATCAAGAGGCTGGCGGCGAACGCCAGAATGAATGGCGCCATCGCTGCCGGCTTGCCTACGTTGTCCGCCTGCTCGGCCTTGAATTGCTCCATGGTCTTGCCGAGCGCGGTCACCCACGGCTTGGCGAACGCCATGTACCAGACCGCGCCGGCGAACCAGGCTGCGACCGCCGCGATCAGGATGGCAAGATAGTTCACGCCGGCGAACTGCATTGGCGCCCTCTCCCTCCGCCTCCGGGCAAGCCGATCGATGCCTATTCCTTCAGCCCGCCCATCTTGCAGATCAGCGCCCATTCGGCGGCGGCAACCGGCATCACCGAGAGCCGCGAATATTTCACCAGCGCCATGTCCTTCAGCTTCGCCTCGCCCTTGATGTCGGCGAGCGTGACGGGCTTCTTGAGCGGCCACAGCGCTTTCACGTCGACGGCGACGAAGGCGCCGGTCTTATCGGTCGGATCGGGATAGTCCTCGCGCACCACCTCGACCACGCCGACGACCTGCTTCTCGTCGCCGGTGTGGTAGAAGAACACGCGGTCGCCCTTCTTCATCTCCTTGAGATGCTTGCGCGCCGTGTAGTTGCGCACGCCGGTCCAGGCTTCGCCCTTGGCGCCCTTTTTCACCTGTTCGTTCCAGGAATAGGTGTCGGGCTCGGTCTTCACTAGCCAGTAAGCCATGATCTGGTGTCTCGAATCCGAATTCGCACAACCGTGCTGCACTCGCCGTTGTGAACTTCGGATTCAAAGGGACACCGGCAACATGACGCTGCTGGTGTGGCTTGGTTCAGAAGTTCGCTACCCGAGCGACATAATTATAGCGGACTTCTGAACCGCCACACTAGAGCATTTCCCACTTAAGACGAAGCATATCCTGCGTGAGCGAGGTAGTTGGCGCATTCGTCTGGCGTGAAGGCGCCGAGGACGTCGGCGATTGCATGCCAAAGTGAGTCTGTGGTTCGCGCG
>JBOHIG010000246.1:0-12930 GCA_050725815.1 Xanthobacteraceae bacterium
GCGCACGCCAGCCGGTGATGGCGGTCTCTGCCGCCGCAGCCGCATAGAACCACAGTCCGGTCCACAGGATCGCGAGCGCGATCACGAGCGCGAATGGCACCAGGACTGGCCAGAGCCGGCGTCGGGCCGCGGGCGGCTGAAGGGACATTCGTTGCGCTCCGTAGCTATGACACAGAGGCGCCACCAGCCTTGGGAGCCTCTCAAACGCCGGATTGCGGCGCCGGCAAGGCAGAAATGCCGGCCATCGCCGGGGGCCCCGCTTGCAAGCGGGCCTGCAATGGATGAAATCGCGCCATGGACCCTATCACCGATCGCACCGCCGGCGACCTCTGGGTGTTCGGCTATGGCTCGCTGATGTGGCGGCCCGGCTTCGACTATCTCGAACGCCTCGAGGCCAGGCTGATCGGCGCGCACCGGGCGCTCTGCGTCTATTCCTTCGTCCATCGCGGCACGCCGGAGCGTCCGGGCCTGGTGTTCGGGCTCGACCATGGCGGCGCCTGCCGCGGCATCGCCTTTCGGGTGGCGGCGGCGGACCGCGGCGAGACCGTCGCCTATTTGCGCGGGCGCGAGCAGGTCACCATGGTCTATCGCGAAAGCGTGCGGCAAGTCTGGCTCGCCAACGATCCGGAACGCAGCGTGTCCGCGCTCTGCTACACCGTCGACCGCAGCCACGCGCAATATGCCGGCCGGCTCACGCTCGATCGGCAGCTCCATCTTGTACGCGACGGGCACGGCCAATCGGGCGCCAACCGCGACTATGTGATCGACGCCGTGGCCGCGCTCGAGGCGCTTGGTATCCGCGAGTCGGAATTGCACCTGCTGGCGGAGCGGCTCAAGGGCGTGCATCAGGCAAGTGCCTGAGCGTTAGGCCCGCGAGGACGGTAGACCCGCGGTCGTCGATCTCCGCGCGATTCCATTGCGGGCAAGCTCGCGCTCACCTTCCGCAAGAAGACGCGCGGTCGCGTCCTCGATATCGCTTTGCAGCCGCGCGGCGAACGGAACCTTGTCGAGCCCGGGCGCGATCGGATCGAGAAACTCGACCACAATCGTGCCGGGATAGCGCAGGAACGAGCGGCGCGGCCAGAACAGCCCGGAGTTGAGCGCCACCGGCAGGCACGACGCGCCGGTTTCGCCATAAAGATGCGCGATGCCGAATTTGTAGCTCGGTTCGGCGCCCGGCGCGCGGCGGGTACCCTCCGGGAAGATGACGATCTGGCGGCCCTGCGCAAGCGCGACGCGCGCATGCTCGGTCATGGCGGCCAGCGCCTGCGAGCGCTTGCCGCGATCGACAGAGATCATGCGCGCCTTCCACGCGTACCAGCCGAAGAACGGAATCCACAGCAGCTCGCGCTTGAGGATGTAGGCCGGATCGGAGAACGCCCACAAGAGCGCGAACGTCTCCCACAGCGACTGGTGCTTGGAGGCGACCAGCAGCGGGCCGTGCGGGATCTTCTCGATGCCGCGGCATTCGATCTTGATGCCGCAGACCACGCGCAGCAGCCAGAGGTTGGTGCGGCCCCAGAACGTGGCCACCTTGAGGATGGCGACGCGCGGCATCACCAGCGTCGGGATCGCCCCGATCAGTTGGACGATGAGGTTCAGATAGAACAGGATGTTGAATACAATCGACCGAAAGATGACGAGCACGCGCTGATCCTGTTGCAGAACCTGGTTGTTGGGGCTGGGCGGATATTACGCGGCGATTGGAAATACGGCTAGCTCACTCGGCCACGCCCGCGTCGGGATTCACCAGCATGCGGATACGGGCGAAGACATATTTGAGATATTCAAGCGCCAACAGGCGGGCGGTCGCGTAGTTGGACCACCAGGGCTCCGACCGCAGCCGCGGCGACACCACCGGAAACGAGATCAGCGTGACTGCCGGGAGCTGGTGCGCAAGCTCCACCATCGCGCGCGGCATGTGGTAGCTCGACGTCACCACGATCAGCGAGCGGAGTTTGCGCTCCTCCGCCCATTTGCGCGTCTCGACTGCATTCCCAAGCGTATTGAGCGAGTAGTCGAAATCCACGCAGCAGCGGGCGAGGCTCGCGAACTCAGGATTGAGGCGCGCAATTTCGTTGGCGTTGGTCTTCCGATTGGCGCCGCTGATCAACAATCGCTGGCCGTGGCCGGCAGCCAGAAGCTCGAGCGCGTCCGACGTCCGCGAGGCCCCGCCGGTGAACACGACGATGCCTTCGGCCTTGCGGCCGAGCGAAATCTCCTCGGTCGGAAGCAGCCAGACGAACCACAGAAATCCGAGCGCCAGGAGACCGGCCGCGCCCACGCAGATGGCGAGCGTCGCCATCCCGAGGCGCCGCAGCAGGCTCCGCGGCGCACGCCCGGGCTTTCCGGCCTCGTTGTCGATATTGGATCGAATCATCGAATCGTCATCCACCGCTCGCGCCCCGTTGTATCCGAACGTCCGCGACAGAATCGGCAATTCATTTATGCGGACTTGGGGTTCGAGACACTGGAACCATAGCGTAAAATCCGGCCGCGCGGTGGCGCCCCGCGCAGGCCAGACCAGCGATGGTCGCGGCAAACTGGGCCAGCGCCGGTTACTGAATGGTTTCGAGCGTCCAGTTGACGGTGGCGCGCGAGGTGAATGCAGTCACCACTGCGATCAGCACGATCTGCGCGAGCACGGCGGCGTAGCCTGCGATCCCCACCGAGAAAGTGCCGAACAGCGCGCCGAATTGTTCGGCGGCCGCCGAGCCGGGAAACCAGCGGTTGCCGAGTTCGGCCAATCCGAACAGCGCCAGCGCCAAACCGCCGCCGATCGCTCCGCCCTTGAGGCCGAGCAGCAGGAAGCGGCGCTGGAAATGTCCCGCGATGAAACCGCTCTTGGCGCCGACGAAATGCAGCACCTCGATCACGGTGCGGTTGGCCGCCATCGCGCCCCGCGTGGCGAACGACACCGAGAGCATGGTCGCGGCCAGCACCAGAATCAGCACGCCGATGCCGCCGAGCACCGCGACGTTCGCCATCGCCCGCATGCGCGAGACGAAGTTGCGATGGTCGTCGAGGCTCGCAGACGGGACTTGCTCCGCCAGGGTCTTGCGCAGTTGCGAGAAGTCGGGCGTGACTCCGGACGCAAGCTTGACCACGACGATGCGCGGCACCGGGAGATCGTCGAGCGCAAGTCCCGCACCGAGCCATGGCTCCAGCAGCCGTCCCGATTCCTCGCGCGAAAAGGCGCGGACCTCGGCCACGCCGGGAACCGCCTTGGCGAGCTCCGCAGCCTTGGCCACGTCGGCCTCGATGTCACGGCCGGCGGTCGGGCGGATCTGGATCGTGACCTCGCGCGCCACCTCGGATTGCCAATCGCCGGCGGCGCCGCGCACGAGGATCACCGCGCCGGTCGTGAGCGAAGCGAGAAACGTCATGATCGCGACCACCGCGACCAGCGTGCGGCTTGCGACAGTCGCGTCCGGAGCGATCGGATTCTCGATGCGCGGCATCGCATCGCCGGCCGGCTCGACCGATGGGATGGCCTCGTAGTCACTATGCGTCGTCATGGGCGTGCTCAATCGTAAACGTGCAGCCGGCCTTCGTGCAGCACCAGCCGGCGGGCGTCGTACTGGTCCATCAAAGCAATGTCGTGGGTGGCGATCACAACCGCGGTTCCCGATTTGTTGAGTTCGACGAACAGGCGCAGCAGCCGCTGCGCGAGGTTCGGGTCGACATTGCCGGTCGGCTCGTCGGCAAGCAGGATCTGCGGACGCGCGATCACCGCGCGCGCGATCGCCGCGCGCTGCTTTTCCCCACCCGAGAGCACCGGCGGAAACGCCGACATGCGCTCGCCGAGCCCCACCCATTTCAGCAGCTCCACCACCTCCGCGCGGTAGCTTTCCTCGGATTGCCCGATCACCCGCAGCGGCAGCGCGACGTTCTCATAGGTGGTCATGTGGTCGAGCAGCCGGAAATCCTGGAACACGATGCCGATGCGTCGCCGCAGCGTCGACAGCGCGTCCTTGCCGAGCGTCGCGATGTCGTGGCCGAATATCGTGATAAGCCCCCGGGTCGGCCGCATCGACAGGAACATGAGCCGCAGCAGCGAGGACTTGCCCGCCCCCGAGGGGCCGGTGAGGAATTGGAACGAGTGCGGCTCGATGCGGAAGGTGAGGTCCCGAAGCACCTCCGGCCCCAACCCGTAGCGCAACCCCACGTTCTCGAATCGGACCACGTGCTGCTCCGAGCCCCGCCAGCTCTCCGGCACCGACCTGCGTTTATATCAGCGACCGAAGCCCCTGACCCATAAGCCCTTCGGACTTTCCCCCCGGCCCGGGATGCGCCGAGAAACCCGCAATTCTTGGGGCTCCCGCAGGCCGGGCCGGCATGGTTTCCGATCCGTTAACGGACGCTTGTTAGCGTTTCGGCTGGACCTATTCTGCCCCGATTCGCCAATGCTGATCGTCTGCCCGAATTGCGCTACTTCGTATCAGGTTGAACCGTCCTCGCTGGCCCCCGCCGGACGCTCGGTTCGCTGCGTGCGTTGCCGCAATACCTGGTTCGCAACCAACACCGCCTCGATGGCGTCGATCGCAGCCGCCCATCGGGAAGATCTGGCGAGATTCGCCGCGGCGACAACGGTCGGGGACCTGGTGGAGCCGCGCGCAATCGCGCCGATGGCCGCGGAAGCGCCTCCCCCACCGCCGCCCCCTTCTGAGCCACCGCAGGAGGCCAAGCCCGCGGACGTGGACGACAGCTACGGCTGGAACGTCTCGATGCCGCCGGCTTCCGCCGCAGGCGAACCGCCGGCAGCCCCCGCGCCGACGCCTGCAGATGAGCCGGTAGCGGTCGCTATCGTCCAGGACGCACCCAGCCTTGCGCCGGCCGATCCGATCGAGGCAACACCGGTCGCCGAGGCTCCGCCGTCGGAGGACATCGAGACAGTGGCGGCGCGCCGCATTCGCCGCCCGGCCCGGAAACGATCGCGAACGCCGATTTTCGGCCTGCCGACCGCGATCCTCGCGATGATTGCCCTCATTGTCGGCCTGATCGCGTGGCGGAAGGACGTGGTCCGCTGGATGCCGCAGATGGCGTCGCTCTATTCCGCGATCGGACTGCCGGTCAATTTGCGCGGCCTTGCCTTCACGGACATCGCAACCCGCCGGGAAGCCCAGGATGGCGTGCAGGTGCTCGTCGTCGAAGGCTTCATCCGGAACGAGACCCGGCACGTCGCCCAGGTTCCGCGCCTGCGCTTCGCGGTGCGCAGTACGGCCGGTCAAGAGATCTATTCGTGGACCTCGATGCCGGCCCGCAGCACGATCCCGTCGGGAGCCATGCTGCCATTCCGCTCGCGGCTCGCCTCGCCGCCGCCGGAAGCGCACGAGGTCCTGGTCCGGTTCTTCAACAAACGCGACCTGGTCGCAGGCATCCAGTGAGGATCCCATGGCGCGCATCCTGATCGCCGAGGACGAAGAAGGCATCCGCAGCCTGGTGGCGCGCGCGCTGGCCATGGACGGCCACGCCGTGATAACCGCCAACGACGGCGCCGAAGCACTCGATGTGCTCGCACGCGAGCGTGGCTCGTTTGAGCTGTTGCTGACCGACATCCGCATGCCGGTGATGGACGGGATCGCACTTGCCCTCGCGGCGGCGCGCGATCATCCCCATGTCGCGATCCTGTTGATGACCGGCTTTGCGGACCAGCGCGAGCGCGCGCACGGCCTCGACACGCTGATCCACGACGTGATCACGAAACCGTTTACGCTCACCACCATCCGCACCGCCGTCAACGAGGCGCTGACGGCAGCGAAACCGCAGATCCATTAAACGAAGATCAGTAGAAGTCGCGCAGCAGCCGCTCGATATATTCGAGCTCGAGCTGCGGACGGAAGCTCTCGCCAAAACGCCGGCGCAGCTCCTCGAGGATACGGCGCGCACGCTGCACGTCGATCTCGCCCGGCACCTTCACGGTGACATCGTCGCCATAGTCGCGTCCGCGCAGCGGCCGGCCCAAGGGATCGGTCTGCTGTTGCGCGCGCGGCGGGCCGCGCCGTCCCGGCCGGCCCTGGCCGGGGCCCATGCCCTGCTGTTGCTGCATCGACTGCGCCAGATTCTGTGCGCCTCGGCGCAGCGCCTCGAGTGCGCGACCCTGGGAATCGACGGCGCCGTCGGCATTGCTCTCGCCGAGCTGGCCTTCGGCTTGTCCCATGGCGTCGCCAGCGCGGCCGAGCTGATCGAGCTCGCCGCCCTGGCCCTTTTGACCCTTCTGGCCCTGTTGGCCTTGCTGTCCCTGCTGACCGAGGCCCCGCTGGCGCATTTCATCGAGCAGCTTCTTGAGCTGGTCGCGCAGCGCCTGCTGCTGCTTTTGCAGGTCACCCATGTTGCCCTGCTGCTCGCCTTGCTGACCGCGCTGTCCCTGGCCGCGCTGACGGCGCTGGTCTTGGCCCTCCTGGAAGGTGCGGTCCCGCAACTGCTGCTGGCGGCGAATCATGTCGGCAAGCTGATCGAGCGCCGAGTTCATGTCGTCGTCTTCGTCGCCGTCGCCCTGCTGTCCGGGACGCGCCATTTGCAGGTTGTTGAGCAGGTTCGACAGCTCATCCAGCATGCGCCGCGCGGCATCGCGGGCGCCGGAGCGCGCCATCTGCTCCATGCGGTCGAGCATGTTCTTGAGGTCCTGCGGCGTCAATTGCCGGGCATTCGGGTCGAGCGGACGCGCCATCTGTTCGGGGTTGCGCCGCATTTGCTCGGCCAGCGCCTGCAGGAACTTGTCGAGTGCGGCGCGCAACTGGTCGGTAAGCTTCTTGATCTCCTCGTCGCTCGCGCCGCGTTCGAGCGCTTGCCGTAGTGCCTCCTCCGCCGCTCGCAGTGCCTTCTCGGCGTCCGACATGTTGCCGTCCTCGAGATGGATGGCCATGTCCCACAAACGCGCGACCACGTCGCGCAGTTGATCGTCGCTCCTGGCGCGCGCTAGCTGCCAGAAGATCGAGCGCAGGCCGAGATAGACGCCGGCCTCGATCTTGAACCGGTCAGGCGCCCAGCTCAGCGCGTCGAGCGCGGTCAGCACATTCGCCTGCGCATCGCCGTCGAGCGCCAGAATGCGCCGCTGCTCGATCAGGGCGCGCGCGAGCGGCTTGGTAAACGGACGCTCCGGCAACACCAGATCGAACGGCTCGCTCTTGCCTTCGTTGCCGGCCTCGTCGCGCGCGATGAGCGTCATGGTCGCGGCGGTGCCGGCCCAGGGATGTTCGCTGAGGTCCTTGGTGGTCTGGCCGACGCCGTTGCGAGTACGCACCTGCGGCAGCGCGAGCGGCACCTCGGGCGCCTCGAACAGCGCGCGCGGCGGATGGCCGTTGGTGCCTGCGCGCTTGGTCTGCTGCACAAGCGCCTGCGCGCCGACGACGCCGTAATCGTCTTCGAGCTTGTAGGTCAACTGCAATCCGCCGCGCGCCTGCGACTCCGGATCCTTGGTCAGAGCGATGGTCGGCGGCCGATCGGGGATGGCGTTGAACTGCCAGGTCAGATCGCCGGCAGCACCGGTGCGCACGGTGATCGCACCGGTGTCGGTAATGGTGATGCGGCGCTCCTCGGCACCCTTGGCGGCACCCGGCTTGGCCGCCGCCTCCGTCTCCGTGAGTCCGCCGCTCACGGCGAGGTCGAGCTTGACCTGCCCGGTGGCGCGGATGACCAGCGTGCTGCCGGCCGGCACTTGAATCGGCGCGGTGGCGGTCTGCGCCGGCTCGGCCGGACGCAAGCCTTGCAAAATCAAGGGCGGCTTGCCGGTATAAGTGGGCGGGCTCACCCAGGCGTCGATCCGGAAATTCGCCGGCGTGATCACGCCATGCCAGTCGAACGCCATGGCGATGCGCCTGACGCGGTCGCTGCCGGCGGCGAAGAAGGTCGCGATCACCAGCACCAGCACCAGGCCGCGCAGCGCCATCGGGTCGCGCCGCGCCAGTCGCGGCACCGGCATTCCGGCGCGCAGCGTCGCGGCCGCGCGCAAGGCGCGCTCGATATGCGCGCGCCACAACACGACCGAGTGCGTGTCCTCGGTAGCGACGGCCATCTCGTCGGAGATCGTGGTGGCCGGCCGATGCAGCCGGCCGCTGTTGCGGTCGAGCCGGCGCAATGCGTCGGTCCGGCTCGGGAGGCGTACCAGGAACAACGGCGCGAGCGACGCCGCCGCGATCAGGAAGAACACGCCGATACCGATGGCGCGGCCGATCGGCGGCAGCCACAGCCACAAGCCAAGCCAGGACGCAGCCAGGAACACGCCGATGGCGGTGGCGACCGATGCCAGTGCCGGCCACAGCCGTTCCCAGAAAATCGTCCAGCGGGCCCGGATGACCGCCCGGTCAAGCCGCGCGCCCGTCGTGGGGGAACTGATATCGGCTCTTGCGCCTTCGGCGGAGCGTTCGCTCAAGTATATCTCCGGCATAAAGAATCTGCCCGGCCGGGCATTCTACCACGGCATAGGAGCGGTGCCACGGGGCAAAAGGAAGGCACCCACCGATCAAAACGGCGGCATCGGCATATGGTTCAACCGGCTCACAGCCAAGGCGGCAGGCGGTCGAGGCCGATCAGGATTTCAGCCTCCATCCGCGCCCGCACCAGCGCCCATTCGCTTCCCCGCACAAGCACTTCCGGCACCAGCGGACGGGTGTTGTAAGTGCCGGCCTGGACGGCGCCATAAGCGCCCGCAGTCATCACCGCCAGCAGGTCATCCGCCTTCGGCTCCGGCATCGCGCGGTTGAGCGCCAGGAAATCACCCGATTCGCACACCGGGCCGACCACGTCGGCAACGATCCGGCGCACCTGCGGCGCAGGTTCCCGCACGGGGCGGATCTCGTGATGCGCATCGTAGAGTGTGGGGCGGATCAGGTCGTTCATGCCGGCGTCAACGATCACGAAAGTCTTGGCCTCGCCGCGCTTAAGATAAATGACGCGCGTGACCAGGATGCCGGCATTGCCGACGAGCAGCCGTCCCGGCTCGAAGATCAGCGTGCAGTTGAGATCGCGGGTGGCGCGCTTGACCATCGCCGCATAGGCATCCGGCGCAGGCGGCGGCTCATTGTCGTCGCGATAGGGAATCCCGAGCCCGCCGCCGAGATCCACGTGCGAGATCGTGTGGCCGTCCCCACGCAGCGTGCGCACGAACCCGGCCAGCAGCGCGAAAGCATCGTTGAACGGCTCAAGCTCGGTGATCTGGCTGCCGATATGCATATCGACGCCGGTGACCTTGAGGCCCGGCTGCCTTGCGGCGCGGGCATAAACCTCGCGCGCGCGGCTGATCGGGATGCCGAACTTGTTCTCGGACTTGCCGGTGGCAATCTTGGCGTGGGTGCGAGGATCGACGTCGGGATTGACCCGCACCGAGACGTTCACCGTCCGGCCCTTGCCGGCCGCGATCGACGACAGCAATTCGAGCTCGGCTTCGGATTCGACATTGACGCAGAGAATCCCCTCGTCGACGGCCAGCGCAAGCTCGCGCGCGGTCTTGCCGACGCCGGAGAACATGATCTTGCCGGGCGGGATGCCGGCGGCGCGCGCACGCTTGAGCTCGCCTTCGGACACGACGTCCGCGCCGGCGCCGAGCCGCGCCAGCGTCTTGATCACAGCCTGGTTGGAATTCGCCTTGGTCGCGTAGCAGACCAGCGCCGGCACATCGGCGAAGGCGTCGGCGAAGACGCGGTAGTGGCGCTCCAGCGTCGCGGTCGAATAGCAATAGAAAGGGGTGTCGATCGCGGCCGCGAGATCGGCGAGATTAACCGCCTCGGCGTGCAGGACGCCGGCGCGATAGTCAAAATGGTGCATGTCCGCCGGCTCAGTTGAGCAGAAAATCCAGGAAGAACGGGTCGTTGCGTTTCGGCGGCGGCGGCTGACGGCGGGAGCGGTTGCGCTCGAGCGGATTCACGGGCGTTCCCGGAGCCGCCTGCATCGAGGCTTCGGCCGACGGCGGGGGATCAAGCGGTCCCTTGCGCCCGCAGGCCGACAGGCCAAGGGCCGCCACCAGCGCGGCCACGGCCGCAGCGTGGGACCATCGCAGGCTACCGGACGCCATCAAGCCACCCCTCCTCTTTCCTCGATACCATAGCAGATCAGCCATCCGAGGCGAGAGCATGGCCGCCACCGCCCGCTCCGCTCAGACCCGATCCCGCGCCAGCAACTTGAGCCACCGATTGGCCTCCCGGCGCACGTTCTTGGGCGCCGTACCACCGTAGCTGACGCGGCTCTTGACCGAATGGTCCACCGACAAGACCTCGTAGACGTCCTTGGTGATCCGCCGTTCGATCGTCCGCAGCGCTTCGAGTGAAAGGTCATGCAGGGCCTTGTTCTCGGATGCCGCCTTGGCGACGATGCGCCCGGTGACCTGGTGCGCCTCCCGGAACGGCATCTTGAGCTTGCTCACCAGCCAGTCGGCCAGATCGGTTGCGGTCGAATAGCCTTCCTCGGCCGCCTTGCGCATACGCGGCGCGTCCGGGATCATGTCGCGCACCATGCCGGTCATCGCCGCGATCGAGAGCATCAGCGCGGACAGCGCGTCCATCGCGCCTTCCTTGTCCTCCTGCATGTCCTTCTGATAGGCGAGCGGCAGCCCCTTCATCACGATCAGCAGCGCCTGCAATGCGCCGACGATACGCCCGGTCTTTGCGCGCACCAGTTCGGCGGCATCCGGATTGCGCTTCTGCGGCATGATCGAGGAGCCGGTGGTGAAGCGGTCTGACAGCATGACGAGACCGGACATCGGCGAGGTCCAGATCACGATCTCCTCGGCGAAGCGGGACAGGTGCACGGCGGCAATGGCTGCCGCAGACAACGTCTCCAGCACGAAGTCCCGGTCCGCCACGGCGTCGAGCGAGTTGGCGGCCGGACGGTCGAAGCCAAGCCCTCGCGCGGTCATGTCGCGATCGATCGGAAACGCCGTGCCGGCAAGGGCGGCGGCGCCAAGCGGGCATTCGTTCAGCCGGGCGCGCGCATCGCGGAACCGCCCGCGGTCGCGCGCGGCCATCTCGACATAGGCGAGCAGATGATGGCCGAAGGTGACCGGCTGCGCCGCCTGCAAATGGGTGAAACCCGGCATCACGATCGCGGCATGCGCCAGCGCCTTCTCTGCAAGCGCCTTCTGGTAGGTCGCCAGCGACCGGTCGATGGCGTCGATCGTGGACCTGATCCAGAGCCGGAAATCGGTCGCCACCTGGTCGTTGCGCGAGCGCGCCGTATGCAATCGTCCCGCCGCCGGCCCGATCAGTTCGGCGAGCCGGCTCTCCACGTTCATATGGATATCTTCCAGCGCCCGCTTGAACGTGAATGTGCCGCCCTCGATTTCTAACAGGATCGTGTCTAGACCGTGCGTGATCGCCGCGGCATCGTCGGCCGTGATGATACCCCGGTTGCCGAGCATGGCGGCGTGGACCTTGCTGGCGGCGATGTCCTGCCGGTACAGGTGCCGGTCGAAATCGATGGAGGCGTTGATCTCCTCCATGACCGCATCGGGGCTGTCAACGAACCGCCCGCCCCACATCTTGTTGCTCATGACCTAGTGCCGCCGATTTGAAGTTCCCGCACCACCTGCCGTAATCCACCGAGGTTCCGCCGACAATGATCAGTCGTTCCGATGCGGCACGAAATCACGCCAAGAAGCGGCTTGCGGTGATCGTCACCGGCGGCATCGCCGGCGTCGCCGCCGGGCTCGCCGGGGTATACGGGATCGGCCTATTGCTAGGCAATCGGGCCATCGATCCGGCCTGCCGGCCGACGCTGGAGACGGCGCGCCGGATCGCCCCGCTGGCCCAGGGCGAGGTCGCGGCGTTCGCGGTGGCGAGAACCCGGCCGATCCTGGTGCCAAACGTGACATTTCGCGATCAGGACGGCGCCGAGAAGCGGCTGTCCGACTGGCGCGGACGGACCGTGCTGTTCAACCTTTGGGCCACCTGGTGCGTGCCCTGCCGGCGCGAGATGCCGGCGCTCGACGCGTTGCAGGGTAAGCTCGGCAGCGCCGATTTTGAGGTGGTCGCCGTCAACATCGATACCCGCGATCTCGACAAGCCGCGCGCCTGGCTCAACGAGGTCGGTATCAAACGGCTCGCCTACTACGCCGATCCGAACGCCAAGGTTTTCCAGGACCTCAAGCAGGTCGGCAAGGCCTATGGCATGCCGACCACATTGCTGATCGACCCATCCGGCTGCGAGATCGGCACGCTGGCGGGGCCGGCGGAATGGGCGAGCGACGACGCGATCCGGCTGGTGACGGCAGCGCTGAAACGCTGACGATCGACTGCAAGGGACGACCGCTGCGCCGGTTCAGATCGCGGAATGCTCAGGCCGTGATGTCGAGATTGGCGCCGATGCCGGCGGCGACATTTGTCAGCCGGTCCAAGTTGGCTTGCGCGGCTTCGATCACCTTGACCATGGCGGCCGCGGAATCGGCGTTCATGCGCATCATCTTGGCCGCGATCGCAAGCTGCACCTGCCCGGCCTTGGCAGCGGCAAAGGCTGACGCGAGCGCACCGACATCCATCACGCAAACTCCGACATCGCAGACACTTTGAACACGATCTTTCCCAACAAGTGGTTTCCCACGTTCGGAACGATCAGGCCCTACGCCAGCAGATTGACCTGGCTGGCGATCTGGTTTTTGACGGCAGAAATCTCGTTCTGCGTGCGCTGGATCGAGGTCTTCGCCGCGATGGCAGCCATTCCTACGATCAGATTGTTCTGGGCAGCGACGAATGCGGAGCTGGCCACCGCAGCGTCTTGCTGGAAGCGCTGGGCCATGGTCCTGCGGCTCGCCCGCCACGCCTGCACGAACTGCCAGCCCGTGGGCCGCTTCAACCAGTTGAACCGTTTGATTTGAGCGGCCATCGCAACATCCCCACGCCACGCTACGAGGCGGCGGTTAACACGGTAGGGTGCGGCGGTTAACAAGGCGTAGACGTTAGCGAGAACTGACCGGGCGACGCTGTTGTCAGCCTTGACGAGCAG
>JBOHIG010000247.1:0-21159 GCA_050725815.1 Xanthobacteraceae bacterium
ATCCAGGGCGACACCGAGCCGGCCTCGGTCGAGCAGCAGCGGTTCCTTGGCAAGACTGCGCCCTCGCTCTACGACATGCGCAACGTGTTCCAGGTCAATGTCGAGGAGGGCCGCCACCTCTGGGCGATGGTGTACCTGCTGCAGAAATATTTCGGCCGCGACGGCCGTGAGGAGGCGGAGGAACTGCTCAAGCGCCGCTCCGGCGATGCGGACAAGCCGCGCATGCTCGGCGCCTTCAACGAGGAGACGCCGGACTGGCTCTCGTTCCACATGTTCACCTTCTTCACCGACCGTGACGGCAAGATGCAGCTCGAAAGCCTGGCGCAATCGGGCTTCGATCCGCTCTCGCGCACCTGCCGCTTCATGCTGACCGAAGAAGCGCACCACATGTTCGTGGGCGAGACCGGCATCGGCCGCACGCTGCAACGCACCTGCGAGGCGATGAAGGAGGCCGGCATCGAGGACATCAACGACATCGAGCGCGTGCGTGCGCTCGGCGTCATCGACCTGCCGACGATGAAGAAGAAGCTCAACCTTCACTATTCATTGTCGCTCGACCTGTTCGGCTCCGAGGTTTCGACCAACGCGGCAAACGCCTTCAACGCCGGCATCAAGGGCCGCTTTCAGGAAACCAAGATCGACGACGACCACAAGCTGGAGAATTCGACCTATCCGGTGCTGAAGCTGGTCGATGGCGAGATCAAGCGCGTCGACGAGCCGGCGCTGACCGCGATCAATATGCGTCTGCGCGACGACTACACCGCCGACTGCCAGCGCGGGCTGGACCGCTGGAACAAGATCATCGAGCGCACCGGCGTGGCGTACAAGCTCGAGCTGCCGCATGTCGCCTTCCACCGCCATATCGGTGAGTTCAGAGACATCCAGGCGACGCCGGACGGAGCGATTGTCGACGACGCAACATGGGCGAAAGAGAAGGACAAGTGGCTGCCGTCCAAGGACGACGGCGGCTTCATTCAGAGCCTGATGAAGCCGGTCACCGAACCCGGCAAGTTCGCGTCGTGGATCGCACCGCCCCGCGTCGGCATCGACAACAAACCCGGCGACTTCGAATACGTGAAGATCGCGGCGTAGGCGGCAGATGGCCCGGGCGTCCTTCTGTGACGAAGCGACGCCCGGAACCGGGCGCGGCGTGTTACCGCTTAGGAGCGCTCGGGGACGATGTGCCCGGCGATCCGCCTTCTTCCGCACCGCCCACACCCGAACCCATGCCCGCGCCGGAACCAGTGGTTCCCTGCAACTGCGAGCGGTCGACGCATTGCTGGCCGGAGCCGCCGCCCTTGGCCTGTTCGCACTGCGCCATAGTCTGGTAGTTGCATTTCGCATCGCCAGTCGCGCCTTTCAGGCAGAACTGGCCGCTGCCGGTCTGGGCGACGGCGGGACCGGCAAGCAGCGTGATGAGAGCGGATGCAGCGATCAGGGTTCGCATAGTAGTGACCTCACTTGTTGGACGCTCCCCGTCGCCGGACGAACGAACCATCCTCCGGTTCGTTCCAGCCGGGCACGATCATTCGTTCACATCATGAAACGGTCATATGACGCGTTGATGCCGCTGACGATGGAACTTGAAAAAGCGTCGGCAACGATCACCGCGACGGCGGTGTTCCGTTGCTATTCCGCCGCTTCGGCGTGGCGCACGCCGTCCCACCAGGGACAGACGCCGGTCATGCGCTGGTAGTTGCCCTCGATCACGTTGACCGGCTTGCGGAGACCCGACGCGGCGGCTTCGATGCGCAGCTTGCGCGCCTCGGCGCGGCCCTCCGGCGGCATCCACATGCGGTCGTGGCCCCACATGCTCGGGCCCCAGGTGACCTCCTGCGGCTGCCAGTTGTCGACGTCCAGCGTGCGGCCGCCCCAGCCATACTCGACCATGAAGCCGGACGGCGAGTTGGCGTAGAACGAGGTGACCTCGTCGTTGATGTGGCGGCCGAGCGTCACGCCGATGCGGCCTTCCTCGCCGAGCGCGATGTCGTAGCACTGGCCGACGTCGTCGAGATTGAACAGCTCCATCATGAGATGGTGCGTGGCATTGCGGCCGGTCTCGATGAAGGCGATCGAATGGTGGCGCGGATTGGCGTGGAAGAAATAGGCATTGAACGGCCGCGTCATGTAGTCGGACAGCCGGAACCCGAGCAGGTCGCGGTAGAATGGAATCACGTCGTTGATGTCCTTGACGTGCAGAACGGCGTGACCCATGCCGAGCGGCCCGGTGCGGAACCCGGAGATGTTGCGGCCCGCCTTGAACGGCTCGGCCGTGATCTCCGCGCCGTGGAAGATCTCGATCCGGTTGCCGACCGGATCGGAGAACGCGATCAGGTCGGCGACGCGGCGCTCGTCGGCGAGCGCACGGCTGCCGCGTTCGACCTTGATGCCGGCGGCTTCGAATCGTGCGGCATGGCGCCCGAGTTCGGCCGCGTCAGGCACCTCCCAGCCAAAGAAGGCGACGCCTTCGCCGCCGTCCTCGGTCACCACCACGCGCTGCTTGCGGTCGTCCATGCGGAAGGCGAGGCCTTTGCTGCTTTTGTCGACGACCTGGAGCCCGAGGAACCTCTCGCCGAAGTTCGCCCAGTCTTCGAGCGCCTTGGTGCGCACGCCGACGTAGCCAAGCCCCTGGATCGCCATCGCGGCCTCGTCCTCGTTGCAGCGGGATGCCCGCGTCCTTGCCTCACCTTAGCAAATCTTGGCACGCCCGGCCAAAAATACGGCGTCGGACGCCTCCGAGCCAGAATCTCTCCATGGGATCGGGGCCGCAGCAGATATGGATGCGCTGTCAGCCGCCGCCGGGTTCCAAGCCCTGGCCTTCATCATCGCCGGCGAATGCAGCGCGCACGATGCGTCGGATAAGTGGCGCAGGGCCCGCGGGGAGTTGTAATACCGCGCCGGCTTACGCCGCCACATTGCCCAGGAAGGTCTCGATCTCCCGGCGCAGGTTGTCGACCGCGCCCTCGACCGATTCAGAAGCCGAAAGCACAATCTCGGCGGAGGTGCGCGTTGCAATCGCCGCATCGGCGACCTCGCCGAGGACCGTGGTGATCGTGCTCGTTTCCTGTGCGGCGTTTGCGACATTGTCGGAAATTTCCAGCGTCGCTGCGCTCTGCTCCTCGATCGCACCTGCAACGGCGGCCGTATAGGTACTGATCTCGCCGATGCATTGCTCAATGCTCCCGACCGCTTGAATCGCTCCTCGGGTAGAAGCCTGCACGGCCGAGATTTGCTCGGCGACCTCTTCGGTCGCTTTGCCGGTCTGCAAGGCGAGCGATTTCACTTCGGAGGCGACGACCGCGAATCCCCGCCCGGCCTGGCCGGCGCGCGCCGCCTCGATGGTCGCATTCAGCGCCAGCAGGTTGGTTTGCTGAGAAATCTGCTGAATCAAATTGATGACGTCGCCGATCTTCTGCGCAGCCCTTGAGAGTTCGGCGAATTCGTCGTTCGTCGCCCTGACCTTGCTCACGGCGCTGTTCACGATCCTGGACGTCTGCTCGACCTGCTGGCCGATGGCTGTCGCCGAGCCAGACATCTGCTGCGTGGCGGCCGCGGCGTTTCCGACACTCGTCGACGCGCCTTGCGAAGCATCGACGATTCCCTTGGCGCGGCGCGACGTCTGTTCCGACGAGCCGAACAGGTCGGTTGCGGTCGATTTCATCGCACGCGTGCACTCGCGAACGGTTGCGAGCACGCGTTCAACCCGCTGGCGGAACGAGGCGATTGCGGAGTTGATTGATTCGCGTTGGGCTTGCTCGGTCACGTCCTCATGGATTCCGACCCATCCGCCGCCTGGCATGGGATCGCGCGTGACCCTGATCAGACGGCCATCGGAGAATTTCTTGATCTGGGTCGATGCCTGATCAGCAGGGCGACTGCCCGAGGCTGAACGTTCATACGCGGCCAAGCCCGATTTTTCGTCTGCAAAAGTGCCGCTCGACACTCGATGCTTGACGATTGCTTCGTGCGGCGTCCCGGGTTGCAGCAGTTCCGGCGGGAGCGAATACAATCTGGCATAACGCTCGTTGCATACGACCAGCCGCCGGTCGGCGTCGAACATGCACAGTCCCTGCGACATGTTGTTCAGCGCCGCGTTGAATCGAACGTTTTGCGTCTGCAACTGCACTGCTGACGACTCGCGCTCATTCAATTGTCGGAAATGCAGGACTGAAACTGCGAGACCTATCCCCGCCAGCGCCACGAAGAGGCATAGCGCGACCGTGTAGCTTTGGGATTTGATGGCCTGCAGGAATGAGCCAACCGGAACGTCGATGGCAAAAGCGCCCATGACGTCGTTCAAACGCCATTGCGCGTTTGGCTGAAGCCGGTTGTGACAGTTCACGCAGCTCTGCTCGTTGGCGAGCGATGGATAGACCGTTCGTAGGATTGCCCGGTTGTCGATGGTCATGAGCGCCGACTTCGGGCTGCGATCCATCGTCGTCGCAAACGCCTCGATCGTCTTGGCCATCTCGGCGTCGATGGGTGGCGTCGTGATTTGCCGGCCTTGGCGGCCGACCCAATGCAGGATGAATCTGCTGTTCGGACCAAGCTGCTTGTTGAAGGTTTCGATCGAGTGGGCACGAAAAGTGGCCGGGACCGGCGCGTCCTGCCCGAACTGCGACCGAAGCCGCGAGTAGATGGTCACGAAGGCGTCGACAAGCTGGAGCGTCGTGGCCTTTTCCTCGACCTTCTGAGCGAGGAAAGTCTGCAAGCTGGCCGTATAGAAATAGCTTGCGACGGCCGCACTGATGCCGCCGGCGAGCAGCAGATAGATGACCAGAATCCGCCCGGCCTTCGAGCGAACGAAGCGAACAAGGGTATTCATCCCGCATCGGCCCCTGAGACGGCGGGATTGTCGCGTTAGAAAGTTAAGGAATCTGTCTGGGCGTGCGTGCCGGTGGCGCCGCTATTCGGAATCGCAAGTGGGATTGTGCGGCGCACAAATCGCAGCCTACTCCGCTGCCGCCTTTGCCGCGGAGCCGGACGCCGAGACCAGATAGTCCATGGCGGCCTGCACGCCGCCCTTCTTGTGCGGAATGCCGGCGAGCGCGAGCGCCATCTCTGTCGCGCCGAGCGCGCCGATCATGTGAGTCTCATTGACGTCGCCGAGATGACCGATGCGGAAATACTTGCCGGTGTATTTGCCGAAGCTCGCGCCATAGGAGATGTTGAACGTGTCGAGCGCGAGGTTGCGGAACCCGTCGGCGTCGTGGCCGTCCGGTAGCATCACCGCGGTGATGGTCGGCGAGTAGTAGCGCGGCTCGCGGCACATGATCTCGAGGCCCCACGCCTTCACCGCGCGGCGTGTCGCTTCCGCGAGCCGGTCGTGGCGAGCGAATACATTGTCAAGCCCTTCCTCGTGCAGCATATCGATGCCGGTCGCGAGCCCATGCAGCATCTGCGTCGCCGGCGTGTAGGGGAAGAAGCCGATCTTATTCATGTTGAGCATGTCCTCCCACGACCAGAAGGACTTCGGCATCTTCGAGTTCTTCGCCGCCGCCAGCGCCTTGTCGCTCACCGCGTTGAACGACATGCCGGGCGGCAGCATCAGCCCCTTCTGCGCGCCGCCGACGGTGACATCGACGCCCCATTCGTCGTGGCGGTAGTCGGTCGAAGCGAGCGAGGAGATGGTGTCCACCATGAACAGCGCCGGGTGGCCGGCGGCGTCGATCGCCTTGCGGATCTCGGCGATCGGAGAAAGGCAGCCGGTCGAGGTCTCGTTGTGCAGCACGCAGACCGCCTTGATCTCCTTCTTGGCGTCCTTGCGCAGCGCCGCCTCAATCGCGCCCGGATCGGCGCCGATGCGCCAGTCGGTCGCGATAAATTCGGGCTTGAGGCCGATGCTCTCCGCCATCCGCTTCCACAGCGTGGCGAACTGCCCGGTCTCCACCATCAACACGCGGTCGCCGGCATTGAGCGTGTTGACCAGCGCGGCTTCCCAGGCGCCGGTGCCGGTGGCGGTGTAGATGATCACCGGATTGGCGGTCTTGAAGATGGTCTTGATGCCCTCGAGCACGCGTTTGGCGAGCTTCTGGAATTCCGGGCCACGGTGGTCGATGATGGGGGTGTCCATCGCGCGCAAAACACGGTCCGGCAACGGCGACGGCCCCGGAATGTGCAGGAAATGGCGGCCGACGGAACGTGAGGAATTCTTGGACATCGTAGATCCTTGCAGGCTTTTTTCTGGGGTCTGGAACGGCTGCCGCGCGGCATGCCGAAGCGCCGGCCACAGCTTGCCGCCATGAAGGACGAATGCGATGGTCAGTCAAGTCACTTTGGCAGTATCCCCCGTTGTCATGCCCCGCCAAAGCGGGGCATCCAGTAAACGGTGTGTTTGAGATATCCCTTTGAGGCAATGGTTACTGGATCATCCGCTTGTGCGGATGGTGACAGCCGGATGGAACGGCGGAGTAAGACGGCGTGGCAGTCGTTGAAATGCCCGGTTTGGAACGGCGGCTGAAATCCGAACTCGCCGGCGACGTGATGTTCGACCGCTTCAGCCGCGGCCGCTATGCCACCGACGCCTCGCATTACCAGATCGTGCCGCTCGGCGTCGTCGCGCCCCGCACGATCGATGAAGCCAATCGGGCGATAGCAATTGCAAGGGAAGAGGGCGTTGCCATCACGGCGCGCGGCGGCGGAACGTCGCAATGCGGGCAGACCATCAACACGTCGCTGGTGGTGGACTGCTCCAAATATCTCGACAAGGTGGTCGATCTCGACGTTGCCGGTCGCCGCTGCACGGTCGAGCCCGGCATCGTGCTCGACGAGCTGAACCGCAAGCTCAAGCCGCACGGGCTGTGGTTTCCGGTCGACATCTCGACCGCCTCGCGCGCCACCATTGGCGGCATGGTCGGCAACAATTCCTGCGGCGCGCGCTCGCTGCGCTACGGCAACACGCGCGAGAACGTACTCTCGATCGACGCCGTGCTTCCCAACGGTACGGCGGCGCATTTCGGGCCGGTCGCTCCCGATCTCTCCGACCTTCCCGACGGAAGCTGGCTCAAAGTGATCGCGAAGGATCTGTTGGCGCTCGGGCATCGCGAAGCCGGCGCGATCAAGACGCGCTTTCCGCAAGTGCAGCGCCGCGTCGGCGGCTACAATCTCGACGCGCTGCTGCCCGGCCGCAATGAGGTCAACCTCGCCCATATCCTGGTCGGCTCCGAGGGCACGCTCGGCTTCTCGACCAAGATCGAGCTGAAGCTCTCGCCGCTGCTCGGCCGCCGCGCCGTCGGAGCCTGCCATTTCGGCAACTTCCAGGAGGCGATGGCGGCGGCGCAGCACATCGTCAAGCTCGGACCTATTGCGGTCGAATTGATCGACCGCACCATGCTTGGCCTCGCGCGCGACATCGCGATGTTCCAGCCAACCATCAACGCGGTGGTGCGCGGCGATCCGGAGGCGATCCTGTTCGTCGAGTTTGGCGAGGACGACCAGAAGGAGAATTTCCGGCGGCTACTGCGGCTCATCGACCTGATCGGCGATCTCGGCCACTCCTGGAGCAGCATCGGCGCGCGCTGGGGCGGCGTCATCGAGGTGCTGGATGCGAAGCTGCAGACCGCCATCGGCGAAGTCCGCGCCGCCGGCCTCAACGTCATGATGTCGATGAAGGACGAGGGCAAGCCGGTATCCTTCGTCGAGGACTGCGCGGTGCCGCTTGAGCACCTTCCGGACTACACCGCGCGGCTGACTGCGATCTTCGAGAAGCATGGCACCCGCGGCACCTGGTACGCGCACGCCTCGGTCGGCTGCCTGCATGTGCGGCCGGTGCTCAATCTGCGGCTGGAGAAGGACGTCAAGGCGATGCGCGCCATCGCCAAGGAAGCCTTTGCCATGGTGCGCGAATACAAGGGCTCGCATTCGGGCGAGCATGGCGACGGCATCGTGCGCTCCGAATTTCACGAGTTCATGTTCGGATCGCGGATCGTCGCGAGCTTCGGCGAGATCAAGAAGCGCTTCGATCCGAACGGGCTGTTCAATCCCGGCAAGATCGTCGATGCGCCCAAGTTCGACGATCGCAACCTGTTCCGTTACGGCCTGGACTATCATGCGGACGAGATGACGACGCATCTCGATTGGTCGGCCTGGCCCGGCAAGGGCGGCGGATTTCAGGGTGCAATCGAGATGTGCAACAACAACGGCGCTTGCCGTGCGCTCGCGGGCGGCGTCATGTGCCCGAGCTACCGCGTCACCCGCGACGAACGCGACGTGACACGCGGGCGCGCCAATACCTTGCGGCTCGCGATCACCGGGCAGCTCGGGGCGGACGCGCTCACCTCCGACGAGATGGCGCAGACGCTGAAGCTGTGCGTCTCCTGCAAGGCGTGCCGCCGCGAGTGCCCGACCGGCGTCGACATGGCGCGCATGAAGATCGAGGTGCAGGCGGCGCGGCTGGCCAAGCACGGCCTCACGCTGCACGACCGGCTGGTCGGCTACCTGCCGCGTTATGCGCCGTGGGCGGCGCGGCTTCCGGCCTTGGCCAACCTGCGCAACAGGGTGCCGCTGCTGTCGCGGTTGATGGAGAAGCACGCGGGCTTCAGCGCCAGGCGGAAGCTGCCGGCGTGGCGGCGGGACTGGTTTCGGGACAATGAGTCCGCGTCATTGTCGGAAAGGCCCGGGCAAGAGGTCGTTCTGTTCGCCGACACGTTCAATCGCTACTTCGAGCCGGAGAATGTGCGGGCCGCGCTCGAGGTGCTCGCGGCCACCGGCTGCCGCGTGCATCTGCCGAAGCCTGCCGACGGGTCGAAGCGGCCGCTGTGTTGCGGACGGACGTTCCTGTCGGTGGGCTTGGTGGAGGAAGCGAAGCGCGAAGCGGAGCGCACGCTCGCCGCGCTCGCGCCTTATGTGGAGCGCGGCGTGCCGGTGGTCGGGCTCGAGCCAAGCTGCATCCTGGGATTCCGCGACGAGATCCCGGCGCTCGTGCGCAGCGACGAGGCGTGCTGGCTGGCTTCGCGGGCGCTGTTGTTCGAAGAATTCATCACCGGCGATCTCGATACCAACGCGCTGCCGCTCGCGCCGATCGGCAAGCGCGCGCTGCTGCATGGGCATTGCCATCAGAAATCGTTCGCGGCGATGAACGCGGTCGAGGCGACGCTCAAGCTCGTTCCCGGCCTTGCGGTGGAGACCGTCGAGTCGAGCTGCTGCGGGATGGCCGGCGCCTTCGGCTATGGCGCCGACACCGTGGACGCGTCGTTCGCCATGGGCGAGCTGTCGCTGCTGCCCGCTGTTCGCAAGGCCGATGCGGACACCATCGTGGTCGCCGACGGCACCTCCTGCCGGCACCAGATCGCGGACGGCGCCGGCCGTGAGGCGCTGCACGTCGCGCGCGTGCTGGCGATGAGCATCATGGCCATGCGTGAATCCAAACCAGCCAAACCCGGGCATTGACGCTATGTCCACGATCGCCACCACCGTCATCGGCACCATCGCGGCGGTCTGCTGCTGCCTGGCCTACATCCCGCAATGGAAGAAGTGCTGGCAGACGCGGTCGACCGGCGACCTCTCGCTCGCCATGTTCTCGAGCCTGACGGTCGGCGTCGGCCTCTGGATCGTCTACGGCGTCCTGCAGAACGACCTGGTGATCGTCATCGCCAATGCGGTGGCGTTCGTGCCGCTGCTCGGTATTCTCTATCTCAAGGTCCGCGCGACATTGTCGGGCGAGCGATCGGGATGAGCCGCTATCGGTAGAAGAAATCCACCAGCCCCATCGGCACCACCGGGACATAGGTCACCAGCAGCAGCACCGCCAGCAGCACGGCGATGAACCAGACATTGACCTTGGTGACTTCCCAGATGTCGGCCTTGGCGATGGCGCAGGTGGCGATCAGCACGCTGGCGACGGGCGGCGTCTGCTGGCCGATGGCGAGGTTGAGCGTCACGACGATGCCGAAATGGACCGGGTCGATGCCGACCTGCTGGATCAGCGGCAGCACGATCGGCACCACCAGGATGATCGCCGCGGCGGAGTGCAGGAACAGGCCGAGGATCAGGAAGAATATGTTGAGGATCAGAAGCACCGCATAGGGATTCTTGGTGAAGGACAGGATTGCCTCGGCCAACTGCTGGGGAATCTGCTGCTCGGTGAGATAGACGCCGAGCAGAGCCGACGTGGCGATCAGCAGCATCACCACCGCGGTCTGGATGGCGCCGTCGATCGCCGAGCGGTAGAGGTGCTTGATGTCGAGATCGCGGTGGATCACGCCGGCGACGAACAAGGCCGCGAGCACGGCGAGCGCGGCGCCTTCGGTCGCGGTGACGAAGCCGCCGAAGATGCCGCCGAGGATGATGAGGGGCAGCAGCAGCGCCCAGGCCGACGCCTTGAAGGTGATCCACACGTTGCAGAGATTGAACCGGTCCTCGACCGGCCAGCCGAGCTTGCGGGCGAGGTAGTAGGAGATCGCCATCATGCCGAAGCCGCCGATGAACCCTGGAACGATGCCGGCGACGAAGAGCTGCACGACCGACACGTTGCCCATGACCGCGTAGAGGATCATCGGGACCGACGGCGGGATGATGATCGCAAGGCTGGCGGAGGACGACGTCACTGCCGCGGTGAACTCGCGCGAATAGCCGCGCTTGATCATGGCCGGCATGATCACCGGGCCGGTGGCGGCGACGTCGGCCACCGCGGAACCCGAGATTTCGGCGAAAAACATCGACTGCACGATGTTCACATGCGCCAAGCCACCGCGGATGAATCCCACCAGCGCGACCGCCAGGTCCATTAGCCGCTGCGTGATTGACGACGAGTTCATGATCGCGCCGGCCAGGATGAACATCGGGATCGCCAGCAGCGGGAAATTGGTCGCGCCCTCGTACATGACCAGCGCCACGTTCGGCAGCATGTACGTGCCTTGGGTAATCCAGATGGCGCCCACCGCCACCACCCCGAGAGCGACGGCGATCGGAACATTGATCATGACCATCGCGGCCATGGCGAGCAGCATGCCGAAAATGGTGCCGGTCATGTTGGTCCGCCTTTGCGCCCTGCCGGATTGTCGACGGCCTGCGCGGTTTCCAGCGCCTCCTTGATCTCGGGGTCAATAATGGCGCCGCGGCGGGCATCCTCGATCACGCTTGGAAGCCTGAGCAGCTCCGAGATGACGAACAGCACCGAGGTGATCGGAATCACCGAGGCCACCCATTGCTGCTGGATATCCGGCAGCGACACCAGCGTGAGCCCCGAGATCACTTGGATGACCTCGTAGCCGGTGATGCCAAGCAGCACGAAGAAGAAGATTGTGATGCCCGACGCCAACACGGTCATCGCCACCCGCCAGGCGGTCGGCAGCGAATTCACGAACCCGGCAAAGCCGAGATGGGCGCCGCGGAGCGCGGCGAGCGCTCCCGCGTAGTAGGTGAGCCAGGCGAGCGAGATGGCGGCGACCTCGTCGTACCAGACCAGCGACTCGCCAACCCAACGGAAGACGAAGCCCGCCACCACAATGACCGTCACCGCGACCATCAGGATAGCGGCGATCGCCTCCAGGACGCGGTCATAGATGTTGCGGAAGGAAGCCATGCGGCTTTCGGCGGGGCCCCGTTGTAGATCAAGACATAGAGGGAGCGCGCCGGCTCGTCCAGCCGACGCGCTCCGTGGGTGTGGTCGACGTTACTTGGCGAGCGCGAGCGACTTGTCGATCAGCGCCTTGCCGGTCTTCACCTGCTTGGAGAACTCCTCGTAGATCGCCTTGCTGGCGGCGACGAAGGCGGCTTTGTCGGCCTGATTCACCTTGATGCCGGACTTCTGCATCTTGCCGACCAGTTCGCCGTCGAGCTTTTCGGCGAGTGCGAGAATCGGCGCTTCGCTTTCGATCGCGGTTTCCTCCAGGATCTTCTGGACGTCCGCCGGCAGTCGCTTCCAGCTTGCGCCGGCGGTGGCGTAGGCCGGCGTATAGACGTGGCCGGTCAGCGACAGGAACTTCTGCACTTCCTGGAATTTCTGCGAGAAGATCTGGGTGAGCGGATTCTCCTGGCCGTCCATCACGCCGGTCTGCAGCGCGACGAACACCTCCTTGAGCTCCATCGGGCTCGGATTGGCGCCGTAAGCGCGGAACATCTTCACGCGCCAGACGCCGCCGGGCACCCGCAACTTGACGCCGTCGAGATCGGACGGCTTCACGATCGGGCGCTTGTTGTTGGTGATGTGGCGGTATCCGTTCTCCCACACGCCGATGATGCGGAAGCCCTGCTTGGCGACGACCGGGCCGAGCATCGGCCGGATCACTTCCTTGGCGATGCGGGCGGCGTGCTTGCGATCCTGTACCAGGTACGGCATCTCGAACACGCCAAAGTCGCCGGAAACCGAGGTCATCACGGTCGAGGGCAGCGCCAGATCGACGGTGCCAAGCCGCAGCTTCTTGAGCAATTCGGAATCGCTGCCGAGCTGGCTCGAACCGTAGACCACGACTTTGTGCTTCTTGCCGGCCTTGGCGAGCTTGGCGTTGGCGCGCTTGGCGAACTCGTCGGCCGATTGCGCAAACAGCGAGCCCGGGGCGCCGACATGGCCGAACTTGATCTCGGTCTGCGCGCTGGCCGCGCCCGCCGACAGCCAGACGGCCGCCGTGGCAAGCGCCAGAATCGTCCTGGCCTGAGGCATGAATTCCTCCCTGTTTGGTTCACTCGCGGCTGGGCAGGCGCCCATGGCTCCGAGCAAGATGCCTCCCTCTGGCATCCCAGGAAATCATCATGCAGATGTGGGACTTGATGACAAGCGAGCGATTGTCGCGCCGGGCGAATAATGGGGGTGCGGTCGGCTACCTGGATGATTTCTTCTTCAAAAAGCTGTGCTCGAACGACAAATAAAAGAACAAGCCGTAGTCGGTCGGCTTGTGGCGCACGAAGCTGATCGGTGTGGCGAAGCCCAGCACCAGCTGCTTGTCGTCCGGGAAGTTAAACGCCTTTCGAAAGCCGGGCGAGATCGTCAAGGCGGTTTCGCGTTCGAGTTCGCGGGCATCGTTCACCGACTCGTTCCATTCGACCAGACCCTCGAGCAGCAAGTTGAAGTCACGCGTGACCGCATAGACGCCGCTGCCGCCGACCATGAAGCTCTTCGGGCTGTGGCCGTAGACATCGAACAGGTGCGTCATTCCGGCGTTGGCATGGAGCGTCACGTGGTCGCTCACGATCTTGCTGAACGGCAGCTTGAATTCGACGCCGTAGGAACCGTCGCCGAGCCCTTTGCGCCTGCTGCCGCTCGGCACGATCAGGGTAACGCTCGGCGCGACGGCAGGCATGGTCGCCGTCTCCATCAGCGCCTGATAGCGGTAGCTGAACGTGATGTCGCCGATGCCCCGCGCGCGCTGGCCTTCGCTGCGGAGCCAGGAATAGGGAATGCTGTAGGACCCCTGATGGGTCTGGCTGCCAAGCGACCATTCCTGCGTGAAGCCGAAGAACCAGTCGCGGCGCTGCCGCTGCAAGGTTGCGATGTGCTGAACTTCGCCCGCCTTCTGATTATAGGCCTCCTCGATCAGGAACGAATTGTCCTGGATGCCGGCCGCAGGCCGTGGATCGTCGTCGTCGTCCTCGGCCCATGCAAAGCCCGCGACCAAGGCATTGGCGGCGAGCGCGATCAACCCGCAGGCCAGGACGCGTGCGCCGCGGAGCGGAAGGTCGGTGGCGGGCATTGTTGTGCGGAATTCCGATGGAGGAGACTCGGAAGGAGACTAGCGAGCCCGGATATCGAAATCTATTGCAATTAATTCGCAATTGCAAGTTTAGCAGCTATTTCCGTGCGTTGTGGTTTTGCTGCATCAGGACGCTGGGTAGACGCCGTCAGAACGGACCCGCCAGCGACAGCCGCAACGCCAATGGCTGGACTGGATGCAGGTGCCGGTCGGCAGTGGCGACGCCGGCCGGCTCGAACGCCAGCCGCGAGTCGTAATAATACTCGATCTGGTTCGCCTTCACGTTGAACACATTGAAGGCGTCGAGCTGGATCCGCATCCCGTTCTGGAAGCGGTAACCGGCGCGCGCATTCACCAGCGTCGTCGGCGTCGAGCGCACCGCGTTGTCTTCGATCAGCGGGCGCGGCCCGAAGTAGCGCAGCTTGGCGGCGCCGAACCAGCCGGTCGCCTCGCCGAAGATCACGCCCGCGCTGACGATCATGTTGGGCGAGCCCGGGATGCGGTCGCCTTCCGGCGCCGTGTCCTTGAAGCGCGACTTCGTGACCGCGACGTCGAAGTCGAAGCCGAGCCACGATACCGGCTGATAGTGGTTGGTCCACTCCACGCCCACGCGGCGGCTCGGGCGGCTCGCCTCGGTGGTGCCGGCGTCGCCGACGAACAGCAGCTCGGAGGCGTATTCCAGCACGAACAGCGCGACCGCCGTGTCGAGGCCGGCGATGCTCTTGTTGCGGATACCGACTTCCGCGCCCTTGGCCTTCACCAGGAACGGCACCTTGTCGGCCGGCAGCCCGGTGTTGGGATCGACATTGATGACCACGCCGCGCACGTCGTTCGAGTGGAAGCCGTGGCCGGCGTTGAAGAACAGCTCGGTCTGCACCCACGGGCCGAGGATCAGGCTGAATTTCGGGCTGGCGATGAAGTCCGACGCGTTGCCGGAGTTGAGAGGATTGTCGCTCGACACCTTGGCCTGGTACCAGTCGCCGCGCACGCCCGTGACGGTGCGGATCCCCGGAGCCCAGTGCGTGGTGTTCTGTGCGTACAGCGCGGCGCTGCCTTCCTGCACGCCGTCGAACCGCACGGTCGAGAGTGTGATCCGCTGCCGAGTCTTGGTCAGTCCGACATCGATATCGTCGTAGCGGGTCTGTACACCGATGCGTGTTTCGCTGTCGAAGGCGGCGAAGCGTCCTTTGAAGGTGTGGTTGCCGTGGAACCCGAAGATATTGCGTCGGTCGATCTGGCTGAACTGATCGCCGTTCACCTCGTCGTCGAGAAAATAGGTGAAGTTGTTGAACAGCGTCATCGTGGAGCGGATCGCATAGGCCTCCAGCTTGGTGACGCCCCAGTCGTTCAGCGCGCTGAACCGGCTTGAGATCGAGTAGCGGCTGGAGCGGCCGCCGTCGGTCGGATCGAGCGTGCCGAAGCGATCGATCACGCCAAGTTCGATGGCCCGCTTGGCGACCTGGTCGGTCGAGGTCCAGCCGTTGGTATAGGCCATGCCGGTGAGCGAGAAGCCCTCAAGCGCGGTCCCCTGCGTGTAGCGCACCACGCCATTGAGCTTGCGGGTCCGGTCGGGAACGTCCCACGGGCCGTCGTAGACGGTGCCTTCACCGGCCACGAGCAGGTTGCCGGCGCCGGCCGCGTACGACTTGATCGCCAGCGCGCGGCCGTAGCCGAACATGCCGAGCGTGCCTTGCATCATGCCCGGGTTGAGCGTGTCGATGTAATCGATATGGATCGCGCCGGCCGACGAGAAATCGCCCTCGTCGGCGAAATAGGGGCCCTTACGGATGCGCATCGAAGCGATCAGCTCGGGGATCAGGAAGTTCATATCGGCATAGCCCTGGCCGTGGCCGTGCGTGCGCATGTTGACCGGCATGCCGTCGACGGTGATGGCGAGGTCGGTGCCATGATCGAGGTTGAAGCCGCGCAGGAAGTACTGATTGGCTTTGCCTTCGCCGGAATGCTGGGTGACGATCAGGCCTGGCGTTGCTTCCAGGAATTCGCCCGGCCGCGCATAGGGCTGGCGGATGATGCGGTCGGCGGAGCGGAACTGCTCGCTCGCGGCACTCTCGGGCTCGGTCTGGCGCGTCTGCGCGGCGATGTTGACGATCTCGGGCAGAACGATCGTCTGCCGGTCCTGTGCCTGCGCCGGCAGTGCAATGTTTGCAAGAACCGTCGTCCCCAACAGGACCGAACGCCAGCGATCCGACCGACGCAACATCTCACCCCCGTCCCCGAGGGCATCATAAAATTTGGTATGACGTTGTCAATGAAAGATCATACAAGGTATGACCTCGTATGCGAAAGCTCATCCTGCCGTATTGCCGTGGTGATGGTGCCGCGAACTCGGCGCGCTCCCTCTCCCCGCTGGGGAGAGGGAGGGGGTGAGGGGGGTCGAGCCTATCGAGAGTCCATAACCCCTCACCCCATCCCTCTCCCTATGGGAGAGGGAGCCCGCTGAACTCGCGGACAGGCCGCCGCTACTCCGCCGGCTGCACGAAACGGGCGCCGAGCCGGTCGTAGCCCTTGAGCCGGTAGACCAGCATCGAGACCAGCCAGGACACGATGAAGAAACCGACGATGATGAAGCCGAGCGCCCCAAGCTCGTTAATGCCCTCGATGGCGTCCCACAGGCCGCCCTTGAGCCCGAGCTTCTCGGCGATTAGCCCAAGCGCCAGCGCGCCGCCGATCACCACCGCGACCACCACCGAGACGAAGGTGATGGTGAGGTTGTAGTAGAGCTTGCGCACCGGGTTCACGAACGCCCAGCCATAGGCCCGCACCATGAGCACGCTGTCGGTGGTGTCGATCAGCGTCATGCCGGCGGTGAACAGCGCCGGGAACACCAGGATCGACCACAGCGGCAGCCCGTTCGACGCCTGGATCGCGGCAATGGTCAACAGCCCGATCTCGGTTGCGGTGTCGAAGCCGAGCCCGAACAGGAAGCCGAGCGGATACATGTGCCAGCTCTTGCCGATCAGGCCGAACAGCCGGCGGAACAGGCGTGTGAGCAGGCCGCCGCCGCTGGCCAGCATGGCGTCGACGTCCTGCGCGGCGTAGTCGCCGCCGTTTTTCACGCGCTGGAAAGCGCGGTAAACGTCGATCAGGATGACCACATTGATCGCGGCGATGATGAGCAGGAATGCCGCCGCCACCGACGTGCCGATGAGCCCGCCGACATCCTGGAAGTCTTCGAGCTTGTCCTTGAAGGCGGAAGCCGCGAGCGCGACCCCGATGGTCGCCAGCACCACGACCGTCGAGTGCCCGAGCGAGAAGTAGAAGCCGAGCGCGATCGGCCGCTTGCCCTCCTGCATCAGCTTGCGCGTGGCGTTGTCGATCGCGGCGATGTGGTCGGCGTCGACGGCGTGCCGCAGCCCGAAGCTGTAGGCCAAGAGACAGGTGGCGAGCAGCACCGGATGATTGTGGAATGCGATCAGCGCCCAGGCCCAGGCGGCAACATTGGCGGCGATCAGCAGCACATAGATGGCGGCGATCCGGCCGCGGGTATCGGGGGCGTCGTCGTTGAAGGGCCGCAGCAACGCTTTGGGCATGGAGCCTCGATTGGTCGGCAGGGCGGCTGTGACGTTACGTTCCGGACATCACACCGCGGTAAGAGGATTTTCGAGAAAATTCCTACCAATCGTGAGTTGGCGCGGCAAGGGGCTTTGTCGGACGGGCCGCACCCGGCCCCGGGCGACACGTAAGCGGGCCTGGAAGTCAGCGAACTGGCCCTAAAAGAAATGCTACCGTCATCGGCATCATGCTTGCGCGGGCAAATCGCGCCCGCGTCCCAGCTTTGCTGACCACACGGAGGACGACATGCCCGGCGCAATTCCCTTCGGAACTGAATTTCTGGTCAACACCACGACGGTGTTTGGCCAGTTCGACCCCACCATCACGGCGCTGGCCGACGGCCGCTTCGTCGTCGCATGGACGGATAACAGTCAGAGCGGCGGCGACACCTCGGGTTTCGCCGTGCGGGCGCAGATGTTCAATGCCGACGGCAGCCCGTCGGGCGCCGAATTCTTGGTCAACACCACGACGACGAACGACCAGGACACTCCCACCATCACGGCGCTAGCCGGCGGCGGCTTCGTGGCGGCCTGGAGGGATGACAGTCAGAGCGGCGGCGACGTCAATAGCTTCGCCGTGCGCGCGCAGATATTCGACGCCGGCGGCAGCCCGTCGGGGGCGGAATTCCTGGTCAACACCAAGGTCACGCAGGGCCAGTTCGAACCCTCCATCACGGCGCTGCCCGATGGGCGCTTCGTGGCGGCCTGGCGAGACGGTGGCAGTGACCCGACCAGTGGTGTGCGCGCGCAAGTGTTTAATGCCGACGGCAGCAAATCGGGGGCGGAACTCCTCGTCAATACCACGACGACGAATAGCCAGGAGCAACCGACGATCACGGCGCTGGCGGACGGCCGCTTCGTGGTGGCATGGGCGGATGAGAGTGCGAGCGGCGGCGACACGTCGAGTTTTGCCGTGCGCGCGCAGGTGTTCAACACCGACGGCACGCCGTCGGGGACCGAATTGCTGGTCAACACCACGACGACGAATATCCAGGACAGTCCCACCATCACCTCCCTGGCCGACGGCCGCTTCGTGGTGGTGTGGGAGGACGCCAGCGCGAGCGGCGGCGACACCTCCAGCAACGCCGTGCGCGCGCAGATGTTCAACGCCGACGGCAGCACGTCGGGAGCCGAATTCCTCGTCAATTCCACGACGGCGAGCAACCAGTCCATTCCCACCATCGCGGCGCTGGCCGACGGCCGCTTCGTGGTGGCATGGGCGGATTTCAGCCAGAGCGGCGGTGACACCTCGGGCTTCGCCGTGCGTGCGCAGGTTTTCAACACCGACGGCAGCAAGTCGGGTGCAGAGTTCCTGGTCAACACTACCACTTTCAATGTCCAGAACTCTCCCACCATCGCGGCGCTGGCCGACGGCCGCTTCGCGGTGGCGTGGCACGATTCCAGCGGCAGCGGCGGCGACACCTCGAACCTGGCCGTGCGCGGGCAGATTTTCGATCCGCGCGAGGAGGCGCTGATCCTCTCAGGCACCGCGCTCGGCGACGACTTCGTCGGCACCGGCTTTGGCGATTTCATCGACGGCAGCGGCGGCGATGACAAGGTCGACGGCGCTGGCGGCAACGACATGTTGCGCGGCGGCGCCGGCGACGACACTGTGAACGGTGGCAACGGCAACGACTCGCTCGATGGCGGTAACGGCAATGATGCGCTGAACGGCGGCGCCGGCAACGACACCTATGTGCTTGCCGACGCTACTGCCGACACCATCGCCGATGCCAGCGGCACCGACATCGTCACTTCGACCGTCACCCGCTCGCTCGCGTCGTTTGCGACGGTCGAGAACCTGACGCTGCTGGGGACTGCCGCCATCGACGGCACTGGCAACGGACTCGCCAACACCGTCACCGGCAATGCCGGCGCCAACACTCTCAGTGGCGGCATTGGCAACGATATCCTCGACGGCGGGCTTGGCCTCGACACGCTGCTGGGCGGCGCGGACAACGACACCTACGTTCTCGGTTCCGGCAACGATGCGATCGCCGACACGAGCGGCAGCGATACCATCACCTCGACCATCACCCGCTCGCTTGCGGGCTTCGGCACGATCGAGAATCTGACGCTGACCGGCGGCAATCTCAACGGCACCGGCAATTCGCTTGCCAACACCATCAAGGGTACCGCTGGCGCCAACATCCTTGACGGCGGGCTCGGCCAGGATCGGCTGGAGGGCGGCGCCGGCAACGACACCTACATCATCAACCTGTCGACCGACGTCCTGGTCGACACCGGCGGCGTCGATACGGTGCGCTCGACGGTCACCAAGACGCTGGCGACCGGTTTCGAGAGCCTGATCTTGACCGGCACGGCCAAGATCAACGGCACCGGCAATTCCGTAGCAAACACCATCACCGGCAATTCCAACATCAACAAGCTGCTCGGACTGAGCGGCAACGACACGCTCAACAGCGGGTCGGGCAACGACATCCTCACCGGCGGCCTCGGCCGGGATATCATGACCGGCGGCGCCGGCCCTGACCGCTTCGACTTCAATCTGGTGACGGAGACGGGCAAGACCTCGACGACCCGCGACATCATCACCGACTTCGCTCACAACAGCGACGATATCGACCTGGCCACCATCGACGCCAACGGCAGCGCATCGGGCAACGGCAAGTTCGCCTTCCTCGCGGGCGAGGGCGCAGCCTTCACCGGCGTGCACGGGCAACTGCGCTGGGATCAGCAGAACCTGACCGGCACCGCCAACGACAAGACCGTCGTCGAGGGCGATATCAACGGCGACAAGAAGGCCGACTTCCAGATCCAGCTCACGGGCATCAAGGTCCTGAGCGCGACGGATTTCATTCTCTGAGACGCCGGTAGAGCCTCACGCCGCCCGTTTGCGCCGCTTGCCGGCGTGCTTGTGCGGATGCCCATGGCGGGTGCCGTCGGCGTGGACGTGCGGCTTGATCATGGCGTCGGTCGGCACCAGCACGATGCGGCCGTGACGCACGCCGCGCTCGGCGATCACATGCTCGGCGAAATGCCGCACCTGCTCGGTCTTGCCGCGCAGGATCGTCACCTCCATGCAATTGTCATGGTCGAGATGGGCGTGCATCGACGCCAGCGACAATTCGTGATGGTCGTGGAAGGTGTCGGCTAGCCGCTTGGAAAGCTGCCGCGCATTGTGGTCGTAGACGTAGACCAGGGCGGCGATGCAGTCGCTCTTGCGGTCCAGCGTCTGCGCCGCCTCGCGGATGCCGGCGCGGGCCAAGTCGCGGATCGCCTCGGAGCGGTTCTGGTAACCGCGGTCCTCGATGATGCGGTCGAGCTCGGTCATCAGCTCGTCGTCGATGGTGATGGTCACGCGCTGCATGGCGACTATCCGGGCTGGCTTGGGTGTGGATCCCCTGTCTAACAGGCGGCTCCTTCATCGTCATTCCCCAAAAGCAAACCCGCCCGGACGGAAGACCGTCCAGGCGGGCCGCTTTGACCGACGCGGGGGTGGATGGGGGCGCACGCGCCGATCGCAACTAGCAGTCCTGAGGGGCAATCCTCAGTAGGGGGTCGTATTGCAAACCTGAACGCGGCCGACGTAGTTGCCCCATTCGTCATACTGGGAGACGAGGCGGCAGGTCGCGCCGCCTTCGACATACACCGGGCCGCTGTTGGCAATGGCCACACCGGTCAGCACGCCGGCGGCGATCCCGAACCCGAGCGCCCGGCCCCAGCGCCGCTGCGCCTGGGCCTCGTCGGTGGAGGCGATCATGGTGGAGGCAAAGGTCGCGCTGGCGAGCGCGGCAACAACGAGAATCTTGCGCATCGAGAACTCCCAGAATGGAACCATGCGAGCCCGAATGGGCCAGTCCCACATTGGTCGATTGCGGCAGGACGCGGGTTCAAAGGCCGGGCGATTCATTTCAAGGGAACCGGAAAGTCCCCAGCCTGGGTTCCAAAATGGGGCAATCCGGTATCGGCCGGCGGCAAAGCTGCTAGGCTGGCGGTTC
>JBOHIG010000248.1:0-11313 GCA_050725815.1 Xanthobacteraceae bacterium
GCGTACGCGCTTCGGCGTCGACGCCGACGTGTGCACCGGGGACCATTCGTGCATCCGCCTGTCGGGGTGCCCGTCGCTGACGATCGCGCCCAATCCCGATCCGCTGCGCCGCGACCCGGTCGCCAAGGTCGACAACAACTGCGTCGGCTGCGGGCTGTGCGGCGAGGTCGCGCACGCGGCCGTGCTGTGTCCGTCGTTCTATCGCGCCGAGGTGGTGCGCAATCCGAACGCCTGGGACCGTTTGCTGTTCTGGACGCGCCGCAAGCTCATCGGTCCGCTGGGAAAAGGCTCGCATGCCACACCGTCCCCTCCCCCGCTTGCGGGGGAGGGACAGGGAGAGGGGACATACGACGGGCTGCGCAAGGATACCCTCTCCCCACCCCTCTCCCGCAAGCGGGAGAGGGAGCAGTCAGCATCCAGCCGCGAGCGAAGCGGCCAGAATCGCAATTTAGATACAAACTCCCGTCCCCTCACGCTGCTCATCGCCGCGCTGGGCGGCGAAGGCGGCGGCGTGCTCACCAACTGGATCGTGAGTGCAGCCGAAAGCCTCGGCTTTGCCGTGCAGAGCACGTCGATCCCCGGCGTCGCCCAGCGCACCGGAGCGACCACGTATTACATCGAGATGCTGCCGGCCGCCGGCGACGCGCGCAAGCCGGTGCTGGCGCTCGCGCCCGGCATCGGCGACATCGACGTGATGCTCGCGAGCGAGCTGATGGAGGCGGGCCGCGCAGTCGCGGCGGGCTTCGTGACGCCCGATCGCACGCTGACGATCGCGTCGACCTCACGCTTCTACGTGATGGACGAAAAGATCGCGATGGGCGACGGCCGCTACGATTCCGGACGGCTGGCGAAGGCGATCGAAGAACGATCGCACGGCCATATCCTGATCGACATGGACGCACTGGCCCGCGCGTCCGGCGCATTCATTAATGCGGTGATGCTCGGCATCCTCGCCGGCAGCGGACGCCTGCCGATCCCGGCGGAGGCATTCGAGGCCGCGATCCGCGCCGACGGCAAGGCCGTGGAGGGCAACCTGCGCGGCTTCCGCGCCGGCCTCGACGCCGTGCGGCAATCAAATACGCCGCAGCCTGCCTCCACAGCAGCCGGACAGCCGCACGCGCAATCCACGGGCGGCGATCTCGAAACGATCGTTGCGGCAATGCCGGAGGCCGCGCGCGCGATCGTCGCCGAAGGCGTGCGCCGCCTTGTCGCCTATCAGGACATCGGCTACGCGCGGCTCTATCTCGAACGCCTCGCGCCGATCCGTGGCCTGGATAACCGCGCCAATGCCGGCGGGCGGCTGCTGCGCGAGACCGCGCGCCACCTCGCGCTGCGCATGTCGTACGAGGACGTGATCCGGGTGGCGCAGGCCAAGATCGAGCCGGCACGTTTCGCGCGCATCGCCGCCGAGGTCGGCGCCAAGCCGGGCGAGCCGTTCAAGGTGGTGGATTTCCTCAAGCCCGGCGTCGAGGAGTTCTGCTCGATCCTGCCGCCCAGGCTCGCGCAACGCATCCTCACACTCGCCGAGCGCCGCGGCTGGATCGACCGTTTCCACTGGGGAATGGAGGTCAACAGCGCGTCGGTTTCCGGCTTCCTGCGCTTCCGGCTGCTGGCGGTGCTGCGGCGCTGGCGGCCGCGCAGCTATCGCTATGGCGAAGAACAACGCGCGATCGAGCAATGGCTCGCCCTGATCGCCGAGGCCGCCGCCCAGTCGGGCGGGCTTGCGCTTGAGATCGCCGAATGCGCGCGCCTGATCAAAGGCTACGGCGACACCCACAAGCGCGGCAGCGGCAATTACCGCGCGATCGAGACGCACGCGATCCGCCCGGCGCTGGCCGGCGCGATCCCGCTGCCGCGCGCGATCGACGCGGTCGCTTCCGCGCGCACCGCCGCGCTGGTCGATCCCGACGGCGAAAGTCTCGCCCAGTGCCTCGCCGCCATCGATTCACCCGCGCCCATGGCGGCGGAATAAAAATAACGGAGCATCGACTGTGCTGAAACACCGCCTGGCTGTCCTCGCTCTCCTTTGCACCGTCGCGAGCCTTTGCATTGACGGAATATGGCCGGCGCAGGCGGAGAGCGTCGGCGAATTCTACAAGGGCAGGCGGCTGGAAATCCGCGTCGGCACCGGCCCCGGCGGCGGCTACGACCTCGCGGCGCGGCTCGTCGCCCGCCATATCGGCAGGCACCTGCCGGGTCACCCCAATACCGTGGTGCTCAATGTGCCCGGCGCCGGCAGCCTCACGCTGATGAACCAGCTCCAGAGCACGGCGGCGAACGACGGCACCGTGATCGGCGTCGTCACCAACGGCGTGCCGACCGCGCCGCTGCTGACGCCGGCCGCGGTGCGGTTCGACCTGCCGCGCTTCCAGTGGATCGGAAGCCCGGCGCCCGAGGTTCAGATCGTCATGGGCTGGAGCAAGGCGCGCGCGCAAACGCTCGCCGACCTGTTCAGCAAGGGCATGATCGTCGGCGCGATCGGCCCCGGCACCGCGACGTTCGATGTGCCGATGGTGACGAACGCGGTGCTAGGCACGAAGTTCAAGATCGTCAGCGGCTATTCGAACACCGCGGGGATCGATCTCGCCATGCAGCGCGGCGAGGTCGAGGGCCATGCCGCGCTCGGCTGGGTCAGCGCCAAGACCCGCAACCGGCAATGGATCGCCGACGGCACGGTGAAGATCATCGCGCAATATGGGTTCAAGAAGCATCCCGATCTGCCGGACGTGCCGCTGTTCGCGATGCCGAAGGACGAGGCCGCGCGCCAGGCCGTGACCGTCATGTTCATCCGGCAGGAATTCGGCCGTCCCTTCCTGGTGCCGCCCAAGGTGCCGGCCGAACGCCTCGACGCGCTGCGCCGCGCGTTTGCGGCGACCATGAAAGATCCCGCCTTCCTCGCCGACGCAAAGAAAGCGAGCCTGGAGATCAATCCGGTGGCGGGCGAAGAACTCGACCGGCTCTCGGCGCAGGTCAGCGCGACCAGGCCGGAGGTCGCGCAGCGGCTGCGTGCGATTCTCGCGGGGAAGTGAGTGTGGTGCCGCGAGGTTTCCCGCCCACGACGTAAACTGGACGATTATCAGCTCATCGCCTCGCGATTTTCAGTCCGCCAGCCGCAGCCTATCTGATGGTTTCCGGCGACGTATGGGATGGTACCGACTCGGTGCTGCCTGCGCCATATTTGTCTTTAGACGTCGCGGGTTCAGCCGCACCCTGATGCCCCTGGCCGACTGACTCCAGTTTTTCCGGAAGCGGAATGAGCGCTACGACTTTTGACTGCATCGCATCAATCAGCAGGATTTCGCGGTCGAGATGAGCGTACCAGTAATGCTTGAGTGTCGACACTTTGCTTGCGATTTCAGGCTTGAACCCGTGAAGATATACTTCCTTCGGCACTAACGCCCCGACTGCGGGCGTGAACTCCTTTGGAGTGTTCTGGTGGGTGTCGGCTTCGGTCGCAGCCGCGATCACCGCTTGCTTGTCTTGCTCACTGAGCTTGAGTGGTTCGCGTGCGATGGGCTGGCTGTTGGTCTGCGCAGCTGGTCGATCAATTTGCGCCGCGAATATCAGAGCGCCTGCCACGGTCAGGCCAAGGGCGTATCTCATCGGATTCTCCTGTCCCTCGGAAACGCGCGAGGGACATAAGCCGTTCCACTATGAGGGTGAAAAACCCCTTTGGCCGGCTATGGTTGGGAACAAGCAGGGATGGCGCTTGGCGAAACCTGCGCATGAGGGAACAATGAATTCAGTCTGCAAAGAAGCGGGCTTAAGCCAATAAGGCCCAACTCTACGATTGAACGTCCTTTACCAAAGTAGCCGATTTTGGATCGTATCTAAAATTCGTAATCGTTCCGTCCTTGATCTTCTCGACCGCGTCATCGATCACGAAACGCGGTACAAGAAACCATTCGCGCGGGATTATCGGGTGCCCGAGGCGGTCCTTGATCTCAATATCGAGACGGGCCGGACCGAAGATGCGGTGGATGAGATTTTCCAGTTTCACGCGGCTGATGTTCGAAAGCTTGTAGGTGGCGACAATCTCAACATCAGCCATCAGGAATGTTGGATCGAGTTTTGCATTGGCGATCCGCGTTTCGATCTTGCCGCCCGTCACGCCGATCTTGTGCAGAACGTTGTGGTGCGAGGCGATCTTCGGATTATCCGACTTGCTTCGCAGGACGTAGATCGTGCCGCTTTCTTGATCGCCCTCTTCGATTTCATCGGCAAAGAGAGGACCGGCAACCGGATCGGTGATCCTCCTCCCACTCTCATCCTTGTAGAGCGCTCTTTGCAAAGACCGGCGAAGCAAGTTGCTTTCGGTCCCGTTCGCGTAGACGACGCGAAGCCGGGCGTCGATTTCACCGTTCGGCGCCTTGAATGTTTCGCCCACGTCCGCGACGTAGGCGATCTGACCGCCCAGAATGAAGAAATAACCCCGGACGATATCGGCCTTCAGAAAACCCGCATCCTTGACAAACGGACGGGTCTGCCGAACACCGGTCTCGATCTCTCGCTGCACCTTCTCAAATAGAGGCTTGAATCGGTCGAAATCCTCGCACTTCTGGCGATTGGCGATTTCCTCGGCTGCGCGCTTCTCTTCGCTGGTGCGGACATGGTGCAGGTCGGTGATATCCGATGAACCGGCCGCGCCCTCCAGTTCGGCGCGCAGGTCGTCGATGTCGGGCGAATCCTCGAACCCGGTCACGGCCCGCTCTCCGCCACTCAAGAGCCCCTGGTAATCCAGCGGCAACAGCAGCGATCGGCATTCCTCCAGCGCGCGAAGCCGGTCCAGACGCACCGCATAAAGCCGCTCGAAGATGTCGCGATCCTCGCCATGCTGCGGCGCGCGGCCGCGCTTCTCGACAAAGCGCTGGATCTCCTCGAATCCTGCGACGATGCGTTCCTCGCGCGCAGATCGTCCGCCCTTCTTCTCCGGCTGGGCGAAATCGTCGAGTGCGGAACGCAGTTCGTCGAGGTCCAAGTCAGCCATAGAGGTCACTCATAGCGGCCCTCGTCCTTGAAGCGGACAAAGGCGGCTGCGCCTTCGGCCATCCGCTTCTCCCAGGCATCCGTCGAGCTGATCGACGGTAGCCGTCCCCGCTCCTTTTTGAATCTGACGGCGCGGACCGCAAGGTCCTTCGCTTCCTCCGGCGTCAGACTCGTGCGCTTGGCGGCGATCGCCGCCGCGACTTGTTTCAGGCGGTCTTCATCGATCTTCTTGGAGAGAATGGCATACGCGACGCCGAACGGGTTGATCTGGTCGATCAGGTCAATATCCAGGTCCCGCACGTCCATCGCATACCTGCGAACACCATCGACGAAAGCGGTGTTTGCGGTCGGTTCGCCGTCTTCCTTGCCCAGCGCGATCTCTTTCGCCTTCTGCGTCAAATTGAGCGCGGCCACTACATGCTGGCGGACCGCCTCCTGGTCCTCTTCGTCGAGATCGGGGTACTTGTCCTTGACGATCTTGCCCATGCGGACCTGCGTCAGCTCCTCCGGCACCAGCTCTTCGTCGAACAGGCCGCGCTCGATCGCGGTCTTATCCTGAACAAAGGCGGCGATCACCTCGTTCAAATCCTCGGTGCAGATTCGCGCGGCTTCCTTGCTCTTGGGTTCGGCGAGGCCCTTGATCTCGATCTGGAATTGACCTGTTTGCTCGTTGAAGCCGATATTGGTCTTGTTCGGATCGTAACCGCCTTCGCCATAGTCAAAGCCTTCGACCGGGCCGCTTTGCGGGTTCTTCGGCGTGAAATTGAAGCGCGGCGCGAGCACTTGCTCCATCAGTAGGCTGGCGGCAATGGCTTTCAGCGTATCGTTCACCGCCTCGGTGACGGCCTCGGCAGAAGCGTCCGGCTCGGCGATCAGGTTGGTGAAGCGGGCGCGGGTCTTGCCCGGCGCGTCGCGGGTGGCGCGGCCGATGATCTGCACGATCTCCGTCAGGCTCGACCGGTAGCCGACCGTCAGCGCATGTTCGCACCAAATCCAGTCGAAGCCTTCCTTCGCCATGCCGAGCGCGATGATGACGTCCACATGGTCCCGGTTGTTCTTCTGCGCCGGGTCTTTCAATGCAGCCGAAACGCGGTCGCGTTTGGACGCATCGTCATCGACCAGGTCGGCGATCCTGAGCACGCGGCCCAAAGAATCCTGACCATCTCGCGTCTTGACCAGTTGGAAGCCGGTGGCCGGGTCGGTCCCCTGCCACTCGCCCAACTCCTCGATGATGTGCTCAACCTCCCTGATCTTGTCCTTCGTGCTTTCGCGCGAATTGACGCTCGGGATGTGAATGATGGTTTTCCCGGCCGGGTCGAGCACGCTCAGGATGTCCCCGGCATAGGACCCGGAATAGAAGAAATATCCGATGTCGAGTTGCTTGAGGTGCTCGTAGCCGTTGAGCTGCTCATAGTAGGTGTAGGTGACGGTATCGAACTTCGCCTCGTCCTGCGGAGCCAGCACCGGCACGGCGTCACCCCGAAAATACGAGCCGGTCATCGCCACAATGTGCGTCTTGTCGCGGGCGATGAGCTCGCCGAGATGCTGGCCGAGCTTGCTGTCGGGGTCGGCCGAGACGTGATGAAACTCATCGACGGCGATCAGCCGGTCGTCGAATTTCTCCGCGCCGAACTTGTCCATGGCGAAGCGGAAGGTCGCATGAGTGCAGACCAATACCTTGTCGCCACTGTCGAGGAACGCGCCGACCGAGTTGACCTTGCCGCCATTGTCCGCGCCGGGCGCGTCGCAGAGGTTCCATTTCGGCTGAACGGTCCAGTCGGTCCAGAAGCCGAATTGGCTCAGCGGCTCGTCGTGGAAGCTCGCACCGATCGTTTTCTCCGGCACGACGATGATCGCCTGCTTGAGTCCTTGATTCTGAATCTTGTCCAGCGCGATGAACATCAGCGCGCGGCTCTTGCCCGAGGCGGGCGGCGATTTGATCAGCAGGTATTGCTCGCCGCGCTTCTCATAGGCGCGCTCCTGCATCGGCCGCATGCCAAGCTCATTGGCCCTGGTCGAGCTGCCGTTGCGCGCATAGGAGACCGAAACGGAGGGCACAGTTTTGGTCATGCCGGTCACTTCTTGAAGAGCGCAATATATTGCTGGAAAGCGAAAAGCCGGTTCCGACGCTGTCCGGTCGTTTCCACCAGTATACCGTAACTGACGAGATCGGCGATCAGATCGGCCGCCGTATTCGGCGTCGCCTTCAAAAGCTGTGTTGCCGCTTTCACGTCGATGATCGGATGGGCATAGAGGCGGCGCATCAGTGTATGCGCATTGTCCTGGCGTCTCCGGCTGAATCGCGGCATCACCTCGCGCTCGATCCGTTCCTTGATGACGAGGATATCCTTGAAAACCGCCGCCGATCCCCGGGCGGTCTGTTCCACGCCATAAAGGAAGAAGGTCAGCCAATCGCGCATATGGTTGCCCTGGCGCACCGCCATCAGATGATCGACATAGGCCGTCTTGTTGCGCTCGAAATAGTCGGACAGATAGAGCGCCGGTTTTGCCAGCAGCTTCTCGGCAGCAAGATACAGCGAAATCATCAAGCGGCCCAGGCGGCCATTGCCGTCCAGGAATGGGTGGATCGTTTCGAACTGATAATGCGCAATGGCGATCTTGATCAGCGGCGGCACGAAAACCGAATCGTCGTGCAGAAATTTTTCCAGATCGCTCATCAGCGCCGCAACGTGGTGGTGATGCGGCGGCACGAAGGCCGCGTTCTTCAGGCTGACCCCGATCCAATTCTGGCTGGTCCTGAATTCGCCGGGTTGCTTGCTCTCTCCGCGCACGCCCTGCATCAGGATGGCGTGCGTTTCCTTCAACAGGCGGTTGGAAAACGGCAGGCGCCCAAGGCTGCCGATGGCGAAATTGATGGCGCGAATGTAGCTCTGAACGTCGGTCCAGTCGTCGCGCTCCTGCGGCGCAAGATCGTCCAGGTCCTTGAAGGCGTCCTCGATATTGGTTTGCGTACCCTCGATCCGGCTGGATTGCGTCGCTTCCTTCGCCACATACATCGCGATGAAAAAGTCGATGTCGGGGACCAGTTGCGCAAGGGCGTTCAGCTCGCCGAGCGCGCGGTCGGCCTGGCTGAGCAGGAGCAGAACCTGCGGATCGGATACCACCCATGGGTGGTGGACCGGTTCCGGCAGGAAGCTCCGATACTCATATTGGGCTTCGTATCGCCCGGCCTGGTAGTCCTTCAAATCCATATGTCAGAAAACCGGCTTTTTCTGCATTAGCGATTTTCTTATGTCAGATTCGACGCCTCATCCAGAATTAAATATCGGAAATCTGCCAGTTTTCTCACATAAGCTGGCCCGTGGCGTCAGAAGCAGGCCGTTTTGCCGCCCGGGCGCCTGTGCCGGGCTTACCCTCCTTCAGGGTCATCCTGGTGTAGAGTTCGAACAGCTTCTCCAGACGCTCGGTGTCGTTGCGAAAGCGGCGGCCCACATAGATGCGCTCAAGCACCTCGTCGTTGCGATCGTGGGCCTCGCGCAGGTCGGCGGGCATCTTCTCTGGGTCATACAGATCGGCGATGGTCGCCGGAAAATGCGCCTCGCGCGCCAGCAGGATGTCTTCGGCGCAGCGGGTCAGGTCGGATTTGTTCTTCTCGGTGAGCGTCGGGACGGGAAAGCTGTTCCAGCCGAGAGTATTAGAATATCGAAAATCCATTTTCATCTTGCCGCAGACCGAAGCGATCCACACCAGATGAAGGCGAGACCCTATGAGCGCCAAATTCCACAAAGCTCCATCATATATTGCGAACGCAAGATTGCTTAGTACTGCGCGAGGGTGAAACACATCGACGGGGAGATAAGGACGTCTTTCTGAAGAAACGCCGCCCACAGCGATGGTCTGAGTGCGGCTCTCTCCAGCCAAGTAAACAAATCTATGCGGTCGATTGGCGAACTCAGTTGTTGACTCAAGGGGGCTCGACCGTCGCATCTCTGCGACAGCTTCCAGCCGTTTCGCCACTTCTCTGATTTTGCTAGCCTTTGGAGCATCCTCGTCGCTGATCCAAAGGCAGTATCTCGCGGTTCCTCTTATCAATTCGGCAGAGCCGATATATCGCCGCATCCAATCAGCGGCAGATGGTGCGGCCTCCAATATGAGCCGGGCTTCATCCTGATTGAGGATGAGATTTCCACCATCTCTCGGCATACTTCCCATCACCATTCGAGGAAGTGCAGCCAAAGGCTTGGGCTGCGTGCCGACGTAAACAGTGGGAGCTGGCACCAAGTACGGGTTTATTCTATCAACGATCTGTAGATTATTGTCCTCATATATCTTTATCTGCGTCTTGTCAGATAAGCGCTTCACTCCAACGACGACGACAGAAACGCCTGCGTTGCTCTTTGCTAGATTTGACCATTTGAACGGTCGATGCGCGAAGTATATTTCCCTGTCATTTTCTAGAACATGTGGCCATAAAAGAGCGACTTGAAGCCCCTCAGAAACTGAGCTTGTGCAAACAAACGCAAATCGGCACTTTTCGATTTTTATATAGTTGGCGGCCTTGAGCAGCCACCCTGAAACGTAATCTAGAGATTTCCATTTGGGAATGATGGTAGCGGCCAAGTTCTTTAGATCAGATTTTTGTTGCTCTTCCTGGCGACGGCTTCCGTAATAAGGGGGATTCCCGCAGATATACGTCTCTCCACCCTCGTTCTCGAAGTCGATCTGCGCCTGATCCAGTGGCGTGCTGAACAGGTCGTCGCCGTGCAATTTCGCGCCCGTGCCGGTCGGCGGGCAGATGCTCAGCCACTCAAGGCAAAGCCCGTTGCCGCAGGTAATCCAGTTCTGCGCGTCGAGCGGCAGAAACTCGGCTAGCGCTTCCTTCTGGCCGCGATACAGCACGTCACATTGGAATTCCGCGATAATAAGTGCGAGACGCGCGATCTCGGCCGGAAAGTCGCGAAGCTCGATGCCGCGAAAGTTTGTGAGCGGAATTTCACTCTTGCGACCGCCTTCTTTACGCCGCTTGTTGATCTCAGCCTCGATCGCCCGCATCTCCTTGTAGGCGATGACCAGGAAGTTGCCCGAGCCGCAGGCCGGATCGAACACCCTGATCCTCGCCATGCGCCGGCGCAGGTTGAGCAGCATGCGCGCATTGTCGCCCGCCTCCTCAAGCCGCGCCCGCAGGTCGTCGAGGAACAGCGGATTGAGCACCTTCAGGATGTTCGGCACGCTGGTGTAGTGCATGCCGAGCGCGCCGCGCTCTTCGTCCTCCGCCACCGCCTGGATCATCGAGCCGAAGATGTCGGGGTTGATCTTGGTCCAGTCGAGGCCGCCGATGTGCAGGAGATAGGAGCGCGCGATCCGGGAAAAGCGCGGCACGTCGATGCTGCCGGAGAACAGCTCACCGTTGACATAAGGGAATGCATCAGCCCATCGGGGTGTGTCGGCGCCCGCCCGATCTTCGATCCTGGTGTTCATGGCGCGGAACAGTTCGGCGATCACCTCATGGGTGTTGGACGAATCCCGCGCGCTCATCTGCCCGATCGTGGCCGTGAACAGGCCGGTGCCGTTGAAGATGTCGGTCCGCTCGGCGAAGAAGCAGAAGATCAGCCGCGCCATGAAATGATTCATGTCGTGGCGGCGCTCGGCCTTGCCCCATTCCGGATTGTCCTTCAGCAACTCGACATAGAGCCGGTTCAGGCGGCTGGTCGCCCGGATGTCAAAGGCGTTTTCGCTGATCTGTCTGACAGTGGTGATGCCGGCGAGCGGCAGGAAGAAGCCGAAATGATCGGGGAATTCCCGATACTCGCAGGCAACGGTCTGGCCGCTTTCAAGGTCCTCGGCTTCGAACGTGTCGCCATCGGTGGCCAAAACGAATTTGGCTTTCGCCTTGGCCGTGGCCGGGCTGGCCTTCAACGCGGCGAGGATCTTGGTAACCTCGCCGCCCGGACTGACCGCGATGTGAATGTTGTTGGTCTGCAGGACGCCGCCCAGGTCGGACTTGTTCGATGCGCCCGAGCGCAGCCGCTTGATGGTCGTCGGTTTGTTTCCGAACGCTTCAAGGAAGGCAAAGGGAAACTCCTGAGCATCGAAGGGCTGCTCGGCCAGCGCGGAAATCGCCTCTTCAATCTCAACAGCGTTCAACGTTTTGCTCTTCTATGCTGCGATTTGCCCCATGGCTGCAAGACGTCCTCGGGACGCGCTCATTTCGCTCTGGCGTCAACGCCACGAAACTGGGTCCAGGTCCGAACCGGACTATTGTCGGTCGCTAAAGCCTTGGTGCCGCAAGAGGGATTCGAACCCCCGACCCCATCATTACGAATGATGTGCTCTACCGGCTGAGCTATTGCGGCAACGGGGTCTGAG
>JBOHIG010000249.1:0-11945 GCA_050725815.1 Xanthobacteraceae bacterium
ATCGGCGGGTCCGCTGCGGCAACGCAGCGGACTTGCCAATGATGCGATAGCCGACTTACGCGCCAACAGCCTTGAGCGCCGCATTGGCGCTGGTGGTCGGTGTCTTCTTATCGCCGACCGTATCGAAGTCGCCACGCAACGCCTTGAGCGCGTATCGCTCGCGATTGATTTCGTCGGCCGTGCGGAAGCCGAACCGGCGCAGGATCGGGATCGGTGGACACCAGCCCTGGATCGCATGCTGCAGCAGGAAGCCGGCCACCGCCATCGGCAGCATCAGATAACGCCGTTCGTGCATTACCCCGAGAAGCGTTCCTGTCAGAGCCAACGCCGCGGCGTTGGTCTGGAGCATGCGCTCGATGTCCCATTCCTGGCTGAGCTCGTTCAAGCGCTGCCCGATCCCGTCCTTGTGCACCGAAAAGTAGCGGACGTTGCGCTCGATCTGATCGTCGATGCGCCGATTGATGCTTTCGGCGGTGTTGCGGCGCACGCGCCTGCGCGTCGAGCGAACCACCCTGCTTGCCGTTGCCATGCCTTGCTCGCTCCTTTTGTTGTCGCCTCGGAAACCAATGGCGCGCGGCAATTGTTCCCGCCGCGGAACCCATGCATGCAAAAGCCCGCCCGCAAGCGCGGGGGGCTTTTGCAACAAATCGGTTTGGGTTAGCGGCGGATGATCTGAACGACCTTGCGGCTGCCAGGATCGACCAGCACCACCTGATTGTTCCAGACTGTGTAGCGGTAGCGCCGAATGGTCGGCACTTCGACCGCCTCCGGAACAGCGTAGAGCTCCACTTCGGCCGGGACGGCAACACCGACCCGGAAATTGAAGTCGGCGGGTGGCGGAACCCGCACGGGTTCGCGGGTGATCGTGCCGTAGATGGTGGTGCGTTGATCTGGCGATAGTTCGATCACTGCCTGAGCCTGGGCGCATGTGATGCTGCCAAGCATCGCCGCGGCGACAAGCCCGGCTTGCAACCTCGTTGTCATGGATACCTCCTGGTATGGACCTCCCACCCCAGCCGAACGCAAGCCGTTAACGGCCCGTTCCAATGTTCCGTCCCGTTGCAGCGGGCAAACCCCACGTTCTCCCGCAAAATCGTCGGATTTCGCGGGATTTTTCAACCCACGACGCCCCGCGTTAACGCGCCGCTAACCATAAGCCGGGCAAATTTTGCCTAAGGGGCTACCACCTCCGACGCGACGAACCGGGGCGAACCTTGGACGCGGGCGCGGTTCCACTCACGCGATTCGGCGGCATCTCAGCCGCGCAACAATCATTTGGCACTCATGACCGGGCGCGGCGAGGCGTATCAGCAGACATGACGGATGTTGCAGCGGGTCAGGCCGGGCAGGCCAACGGATTCTCATTGGCGGGCCTTGGCAATCTCGGCGCCTTGCTCAGGCGCGGCGATCTCGCGCTCGCGATCGGCGTGATGACCATCCTGGTCGTGCTGATCCTGCCGATCCCGCCGGTGTTGCTCGATGTCGCCCTCGCGATCTCGATCATCTTCTCGGTGCTGATCCTGATGACGGCGTTGTTCATTCATACGCCGCTCGAATTCTCCGCCTTTCCAACCGTGCTGCTGATCTCGACGATGTTGAGGCTGGCGCTCAACCTCGCCTCCACCCGCCTAATCCTGTCCCACGGTCATGAAGGCACCAGCGCAGCCGGCCACGTCATCGAGGCGTTCGGAAACCTCGTGATGGGCGGCAATTTCGTGATCGGCGTGATCGTGTTCACGATCCTGATCATCGTGAATTTCGTCGTCATTACCAAGGGTTCCGGGCGCATCGCGGAAGTGGCGGCGCGCTTCCACCTGGACGCCATGCCCGGCAAGCAGATGGCGATCGACGCCGACCTCTCCGCCGGCCTGATCGACGAGAGCGAGGCGCGCGCCCGCCGCAAGGCGCTGGAGGACGAGAGCGGCTTCTTCGGCGCCATGGACGGCGCCTCGAAATTCGTGCGCGGCGACGCCATCGCCGGCCTTCTGGTGGTGTTCATCAACATCATCGGCGGCATGATCATCGGGATCGCGCAACAGGGCATGCCGTTCGCCGAGGCGGCGCGCACCTATACGCTGCTCACCGTCGGCGACGGCCTGGTGACGCAGGTGCCGGCGCTGATCGTGTCGATGGCGGCGGGCCTGCTGGTCTCCAAGGCCGGCGTGACCGGCGCCGCCGACAAGGCGCTGGTGGCGCAGCTCTCCGGCTACCCCAAGGCGCTGGGCATGTCGGCCGCCGTCATGAGCGTCATGGCGCTGCTGCCCGGTATTCCGACACTGCCGTTCATTGCGCTCGCCGGCGGCGCCGGGGCGCTCGCCTATTACACCGACAAGCGCCAGAAGCAGGCGCTCGCCGCCGAGGCGCAAACCGCCGAAGTCGAGAAGAAGGCGGCGGCGCCGGCCGAGGAACCGATCTCGACCGCGCTCAAGATCGACGACCTCAAGATCGAGCTCGGCTACGCGCTGTTGCCGATGGTCAACTCGCCCGACGGCACCGACCGGCTGACCGAGCAGATCAAGGCGCTGCGGCGCTCGCTCGCGATCGAGATGGGCTTCGTCATGCCGGCGGTGCGCATCCTCGACAATGTGCAGCTCGAGGCCAACAGCTACGTCATCAAGATCAAGGAAGTGGACGCCGGCACCGGCCGCATCTTCCCCGGCCAGCACATGGTCATGGACCCCGCCGGCGCGCAGGTGACGTTGCCCGGCATCCACACCGCCGAGCCGACCTTCGGCCTGCCGGCCACCTGGATCGACGCCGCACTCAAGGAGGACGCCGCGATCAAAGGCTACACGGTGGTCGATGCCGCGACCGTGCTCTCGACGCACCTCACGGAGCTGATCAAAACCAATGTCTCCGAGCTCATCTCCTATGCGGAGGTGAACAAGCTCATCAAGGACCTGCCCAAGGATCAGAGCGAGCTGGTCAAGGACATCGTGCCGTCGCAGATCACCCTCTCCGGCATCCAGCGCGTGCTTCAGATGCTGCTGGCCGAGCGCGTTTCGGTGCGCGATCTCGCCACCATCCTCGAAGGCATCGCCGACGCCATCACCTTCACGCGCAATCCGGCGACGCTGGCCGAGCATGTGCGGACGCGGCTTTCGCGCCAGCTCTGTGCGCAATACACAAGCGCAAACGGCTACCTCCCGATCATCGCGCTGACCGCCAAGTGGGAGCAGAATTTCGCGGAATCGATCATCGGCCAGGGCGACGACCGTTCGCTGGCGATACAGCCGTCGCGGCTGACCGAATTCATCACGCTGGTGCGCGAGCGCTTCGAGGAAGCCGCCAGGGAGGGCGAAGCGCCCGTGCTGGTCACCTCGGGCGCCGCACGCCCGTTCGTGCGCAGCATCGTGGAGCGCTTCCGCGCCCAGACACCGGTGCTCTCGCAAAACGAAATCCACCCGCGGGCGAGGCTGAAGACGGTGGGGAGCGTCTGATCAAGTGTGACACCGCACGACTTCCCCTGGACCACGCAAGGAGTCGCATTGATCGGGTGATGCCGCCCGACCAACGCTTCAACAGTGGGCTCAGCCGCGACGAAACTCGGGCGACGGGCTGGATGGCAACGCGCTGCCCTGCTGGTTACAGGCCGACGGTAACATTTGAGGCCACAAACTCGCAGGCCATCATCAACAGCCAACATACGTGCGTCAGGCGGTAATGGACCGCCGCTGCACGTCGCTGAAGCCGACGCGCACTCAAGCTTGCAAAAAAAGCGCGCCAGAATCGGCGGATTACCCCGCCGGCTGACCGGCGACGCGCGGCTCTCCTCGCGTCATCGCCACTTTCCTACGTTCGTCCGAGGCGGTAAGCTTGCTCAAAATCCGTTCGGGGATCGGCTCCGCTCGCTGAAAACGAGCATGGGCGTCGATAGCAGCAGGGAGGGAAGACATGGCGAGGAAACGCGACAGCAAGCCGGAGCAGCGCAAGCCAGACAAGTCGGTCAGCCGGCGAAATTTCCTCAAGCAAGGTGCGGTTGCCGGCGTCAGTGCCGCGGCGCTCGGCGGCAGCGTCGCCAAGACCTCCGCGCAGGGCGCTGACGGCATCAAGTGGGACTACGAAGCGGACGTTATCGTCATCGGTTCGGGGGCTTCCGGAATGCCTTGCGCCATCCGGGCGCGCGACGCCGGCCTGCGCGTGCTCATCGTCGATCAGAACTTCGACGTTGGCGGCAAGATGCTGCACAGCGGGGGCCAGGTTTCTCTCGGTGGCGGCGACCCGGTGCAACAGCGGGACATCGCCGGGCAAGGCGACAAGGAGGGTTTCATCAAGGTTGGCGTGCTGCACCAACCCAAGGATATGACCGAAGATACCGACTTCCTGTTCCGGGACGTGACCGACTGGTCCGTCCTCGATTCCGGCGCCCAAGCTCCCTATCGCCACAACGAGCGCGAACTCCATCGCGCCTGGGCGGACAACTGCTATGGTACCAGGCAATTCCTTATCGACAATTACGTCCGCTTCTCGCGGATTACCGGCACGCACCCGACCGGCGGCATATCGCGCGCCAGGCGCGCGATAACCTTCCTGATGCTGGGCGACAAGACGGACATCAAGGCGGGAACCGTCACGCGGAAGGACGCGGGAATTGCCCGCAAGAGCTCAAGTCACTTCGCGCCGCGCGTCATGGGAAACGCCAGCAAGTTCGTCGGACCGAACGCTGTCTGGAACGGCGCCGCTCTCACGCGGTGTCTGGAGTTCAGCGCGCGGGAGAAGGGCGTGAAGTTCATGCTCAACCGGCGCATGACCGAGGTCATCCGGGAGCAGCAGTTCTCGGGGCGGGTGCTGGGCATCAAGGCCAGCTATACGCCGCGTTTCGACCCGAACACCGGCGCGCGCCTGGAAAGCCTTTCACAGAACGGCAACGTCGACGAGCGCCGCGCCACCATTCATATCCGGGCGAAAGTGGCGGTCATGATCGGCAGCGGCGGCCACGGCGCCAATCCGCAGTTCCGCAGCATGTTCTACCCCGCGTTCAGCGAGCCCGCGTTCGTGTCGAGCGCTTTCGCCCTGCTCGGTCCGCACGGACAGGACGCCAGCGGAATCATCGCCGGCATGCGGATCGGAGCCAATCTTTCGGGAATGCAGCAGAACATCTCGATCACCAGCACGTATCACATCCCCACGCGACTGGCGACGCGCGACTCCTACACCGACATGCTTCCGGGGCACCCGACCTTCCCGTTCCGCCGATCCACGGGCATCACGCTGGGCACCAGCTCCTACGAACATCTGATCGCCGTGAACCAGGTGGGCAAGCGCTTCTACAACGAGCTCGATATCGCCAAGCGCTACGGGACCCCGGTATGGCCGGGCGGGCCACGCGTCGGCTCGCCGACAAAGTCGCTCGAGCATGTCCAGGGCGACTGGCGCAACTGCAGTCCCGCCTGGGTCAAGCAGATGTACAACTGTCATCCTGCTCTGGATGCCGCCCTGGCGATGAATGAGGGCTCGCAGGCCCCGCATTACTATTCAGGGCCGCTGTGGGCGATCTTCGACAAGGGCACGCTCGAACGTGACGGGTGGGACATTGGCGCCCCCTATACCGCCGACAACGGCTATTTCTTCAGCGCCGACACCATCGAGGAACTGGCCCGGAAGATCCACACGCGCCACGAGTTCCAACGCGTCCAGTTGAAGTACCTCCAGGAGACGGTACGCAAGTGGAACTCCTACGTGGACGAGGGCTCCGATCCCGATTTCGGACGCGGGAAGGACGCCCCGATGCACAAGATCGACAAGCCGCCCTTCTATGCCGCCTCGATCTGTCCGGTCTGGCACGACTCTTATGGAGGCCTCCGGATCAACGGCAAGGCTCAGGTCGTCGACATGGACGGCGCGGTCATCCCCGGTCTTTATTCCGGCGGAGAAGCCAGCGGCGGCGGCAACCAGCATGGTCTGGGCAGAGCCCTGGTCCAGGGCTACATCGCCGGCAGCAGCATCGCGCAAGAGCGGGCCTAACACTAACGTCTGCATGATGATCCGATGGGGTTCGCCCCGCCGGATCATGCGTCTGCCGCGAGACTTGCACGCCTGCGTCACGCTGCCGGAACCAAAATGAAGAACGATCATTGCATCTGCACGGTCGAGGTTTCGCCCGATGAGGTGGATGCCGGCGCCGATATCACGCTCAAGGTCCGCCTCGACTGTTCTCACGAGGGTGGCCTGAAAAAACCGAGCATCTCGATTCGAAATCCCGAAGACGCCGAGCTGGCGAGCGCCAAGCTCGCGAAGTCAGAGGGCGAAGCGTACGAAACGAACGACATCGTCCTGGCAGCGCCGCGTGTTACGGGAGAACACGTCTACCGGGCTGTCCTTGTCGTGGCGGACAAGGACGGAGCCTCGCATGAACAGACTTCGACCGAGTTTCGTTTCGTCGTCAAGCCGCACACGGCGCTGCTGAACGTCTGGGATGTGCCCTCCACGATCGTGGCGGGCGAGCGTTTCAAGTTCACGGTCGGCGTCAAATGCTCGGCCGGCTGCGATCTGGCCGGCCAAGCATTGAACATCGTCGACCGCCAAGGCGCGCAAGTCGGTGCAGCAAATCTTGGCCACGACGTCTGGCCCGGCACCGACGCGCTCTATTTCGCAGAGATTGAAGCCGAAGCGCCGCTGACGGCCGGAAACCATGAATGGGGGGTCAATACAGTCGCGTGGAGTTCGGAGCTGCCGCATGCGGCCGGCTCGTTCGCCATGGCCGTTAGAGTCGTCAGCCCGCCCGACTGCGAGGTCACCGTCGAGGCCGTCGACAGAGACAAACAGATTCCGATCAAGGGGGCGCGCGTGGTCATGCATCCCTATCGGGGGTTGACCGACAAGAACGGCATCGCGAAGCTCAAGGTGAGCAAAGGCCAATACGACGTCCTGATTTCGGGGTCCAAATACGTTCCGGTCAGCATCGCCGTCGAGGTGACGGCCGACATGGTCACCAAAGCAGAGCTTGATGTGGATCCTCCCTGGACTCCTCCGGACGAGGTTGCGGACTGAATGGACGACACCAGAACGATCAACGGTTGACGCGGAAAGGTGGGGAATCGATGAAGGCCATTACATGGGCGGTGTTGCTGGCGTCCTTAACGACTGCGACCGCGTTGGCCCTCGCTGCTCCGGCTGCGGTGGCGGCGGAGCAGAAGGTGTCGGTCTGGAGTGGCGTCTACACCGCGGCTCAGAACGAGCGCGGCGAGGAGCTCTATTCGGGCGCCTGCTCCCATTGTCACGGCTCGCGGCTGAATGGCGCCGGTCAGCCGGACCAGCCGCCGTCACCCGCGATCGCGCGAGCGACCTTTCTGCGCAAGTGGGCGGGGCAGACGGTGGCCGCGCTCTTTACGTATGTGCGAACGAAGATGCCGCCGGACAATCCGGGCTCGATTAACGACCAACAGTCCATCGACGCCATCGCGCACATGTTCGCCGTCAGCAACATGCCTGCGGGCGACAAGGAGCTGCCACCCGATCCGAAAGCGCTGGCGGGCATCGTCATCGAGGCGCAGCCCAAGTAGAGCGGACTCATGCGCCGCGGCAAAAGGAGGATCACGAGGGCGGCGGCAGGCGGCGCACGCTGGTGACCTCACCGGCGATTGCGCGAATGCGCTCGATCGCCGCCGCGGTCGCCTCGAAGGCGACCGCCATGTGGCGGGAGGCGTTGGCATGCACCAGCGTCGCTTCGTCCCGCACGATGGCGACATGCCCCTTCCAGAACACAAGATCGCCGCGCCGCAGCCGCTCGAGCGCGTGCGGGCGCGCGAGCGCACCGCCCAGAGCCCGCTCCTGCATATCGGTGTCGCGCGGACAAGGGATGCCGCAGGCGGCGAGCGCAAGCTGCACCAATCCCGAGCAGTCGATGCCGAGACTGGTCTTTCCTCCCCACAAATAGGGTATGCCCAAGAACCGCTCGGCAACCGCGACAAAATCGCTTTCGACCGTCCCCATGGGCGCGAGATGGAAGACGGGCACATGACCGCCGGAGGCCGTCATCGCGAACGACTCGTCCATGCGTGTAACGACAAGCTGGCAGCCGAACGAAAGCGTTTCCGTCGGCGGAAGCTTGATCGAAGGTCCCGGGAAGACGAAGGTGCGCAGCGCCGTCACCTTGTGGGTCGCATGAGGTCCGGGAGCGCGCAATGCGCTCGCCGGCACGAATCCGACATAGCCGTCGCCGGAGAGCTGTCCCCACGCCCAGCCGTCCTCGCCGATGTCGTAAATCGTGATCCGCTCGCCCTTCAGGGCTTCCGTCAGCAGCTCCGCCTCATGCGAGGGCGCGCCGCGTACGGGCGCTTGTGGAGCGTCAATCTCGTATGCCTTCCCCTCGACGAAGCGCTGCGCGTCTACAGCACCGGCGAGATGCTTTGCCGCAAGGTCGCGTCGCGCGGGCGTGATGCGCGGATCGAATCCGTTCCTTCTTGCGTCAATACCGGCTTCGGCCGGCTGCTGCGCACGCGCCGCAAGCGGCCAGGCGGCCGCGCCGCCCAGGAGAGTGATGAACTTCCGCCGCTTCATCCAATCGAATTGCATCCCACCCCTGCGATCCAGAATCATGCGCTAGTGGTCCTTTGATTCTAACATTCGCAAAGTCGCCTGCCCAAACGGAATGCGAATGTTAGAATCGGACACTAGCCGCGCGGCGGCCGGCGCCGTTCGCGGAACCACGGGCGGTACTCCGTCATTTTCGCGCGCTGCGCCCGCGGCGCATAGCGCTTGCACGTCGATGCCTCGTCGCTCTTTGCCGGCGCGCCCCATCGCAGCTCGACGCAGTCGTTGGGGTTGTACGCCATCTCGAGGGACGTCACGCGGTCGAGCACATCCTTGACCGTAAGCGTCCACGCGGACCCATCGCTGCGCGGATATGTAAACTTGCGCGCCGACAACTCCGACACGAGCACGCGCTGCAACTCGGCCTTCACGTCCGCGACGCTCTTGTCCTTCGGCATGGCGTACCGCTCCGGCCGCCGTGCAACGCGCTCCGGAAAATCACGCACCACGTCGATCGCGATCAACAGACGCAGATCGCGCGACGGCGTCGAGAAGTCCTCCCATGGGCCGCTCGTCTCGAAGATCGCCGCGCCCTCCGGCATGCTCGCCTCGCCGCGCCCGCTGTTCTGGTATTTCCGGCCGTTCTCGACCGACGTCACGCGCGCCTTCACCTGCTCTTCGAGCGCCGCGATCGCCTCCTTCATCGCACGCAAAGGATCGAGCGGCGCCGGCGACATCACGTCGTCCATGCGGTCGTAGAAGGCCTCGATCCCCAGCTTCGACTGTTCGAGCGAATAGTCGCCGTACTGCGGATGTTTCGCGATTTCGTTGTTGGTCAGCCGCCGCAAGGCGCCATTCTTGTCGCGCACAACCGGCCGGAAGCGCTTGAACCCGGGGCCCCCGAGCGCGGGATCCTGGGCGAACAGGAAATTTCCGCGCCAGAACCGCTTGCGCGCAACCGTCCCGTCGGGCTGCGCGTCGACGGCGAGGAAGACGCCCGCCGCGCCGTCCGACTGCGGCACGCGCCGTACCAGCACCAGAAGGTGCCCGTATGGGTCGGCGTACATGGTCCCCGGGCGCAGCGTCCCCTCGTTCAGCGCCACGGGATAATAGTCGGTGTTGTTGTCGGCGGCCCGCGTTCGCCCGGATCCGGAATGGACGCCGTCGGCGATAATCCGCAAATACCAGCCGAACGCCGGCGCCAGCCCGGGCGGCGGCTTGCGCGGAGATGCAGGCGGCTTCGCGGCAGGCGGGCTCTTTGGCTGCGCGGCGGGCTGGCGGAATAAATCCAATGGGCTGCTGGCCACGCTTCCTGTTTCAGCCGGAGCGGGACGCGCTTGCTCGGGCGGCGCGGGAGGCGGCTCGAGATTCTGGATATTCCACCAAGCGTGGCACTTCGGCGGCTGACCGCCGCCGCCGCGCGAGCACTTCGAGTACCCGAACGGCAGCCCCATCTTGAACGCGAAATACGCGCGCAAGAAGTACGGAAGGTCGGCGCAGTCGGGGCGGACGACCATCCTCATCGAGTCTTCGCGCAGACCCAGATGATTGAACAGGAAGTTGCGCGATCGATCGCGCAGCACTTCATGCAGCGCCGGCCGTGACAGCGTGGCGTCGAGAGGCGCGTCGAAAAGCTTCTCGATCCACGCCGAATACAAATTCTCGGTCTCGCGATTCCAGGTATTGCGCAAGGGCCATACGCTCCCCGACGTCGCACGTGGTCGCGGCGGTTCGCGGTCGCGCACAACGATTTCGCGCGTGATCGTGCTGCACCCGGCCGGCGCGTTGTCGCGCGCAAGCTTTGCGCGCCACGTCCCCGCGGCGGGCTTCGCGACCTCGACGAACCAGGAATACGGCGGCCCGCCGTGCCGCTGACGCGATTTGGCTGCGACCCGTCCATTGGGCGCAATCAGCGAAAGCTCGCCCTCCAGCGGTTTCTCGGCGGCGAAGAGGACGCGCAAGGGCGCGCCCTTCCACGGCGCGACCGGCGAGGGCAAGACCGCAAGCTCGGTCGCGTCTTCGCAGTTGCCTGACGGCGCTGCCCGCGACTCCACTGCTGCGAAAAGGAGAAGAAAAAATGCCCCCGCGACCAGCAACGATGCTGTCACCGCGGCAGCAAACCGGCGTGCTAGGAACAATTCCCCCTCCCCTGCAAATCCCCCTGCCCCTGCTGCAATGTCCAATATTGCAAAAGCTTTGGCTGAATGATGGCAAATGAGCGCGGCGTTGACGTCCCAGGGCGTTCCGTCGCGGCCGCAGGGTTCCGCTTCGGTCGATCTCGGACAGCCGCCGGAGCGCCTGCGCGGTGTCCACTTCAGCCAATCACAGACATTGTGAGCGCAGCGCGCCCATATTGGTCCGTTCAGGACGACTTCTCAAGTCACTCCGCCGGCTGTCCCGCGAAGCGCGGCTTGTCCTCCGGGCGCCTATCGCCGACCGGCGTGAAGAAGATCAGCATGTTGGCGACGATGATGGTGCCGACCAGGAAATAGAAGGTCGCCAGCAGCCCATACCGGTCTGCGATGAGGCCGCATGCGATCGGCCCGAGGCCGGAACCGAACGACTGGATCGCGAACAGCACGCCGATGCTCGAGCCGCCCATGTTCGCGGGCGTGGCGTCGAGCAGCCAAGCTTGCAGCACCGCGCGGATCGAAAAGAAGAAGAACCCCAGGAAGGCGATGAAGAACACAAAGGCGTTGCTGCGCCCCGCAATCACCATCGCCGCAATGATGACCGCGGTCATGGTCAGACTGCTCATCACGATCTGCCGCCGGCCCAGCCGGTCGGAGAGATGGCCCGCGATCGGCGCGGCGATGAAGCCCGCGCTCTGCAACGCCGCCATGCAGGCGCCGATCCAAAGTGGCGAATAGCCGAGGTCGGTGGCGAGGAACAGCGGCAGGAAGGTGAGCAAGCCGCCATGGGTCATGGAACGAAAGATTGTGCTGGTGCACAGGAAGATGAGCGTGCGGTTGCCAAGCAACAGCTTAAAATCGCGCATCGTGTCGCGCAGCGAGCGTTTGCTCGCGGGCTTGCCGGCAGCGGCCGAAACCGGAGCCGGCGCCCCGAGGCTGCGGCCGAGCGTCACCAGCAGCACGATCGACATCAGGATGCCCGGGATCACGTTGACCACGACGACCTGGCGCCAGCTCAGCACGGCAAGCAGCGCACCGGCTGCGAGCGGCGCGAGCGCGTCGCCGACATTGCCGCCCATGCCGTGGATCGACACCACCAGGCCCTTCCGGTCCGGGTAACGCTGCGCCAGCAGCGGGATGGCCGTCGGATGCCAGAGGTTGTTGCCGATGCCGACCAGGGCCGCGCAGCTCAGCAGCAGCCAGTAGTCGTGGGAGAAGCCCATCAACAGGTAGGGCGCGCCGATCCAGAACAGCGAGACCGCCATCAGCAGCCCCTTGCGACCGAACGAATCGACAAACAGCCCGCCCGGGATGTTCGAAATCGCGCCCGCCATGGCCTGG